>CALHGQ010000220.1 GCA_938030175.1 uncultured bacterium | reverse complement strand
GAGTTCGGGCGCAGCGTGGCAGGTCAAGGGGACTGGAAGAGCCCGGAAGTAGGACGCGATCACCACCCGCGCTGCTTCAGCGTCCTCCTAGCCGGTGCGGGCATCAAGCCCGGCACGGTTTACGGGTCGACGGACGACTTCAGTTTCAACGTCACGAAGGACCCCGTGCACGTGCGCGACCTGCACGCCACGATCCTGCACTTGCTCGGCATCGAGCACGAGCGCTTCACCTATCGCAGCCAGGGGCTCGACATGCGGCTCACGGGAGTCGAAGAGGCCCGCGTCGTGCACGAGATTCTGAGCTGACACGAAAAAGGGCTGCCAAGCGGCAGCCCTTTTTCGTGGGTCAGCGTTCCCGGCTACATGCCTTCGATGGACCAGCCGTCGCGGACGGTCGGGCTCAGGTGAGGGTTCGCGCCGGGCACCTCGGGGAACGCCATGGCCTCCGCGTCCCAGCGCAGCGTCTGGTGCGGGTAGCGCAGGGCGATGTTGCCGAGGAGCGCAACCTCCGTGAGGTGAGCGCTGTAGTCGAACGGCGCCGTCGTCTTTCCTTTGCCGAGGCAGGCGTTGACCCACTCGTGCCAGTGGTCCTTGGCGGGCGGCGTCGGGATCTTGTGATCCGCAAACTTCGCCGCGGGCAGGAGCACCTGACGGTCATACGGATTGGCGACCAGCGCGCCCTCGGTACCGACGAATAGGCACGCGTTGGCGGGAAGCGCCTCGCGGTCGATGCCAAGTCCCTCCAAGAGGTCCACGGGCGGCTTTTTGCCGCCGTCGTGCCACGTCAGCGGCAAGGGCCCAGGCATCGTGAGCTCGTTCGCGGGGAACGTGTAGTGAACGCGCGACCAGAGCGGATAGGTCTCACCGTTCGGTGCGGGCCCATCGGATCGAACGGTCAGCGGAGCGCCGAGACCAAGGAACCAAAGGGCAGGGTCCATCAGGTGACACGCCATGTCTCCCTGGGCCCCCGTGCCAAAGTCCTCTCGACCGCGCCATTGGAACGGATGATAGGCGCCCTTGAGGTAGGGCCGCTCGGGCGCGATGCCGAGCCACAGATCCCAATCCACGGTCGACGGAACCTCGTCCGATCCCTCCGCGCGCTCCACGCCCTGGGGCCACCAGCCGGCGGGCCGATCCGACCAAACGTGGACCTCGTAAATCTTGCCGATCAAATTCTGCTCGAAGAGCGCCTTGCCGGATGCGTAGTTCGCGTTCGAGTGGTTCTGGATGCCCATCTGCGTCACGACACCGCTCGACTTCGCGAGCTTCGCCATGGCGCGGGCCTCCGCCACAGTCCGAGTCAGGGGTTTCTGACAGTACACATGAATGCCCGCCGCCATCGCCGCCATGGCGATGGCCGCGTGCATGTGGTCCGGCGTGGACACGTTGCACGAGTCGATCTGCCCGGCCATCTCCTTGAACATCACGCGGTAGTCCTGGAACGTCTTTGCGTTCGGCGCGTGCTCCTTGACCTTCTCAAACATCGCGGTGTCGATGTCGCAGAGCGCGACCACTTCGACGTTCGGGTGCGACGCAATGTTGGGGAGATCCGTCGCCCCCATGCCGCCGCAACCGATCGCGGCATGCCGGAGCTTGCCTTCCTGCTTGGCGCTCAGGCCGGACGCCCAGGCGGCGGGGCCTGCGGTCATGGCGGCAGCGGAAAGGAGTCCGCCCTTCTTGAGGAGAGAGCGGCGATGAAGAGATTGGTTCATAGGAAAGTGAGGGGCACGGGGGGGGCAGAGTCAGGGGCTAGCGGCCGGGGGTCCAGGGGGCGCCCGCTGCGTCCAGGGTAGCGTTCAGGCGCGGCAACTCCGAGTCATTGATGGAGCGCAGCTCCTGCACGGCTGCGTCAAGATCGCGCAGCGCAATATCGAGCGCCTTACGATGGTTCGGCGTTGGACCGTAGGTCGAGAACGCGGTCCCGAGGGAGGCCAGATTCATACGCTCGCCGATGGACATGGGCCCTTGCTCGTTGAAGACGTCGAGCAACTCATCGCCGCTGATGCGACGCTGCAGTTCCTTGAGGCGTTGCTCGAGGCCTTGGGCCTCCGCGTCCACGGCTGGCGGCACCGATGGCGTGCGACGCAGGACCGAGCGGATGGCCCCCACACGCTCGAGGGTGTCGGCCAGGGAAGCCGTCGTAGCGGACATGACGCGGGACGCTTCTGCCATCTCCGAGCGGAAAGCCGCCACGGCCGCGGGATCCGCGCCGGGCAGGCTGCCGCCGCCGAGGGGCTTCACCGTGAACGGCTGCTGGATGCCGAAGTCGGAGTGGATTCCGTTGACCCGGGTGCCGAAGTGGACGGTGTACTGACCAGGAGCGCACAGGGGCCCTCCGCCCGAACCGTTGTCCCACTCTTCCACCTCGACGCTCCGCTGCCAGGCATCGGTGCCCGGTCGACGCAGATCCCATGAGACGCGATGGAAGCCCTTGGAGGCTGGGCCTTCCAGGCGCGTGACGATTTGACCGCCTGCGTCGCGGATGGTCAGGACCACGGCAGGCGTCGGCTCTTCTTCCTCCGTGCGGAACGCATCGAAGCTCAGCGGGGCGGGCGCTTCTCCTTCCCCCGCATCCTTCGCGGCTTCCTTGCGCATCTCGGCCGCAGTCTTGTAGCCCTCGCCAAGGTGGTAGGTGAACACGGCGCCGAAGTCTGGGTTCGGGGCCACGAAGAGCGCGTCTCCCTGGGATGCCTTGCCCAAGGGTGAACTCGCACCCAGCGGGCGCTTGGGCACGTACCAGAGCGCATCACGCACGGCGAAGAGCTCGGCCTCCTTGGCCAGCACGTCGTCGGTCAGGCCCCGCAGGCTGGAGTAGTCGTCAAGGATGTAGAAGCCGCGCCCGAAGGTCGCGCAGACGAGGTCGTTCTCGCGGGTTTGAATCTCGACGTCGCGCACCGGGATCGTGGGCATGCCGCCCTGCAGCGGACGCCACGCAGCCCCGCCGTTGGTGGAGCAGAAGACACCGAATTCCGTGCCGAGGAACAGCAGGTTCGCGTCGATGTGGTCCTGGACGATGCGCCAGGCGATGTGCCGCTCGGGGATGCCCTCGGTGATCTTGGTCCAGGTGGCGCCCAAGTCGGTGGTCTTCATGACGTACGCCGAGAAGTCACCGTTCTTGTGGTCGTCGCAAACGACGTACGCAGTGGCACGATCGAAGCGGTCCGCCTTGATGTCGTTCACAAAGAAGTTCTTCGGCACGCCAGGGAGCTCATCGATCGCACGCCACGTGCCGCCACCGTCTTCGGTCACGTGCACGCGGCCATCGTCGGTGCCGGCCCACAGAAGGCCCTCGGCCACCGGCGACTCCGCCAGCGAGGTGATCGTGCCGAACTGGCTCATGGCGAACGTGTCCCACGCAGCCTCTGGCCCCCAGGTCTGACCCATGATGGGCTGTTGGAAGCGGTCGATGCCGTGGGAGAGATCTTCGCTGATGGCGGTCCAGTCGTCGCCGCGCGTGTCGCTCTTCCAAACCCGCTGGCTCGCGAAGTAAACGCGGGCCGGGTTGTGGGGACTGATGAGGATCGGCGCATCCCAGTTGAAGCGCTCCGACTCCGCGCCCTCCTCGGGCTGCGGCTTGACGTAGACGACTTCGCCCGTGGCACGGTCGAAACGCATCAGGTTGCCTTGCTGCCACTCGGAGTACGCGATGTTTGGGTTGCCGGGCTCCGTCGCTTGGTCGTGGCCGTCCCCGAAGAGCGTCACGATCCAGTCCGAATTGAGGATGCCGTGGGCGTTGAGCGTCCGCGAAGGCCCGCTCTGGGAGTTGTTGTCCTGGGTGCCTCCGTAGACGTTGTAGAACGGCTCGGCGTCGTCGACGGCCACCTTGTAGTACTGGGTCACCGGCAGGTTCGCCGCAAAGGCCCAGGTCTCGCCGTGGTCCCAGCTCTGGTAGATGCCACCATCGCAGCCCGCGAGGAGGTAGTCCGGCTGGTTCGGGTCGAAGGCGAGCGCGTGGTTATCGGAGTGCTTCGACGCGTAGTTCATCCGACGGAAGTTCTTGCCGCCGTCGTCGGTCACGTGCAGACGCACGTCCATCTGGTAGACGCGCCCAGGCGTGTGCGGCGACGCGAAGATCTCTTGGTAGTAGTGCGGCCCGGTGCCGCCCGAAAGGTAGTCGTTCTGCTTGGTCCAGCTGGCGCCGCCGTCGCTAGAGCGCCAAAAGCCCCCCTTGCGCTGCCCCTCTTCGATCGTCGCGTAGATCACATTGGAGTCGAAGTGGCTGATGGCGAGGCCGATCTTGCCCACGTGCTCGGTGGGCAGACCGCCCGCGAGCTTCGTCCAGGTGTTGCCGCCGTCCGTGGACTTGTGAATGCCAGACTCGGGGCCGCCATTCATGAGGGCTGCCACGGTGCGGTGACGCTGGTGGGTCGTTGCGTAGAGGACGTCAGAGTCCTTGGGGTCGAGGATGATCTCGCCTGCACCCGTGTAGGGGCCATCGGAAAGCGTGCAGGTCCAGGTCGCGCCCCCATCGGTGGTCTTGTAGACGCCGCGCTCACCGCCGCTCGTCCAAAGCGGTCCCTGGGCGGCCACCCACACCACGTTGGAGTCGTCGGGATGAACGATGATGCTGCCGATGCGCTCGGACGCTTCGAGCCCCTTCGGCTCGAAGGTCGCCCCGCCGTCGGTGCTGCGATAGAGGCCGTCGCCGAAGCCGACGTGACGGCCGCTGACGTTCTCGCCGGTACCGACCCAGATGGTCTCGTGGGCGCTCGGGTCGATCGCCAAGCACCCAACGGAGTACGAGGTCTGGTCCTCGAAGATCGGCGTCCACGTGGTGCCCGCGTTGACCGTCTTCCAAACGCCGCCGCTGCCGACGCACACGTACCACGTGCTCTGCCTCTTCGGGTGGACGTCGATGTCCGAGATACGACCCGACATGAACGCCGGGCCGATGGAACGGAACTCAAGCCCGGCCAGCGGGTCCTCCGCCTCGGATGCTTCTGGGTCAGTGTCAGCTGGGGCGGCATCTGCGTCCCCGGCTGGCTCGCCGCTGGGAGCGCTCGGCTCCTGGTAAAGACTTGGCCAAGCGGCGGCGGGAACGGCGAAGAGGAGGAATGCGAATGCGCTGGTGGTCCGGATCATGCCGGTACTTTATTCCAGGGCGCTCTCGATGCGTTCGACGGTGTCCGCCATCAGCATCGGCACGGCCCGATTCTCACCGAAACGGTACAGATACGGGCGTGGCGCTTCCTCGGTGGAGAACTCTCCGTCCCCGTCCGCATCCTCGCTCACCATCAGGTAGGCGAGATCTTCCTGCCCGTCGTAGTGAACGTCCGCGAGCCGCGTCCCTTCCGGCGTGATGAAGCGCGGGTTGCGCCCGTCCCGGTCGGTGGCCAACGCACGGATCGGATCGTAGTCGTCGAGCTTCCCGTCCCCGTTGCTGTCGGTCACGGTGACACCGAACACATGCCCGTTGTGGCTGGCCCGTTCATCGGCCCAGTCCACGCGCAACCAGAACCGAGAGATGATGCCGCGCTGCTCGAGGAGCGTCCATTGCTCACCGGTCCGGAGGTCATGCACCACGGCGTTGTGCCAGCGAACGCTGGAGGTTTGTCGTTGTCCCGGAACGCTCTCTCTTCCCCCATCGTTGAAGAACAAGGCGCCGCCTTCCCGGAAGTTATCGCGATCGCTGAACCAGCCGAGCTTCGTTTCACGTGAGAAGGGAACGAGGCGACTGGAGGTGCCGAGGATCGGAACGGGGGTCCCGAACGTCGGACGACCTTCGACTTCTTGATCGGTGCGCGTCTCCGCAAAGGTGTGGGTAGGGGCAGCGACCTGTCCGGGATAGCGTCCGGCGGCCTCACAAGAGAGCGAAGCGGCGGCGACGAGCGTGAGAAAAGCGAGTCGATACATGGGCGTTGAAGTTGAGCCTTGGGACGATCAGCGAGCGTTCGCTTTGGGCCAGCTTACACTGGACGGGGAACGGGCAAGACCGGAGCATGCAGCGACCATGTCCAAGCTCACCTCTCCAGCCAACGTTGCGGCCGCCGCCTTCTCGGTCGCGCTGGGCCTCTTGGCCTTCAGCCAGTACCGCGCTTCGACCGCCTTCGCGGACGGCGCTGTGGAAGCCATCGCCACGGTGGTCGAGCTCCGAACCGAGAAGCGCGCGATCCTCGACGCACAGGCCGAGACGTTCGCCCAGGTGGAATTCGCCCCCGGCGGCACCGACCAATCGGTGACCTCGGAGCTGCCTACGCCGATCGAGTCGCTCGGGCTGCAAGAAGACACGGCCGTCGGTGCGACCGTCCCGATCCTCTACGACCCAAAGAATCCACAGAGCGTCCGCTACGGCCGCGAGCGCGGCACCGAGGGTGCCCTCATCCTTTTGGGGTTGGCGATCGGGGCGCTCTTCGTCCCCGCGATCCTGCGCCGTTCAACGCTCGCGAAGATGGCGACAGGTGGCGGCGGCTGAGGCGCACCGCCCGAGCCTGCAACGCCTCCAAGCAAGGCCAAGTAGGCTTCGGGAACCGATCCGCGTGCCGGATCATCCCCCCTTACAAACCGTCCGACCCCGTCCCCCCACATGCGCGTGCCATGCGCTGGACTTAGAAGAGTCCCGCCACACTCCCAGGCGAGAGGGTGGCGGGAGATGACCGCAATCCGATGCGCGGTCGACCCGCTTGGCATGGACGCCAACGAAGGGCCTAGCCAGTAGCTCAACCGCCGGGGCTACAAACGCCGACCGTGCGGCAGAACGCACCGACGATATTGCAGCTCAGGCCGCCGCTGACGTAGCCATCAGGGCACGTCTGCAGGACACGTTCGAGGTCCACGCTGTAGATGGCGAGACACTTCGAGCAACCGGAGGGCGCTGGCGCAGCGGCGGGCGCGGCGGCAGGCGCTGCAGCCGAAGGAAGCAGAGCGAGGCACAAGAAAGCCAAGACGGACAAAGAAGCGAGTTTCATAGGGTTCAGTTCGGTAGGGAAAGTGAAAGCAAGTCTATAGGGCGTCGACGCGAAACTCTCGACACAGACTGCACGCCAGCGTGGCGCAAGCAGCCGCAACGATTCGCTCGCCTATAGGCTCGCAGAGAAATCTGCTAGCACGAGATGCGCCGGCAGATGTTCGAGCTTGCTGGGCTTAGATCGGGGTTCTCCGAACCTCTGGACGAACTCCGTGTCAGTCGTCGTTCTCGAGGAGCTTGAGAGAATGGCAAACCAAGTGGACTCGTCCTTCTTCCAAGACATGTTGGCCCCTGTGACCTGCTCCTCTTCGAGCAAATCGCGCCACGCGTGGGTGTACGGGTAGTCCTGCTGAACAATGACGTTCATCATCTCGACCTGTTGGCAGGTTGAGTCTTCGAATCCGACGACGACCTGGAGCTTTAGGGGCGTCTTCTCGTCACTTGGCGCGAGACGAAGCCGACCGTCCAACTTCCACTCGAGACGCGGACCTCGACTTCCAGACTGGGGGTGCTTCAAGATCTGTCCACTGGTCCATGCAGGGACATCTCGAACGTCCAGAGTCACTACGTTGGAAGCGCTGCTCTCCGCAGAGACCAGGGTCGTGGTCCAGAGAAGCCAGTCGACAAGCGTTGCCTGCTCGATCGGTCCAAGGTGGAGATCCTCGACAAAGGCACTCGACTCTCCTGTGCCTCGGTCGTCGGTGGCTCGATCCAGTGGCCGGTCGAGGCCTTGAGCTTTGGACCCGATCTCCGGGTCGGAGGCTGGGAGCGATCGTGCTTCCGAGGCGGATCCCATCGGTCGCTCACCATCTGCTCGATGGGTGTTCGCGACGAGCGTGGAGACGGTCGAGCCCGATCCAAGCGAGAACGCGTACGCGACAACCGCAGCGACGAGTGCGAGCCAACTGAGCATGCGCGTAGAGCTATAGCAGCCGTGCATGAAGGCACCTACTCGACCCACTTGGGGGAGAGACGGCTGTAGATCCGGTCGAATGGATCCAAGCGTGAGTAGCCCGGGTAGGACTCTCCTTTGAAGTGCCCAAGACGACCGATCGACCATCCCTGGGACATTCCCTTGTACTGCGCCTCGATGGCCACAAAAGCGCCGTCATCGACCCCGGTGCTGAGTGTCCAACCGCATACGAACGGATCATGTCCTGCCGGTGGAGCTGGCGCGTCACCAAGCGTGTTCGGGTGGTGCTGAATGACAGCCCTACCTCCCTGCACAGAGCCATCCTTGATCACAAGACTGACGTCGATGGCTCGGGCGAAGAAGTGACTCTGTTCGGTCATCTCGATCGGGATGCTGATGCGCGCACTCTTCCCGTCTACCAAGAGCTTCCCTCGAAGTCCGGTTCCCTCGACTTCTATCGCGCCTGACACCAAGACACCCTCTTCGTCGTACTGCAAAGAGCTGTCATCAATCGCGAGACTTCCGGCGATCTCATCCAATACTTGCTCCACCTTGGAGCGAGCTGGCGGAACATCGAGCAACGAGGAGTCGAACAAGGCTTCAAGCTTTGAGGTTAGGTTGCTTGAAGCAGAGTGCACGGCCTCTCCTATCTCGCTGCCGTCACTTTCCTGCGCCTCCATTTCGGATCCTGCGGGCGGCTCAATAGCAGATGGAAGGACCGCGGACGATCTCTCGGCGTCAGGGGTTCGCGCGATGGGGAGCGGCCGAGCGGCTAGCCGTGATGTAGGACTCGTCGAAGGGATGAGGCTTGAGGCAACCAATCCCGGCGCGGTGTCAGTGGCAGCATCGCCACCGAGGTAAAGCAGAGCGAGCGGGGTCAGCACCGCGCAAACAACAAGCCCAGCGGACTGGTTCGAGGTAGTCATCTGGAAAACTAGAGCTCTCAACGAGGCCTCGGCAAGGGATAGCGTCCACGAAAGTGACGCATGAGTGCAGGAACGAAGATGAAGCTCACAGGTCACGCGCGATGGCAGTCACGACAGGTACTTTTCTCTTCCAGCGGTATGAACGGCAACGCCCAGCATGGGCGCCAAACTCCCCAACCTTTTTTTCCTCGAGAGAGTCACAGAATCTCATTTGCGAACTCCCAGGACCGCACACTTATTGTGGGATGGGCCGAGCTGCACTAAGCGGAAGCAATATCGACGATCAATCGAACTCGTGGCCGATGAATCGACACCCAGCTCAAGCCTGGTCACTCGTCGGTCACTGCACGGATCTCGACGTGGCGGAGCACGTAACGCCCCCGCGTTCGCCCCACGCGTAGCAGCACGCCGGTCCCGACCATCCGGGGGTTCGAGAGCGGGATGTAGACCACATTGCGCCCCTGTTGGCCCTCCACCGTGTAGCTATTGAGCACGTCCACGGGCCCGTCCACGGCGAAGCGATAGTTCACGTCGATCTGACTCTCCCCTGGCTCCTCGATATCGAGCTTGAGGAGCAGGAACTCACCTGCGCTCTTCGGCATCGTGGCATCGAACGGGGGGAGGGCGACTGCGTTCCCGCCTGCCTCTACCGCGATCTCCAGCGCGCCGTCTAAGCGCGACAGAACAGCTTGCTCCATGCCCGGCTCGAGATGAAGCTCGCGGTTAAGGTCCACCAGGAGTCGCACGTCGGTCGCCTTCTCGAACGCGCGTTCCAAACGATCCTGGATCGCCAGCGTGGGGCCGACGGGCCAGCGCGTGGCGAGAGGACGTTCGCCGATGGCATCGAAAACAACATCCGGCTTGATCTCAGCCAGCACCTCCGGAGGGAAGTAAAGCCTTCGCACGCCCTCAAGTCGCGAGAAGTGCTCGGCCATGAACGGCAAGATCCAGGGCCCCATGGAGTCATGCAAGAGAACGGCCGTGGGCAAGGAGGACTCGGGCTGCAGGTAGTGTCTATCTCGCCTGAACCGTGCGTGCTTCTCCCTCTTCATCTCGGCTCTCCAGCCGCCGATCCTCCGTAGCCCCGATTCCTGATCCTTGATCTCTCCTTCAAGGTGCAATCGCCCAGCCCAGGAATCACGGTGACCGACATCGCTCAACGTTTCGAAAGCCTCGCGCCCAAGGGGATCCGTGGACAGTGGGGTGTCGTCCAGAGAGTCGATCAACACGCGGTAAGCCGCCGCCGCGCCTGAGTCCGTCCAGTGAACCCCGTGGGGATAGTACACGTGACGATCAGGTCGGTCGAACGCGACCTCGGCCTTGAGAGCTGGGAGCACGTCGACCATCCGCACGTTGGAGTGCTCCCGCATGTGCGCGAGCAGCTGCGCCCGGCGGCTGGGACCAACCCGCACGAACCGCTCCGGCACGAGGTGATCGTAGACCTCAAGCTTCGAAGGAAGGTGCGTCACCACGTACTCCGCCCCGAGGGACTCCACAAAGTCGCGGCGCAGCTCAAGGACCCTTCGCCAATGCTCAAGCTCCCAGTCCTCGAACGGCTCGAGTCCTCGGAACGACTCCATCGCCTTTTGCTCCAGGTGGAATATCCATCCGTCCTTGCCGATCAGCAGCGTGTCGATGGGCGACGACCCAAGCGAGAAGACAGCGATGCGATTGTGCATACGAATCAGCACGTCGCGCAGGCCGAATGCGTCCTGGAACCAGCGGTCGAAGCCCCGTGGAAAGGCGCTCAGCGCTGAAGCAGAGAAGCCAAGCGATGGAAAGGGCGCGGGGCTACGACGCTCACGCTTGACCGAATCTACGTCTGCGCCGTTGATCGCCAGGTCCGCAGCAGGAGCCGAGATCGCCACGAGTAGTCCAGCGATCACGGCGCCATGGGCCAAAAGGGTGCGGCGCGGTTCAGGGAATTCATCCATAGAACGCTAGAACCTGAAGTAGAGGAACGGGGTGAACGTGTTCACCGACAACAGCATCCACGTGGCGGCGACGGCTGCTGCCAGGAAGGTGAGCTCAAGAAGATCCCCCACGCCGCCGGCCGCGACGTGGGCGCGCCCGCGCCAGCGCAGGTAAAGCGGGTAGACAGGGGTCGACAGCAGGATCCCGATCGCGGCGATCCCGAGGGACTTCGTCTCCACGTAGAGCGCCAGCGGGTGACGCAGGCTGTCCCCCGTGCCTGGCAGGAACAGGGGCATCGTGCGCTCAGCTGCGTCCGCCAGACTCGTCGCCCTAAAGACGGTGAAGCTCAGCATGACGGCGACCATGGCGTACACATGGCGGAAAGGCCGCGGAATCCGGCCAAGTGCACGCCCCAACCCGACGCGCTCCAAGATCAGGAAGCCTCCGTGGTAGAGGCCAAAAACGAGGAACACCCCGGCGGCTCCGTGCCAAAGGCCGCACAGAACGAAAACCAGCATCAGGTTGAGGTAGGTCCGGAATGCGCCCTTCTTGTTGCCTCCGAGCGGGATGTAGAGGTAGTCCCGGAACCAGGAGGAAAGAGAGATGTGCCACCGGACCCAGAACTCCGTCACTGAACTGGAGATGTAGGGGTAGTTGAAGTTCTCTAGCAGTCGGAAGCCGAACATCCTCCCGAGTCCGATCGCCATGTCGGAGTATCCAGAGAAGTCGAAGTAGAGGTGAAGTCCGTAGAAGATGAGCCCAACCCACGCGAGGGGCATCGTGATCTCGCTGCCGGGGATCTCGAAGATCTTGCTCGCGGCCGCCGACATCGTGTCGGCGATGACGACCTTCTTGGCTAGCCCAAAGATGAAGCGCCGGCAGCCCTCGGCGAAGTCCGAGAAGCGCGTGGTGCGAGCTTGAATCTGCCGCGCGATATCGCGGTAGCGAACGATGGGACCCGCGATGAGCTGGGGGAAGAGCGCGATGTAGAGCGCAAAGTCCAGGACGCGCCGCTGCGCCTGGGCCTGCCCGCGGTACACGTCGACGACGTAGCTGATCGCCTGGAACGTAAAGAACGAGATGCCGATCGGAGGCGGCATGCTATCCGGCGGCTGGAAGTCGAACCCGAGGGACCGGATTGGCTCCGCAAAGACGTGAAGCAGCCAGACCGCGTATTTGAGCGCAACCAGCAGCGCAAGGTTGAACGCAACGGCCAGCGCAACAACCCAGCGCTGGCGACTTAGGTTCGCTTGCTCCGCCTTGTCGGCGTGGCTCGTCCGATCGCGGCTCGACGGGGCCACCCCTTCCGCCGCACCGAGTCGTTCCAACCACCGACCAAAGCGGTAGTTCACGCCGATCGAAGCCAGCATCACGAGCACTAGCCACTCTTCACCCCAAGAGTAGAAGAGAAGGCTAGCCCCGAGAAGCAGGGCGTTCTTTGCAGAACGTGGCGCTAAGGCGTAAAGCCCAAGGACGATCGGCAGGAAGAGGAAGAGGAAGGTTGGCTGGCTGAAGACCATAGTGGCGCGAGGCCACTAAGGCTAACGCACGCCCATCATGTGCTCGACCAAGATCTGGTCGAGACGCTCATAACCCAGGCCTTCGGCCCCAATCCGATCCACGTCGAGCTCAAGAGCCTTCAGGCTCTTCGCTTTATCCGCCGAGTAGGCGCCCAGGAGTGGATCGCAAGTCGCGTCCTTGCGCTCCGACACGATCCCCTTGATGTCGGGGTCCGCGTCGAAGGCCCGAGCCCGCTCAGCGAGGATCTTGTACGTGCGCATGCAGCCGCGCGCGAACTCCCAAACGCCGGCTCGGTCCTCTGTGCGATACGCGTGGGCATCGAAGTGAAGCGGACCCGTGTAGCGTTCGCCGCCCGCTGTGCCCTCGAGCAAGCGCACGAGCAAGAAGGCCTGCTTGAGGTCCTCGGAGCCGAAGCGAAGGTCCTGGTCATAGCGCCCGATCTTCTGGCCGTTGAGGTCGATGTGGAACAGCTTGCCCTGCTCCATCGCCTGTGCGACACCGTGCACGAACGAGAGCCCGGACATCGTTTCGTGGGCCACCTCGGGGTTGACCCCCACCATGTCAGGTCGCGCCAACGTCGTGATGAAGTGCAGCATGTGCCCGGTGGTTGCGAGATAGATATCACCGCGCGGCTCGTTGGGCTTCGCCTCAAGCGCGAACTTCAGGTCGTACCCTTGGTCGACCGCATACTCGCAGAGGAAGTCCATGCTCTCGCGCATCCAGCCCAACGCTGTCCTCGGGTCGCGACAAGCGTCGGTGTCCGTGCCCTCGCGGCCGCCCCAGAACACGTAGGTCTTCGCGCCAAGCTCGACCCCCATGTCCATCGCTCGCATCGTCTTCGCCAGGGCGAAAGCCCGCACGCGCGGATCGCTGGAGGAGAAGGCGCCGTCCTTGAAGATCGGTTGACCAAAGAGATTGGTCGTAGCCATCGGAACGACGACTCCGTGGTCATCCAATGCCTTCTTGAAGTCGCTGACGATCCGGTCGCGCTCGGCTGCGCTGGAGCCGAAAGGCACGAGGTCGTCGTCGTGGAAGTTGACCCCGTAGGCCCCAATCGCCCCGAGCCCCTTGACGATGTCGCACGGATCGATGACCGGCCGCGTCGGTCCCCCGAAAGGATCCCGGCCAGGATTGCCGACGGTCCAGAGGCCAAAGGTGAAGCGGTCGTCGGGCGTCGGGTCGAAGGAGTCCATGCTAGGCGTGCCGAGGGAATGGGGTGCGATTCGAAGGGAGCACATGCTCCGCGCCCCGGGATCGTGACGCGAAGCCGCCAGGATCGCCAGCCAACCCTAGAAGTTCGAGCGAGCTACACCAAACGCTACGCGTAATAGGCTGCCGATCGCAGGCTCTGCGCGATCAGCCGAGGCTTCGTCGGCTTGCGGTGCACAGCGAACACGCCGTGCCTAGCGGCACTATCGATCTCTCTCTCATCAGACCCCGTGAGCAGGACGATGGGGATGTCCTCGATCTCGGCATCGCACCGGAGTTCGTGGAGGAACTTACGGCCGGTCATTCGGGGAATGCCCAGATCAAGAAGCACGACGTCGTGCTCCTCGCTCCGAAGCACCTCAAGCGCACTGATGCCGTCCGACACGGTGTTGACCTCGAAGCCTCGGCTCTCAAGGTGCTCGGTGAGCGCCGTGCACAGCGCTGGGTCGTCCTCCACCACGAGGACCCTGTCCTTGGTCACGAGCGGGTTGCGGAGCCTCCGAAGGGTGGCGCCTTGCGGCACGGGAGTTTCGTTGTTCCAGTCGTTCATACTATTGCACACTCCGAAGTTGAATCCTCGTACACGGGTAGAAGCTAGTCCTCGACCGCGTCCCGGGAGTGTCTTCA
>CALHGQ010000219.1 GCA_938030175.1 uncultured bacterium | reverse complement strand
GGTCGTCGAAGTGATAGACGGGGGCAGAGCCCTCATCGGCCGGTCGATCCCCGAACGCCGCGGGCTTCGATTCCTCTAGCTTCGGCGCACGTCGTCGCGGTTTCTTCGCTGGGGCCTTCTTCACGACCACCTCGGGCTCGTCGTAGGAGTCGACTCGCTCCAGCTTGCCCTCCAGGATCTCCTCCAGCGTGCGGCGCGATTTGCGGTTGGGTCCTGCTTTGGCCTCGGGTCCCGTGCGATGGCCGGCCTCCCGTTCCTTCGCTTCGAACTTCTTACGCTGCTCCCGCGCCGACTCCATCAGCCCGCGCAGGATAGGCCAGACGATCACGAAGAACACGACGATCCAGCCGAGCAGGTCCCCAAAAGGACTGTCGGGACCACGCCCTTGGACGAGCGCCAACGGCAGATCGCCGATGCCTGCCCATGGGAGCTGCGCGAGTAGTGAGACGAACATCAGCGATCCGCCTAGTTCGTGGGAGCTTCCGTCGTCGAACCCGTCGTGTCGCCACCGATGCTCTTACGCATGGTGGTGTCGGACTCGAGGTTCTTCAGGCGCAGCATGTCCATGACGCCGAGGTTGCCCTGGCGCAGGGCTTCGGCCATGGCCGCGGGGACCATGGCTTCGGCCTCCACCACCTTGGCGCGGTTCTCCTGGACCATGGCGATGAACTCCTGCTCCGCGGCGACGGCCATCGCGCGGCGCTTCTCGGCCAGGGCCTGGGCCACACGCTTGTCCGCCTCGGCCTGGTCAGCCTGGAGGCGCGCACCGATGTTGTGGCCGATGTCTACGTCAGCGATATCGATCGACACGATCTCGAACGCCGTGCCGGCATCCAGGCCGCGATCGAGCACGGTCTTGGAGATCTGGTCGGGGTTCTCGAGGGCGCGCTGGTGGGTCTCCATGGAACCGATCGTGGAGACGATGCCCTCACCCACGCGGGCGATGATCGTCTCCTCTCCGGCACCGCCGACGAGCCGTGCGATGTTCGTACGCACCGTCACGCGCGCCTTCGCGAGGACCTGAATACCGTCCTTTGCGACGGCGGCCACTTCGCTCTTGCCCTTGGCGGGGTCGGGGCAGTCGATGACCTTCGGCGTCACGCTTGTACGCACCGCCTCCAGCACGTCGCGGCCTGCGAGGTCAATGCCGGTCGCCGTCTTGAAGTCGAGGTCCAAGCCAGCCTTGTTGGCCGAGATGATCGACGCGACGACCCTGGGAACGTTGCCGCCGGCGAGGTAGTGGGCCTCGAGGTCGTTGGACGAGATCCCATCGATGCGCGCCTGGACCAGGTTGATGCGGCCCGCGACGATCACGGTGGGATTCACCTTTCGAAGGCTCATGGCGAGCATGTCGAAGAGCCCGACGTTCGCGCCCGAGAGCACCGCCTGGATGTAGAGCTTCGCGTACTTGAGGAAGAGGACCAGGAACGCGAGCAGGAACAGGACGAGGACGACCAGCAAGATCGGCTTGCCGAGTTCCTTGAGCGATCCTTCGTCTTGGAGCGCGATGAGGCCCAGAAGGTGGTCCGGCGAGAAGGTGTCAAACATGGGGGGCTGTGTTGGGTTCGGAGGTGGACTTGTGGATGTTCTGTGGCGGGAGAGGGCTCTACGCCTTGGCGACGATGACGCGGTTGCCGGAGACTTCGACGACGATCACGGCCTCGCCGCGCTCGATCATCTCGCCGCGGCTGACGACGTCCACGCGGCGATCTTCGATGCGTGCGATGCCAGCGGGGCGCAGGGCCGCCTCGACGATGCCGTTCTTGCCCTCGAGCCCCTCGTCACGCCGATCGACGGCCGTCCCGTCTTCGAAGCTGTAGCCTTTGACGAGGAGCTTCTTGCCCATGGGCGTACTCGGGAAGAGCTTGATGCCGAAGGTCATGACCAAAGGCACGAGCACCGCGCTCGCCACCAGCATCTTGATGCCAGTGGCTGAGTCCTGGTAGAAGGCGGTGCCGATCGAGCCGATGATGCAAAGCGCAGCCGCGAGCCCGAGGAGCCCCATGCTGGGGATGAACACTTCCGCGATGATCAGCACGAGGCCGGCGGCGAAGAGAAGGATGATCGTGGTGGCCATGGGATTCGGCTCTAGGCCCTCGGGAGGTCGGTGGACGGCGCCCTACCAGCCTCACTGGCTAGGCGGACGACAAGGCGCGCCGCGGCGACCTCGACTACGGTGACATGGCTGCCCGCCTCGATCAAACCCGACTCGGCCCGAGCTTCGTGCTCGACCCCCGCCGCGTCCCCATCGAGCTGAACGATCCCCACGGGGCGCAGCGTCGTCTTAGCGATGCCGTTGGCCCCCGCGCGCGCGCTCGTCGCGTTGGGCGAGCCGGAGCGGCTCTCCGGTAGACCGTCCGCGCCGTCCGCGACGCTCGTATCGAAACCCGCGGGTCCCCCAGCGAGGACCATGCGCCCGAGCAGCGGCGTGTTCGGCAGGAAGCGCGAGAGAAGCCAAATCGCCAGGAGCGAGGCGGACGCGGTCAGCACCAGCTGAAACGTCGCGTCGAACAGGATCTCGCGATCCCATGCGCTCGCCATCGTGATTCCTGGCCCCACCTGGCTCATCAGCAAGCCAGTGACGAGGCAGATCACGCCGATGAGCCCAGGCCAGATCATCCCTGGGATCACGAAGAGCTCCGTCGCGACGAGGGCCACGCCAATGGCGGCCAGCACCATGTGGGGCACGTCCGCGAGGCCGATGAGGTACTGCCCCGTGAAGAGCAGAACAAACGCCACAAGACTCAGGATGCCGGGGACGCCGAAGCCGGGCACCTTGAGCTCGATGTAGCCGAAGACGAGGCCCAGAAAGAGCAGGAGGATGCGCATCCCGTGCAGCGAGCCGATGAGCTCCTCGGCGCGGGTCTCCTCGAGCGTGACGACCTTCGCGCCAACCAGACCCTCCTTCGCGAGGACCTCCTCCACTGACTCCGCCAGCGCATCGGCGAATCCATAGCGAATCGCTTCGCTGCCGGTGATGGCCCACAGTTCGCCCGACTGAACCACGGTGCCCAGAAGCTCAGGAGCCTCGCCCCGATCGGCGAGGTCATTCCACTCAACGCCGCTGATGAGCTGATCGACGCCGTCGATCTTGACCCGGCGCACTTCGGTCTCCGGGTCGATCATCGCCTGGGCGAGCAGCGGCGAGCGGCCGTGGTCTTCAGCCCAGGCGCGCACCCACGCCCGATAGGCCGAGGCGTACTTCTCGGCGGCGGGTGCCATGCCCCCGGGCCCGAGCTGCACGGCTTGGGCTGCTCCGATCGTCGAACGCTCGCGCATGTAGAGCGACCGCGCGCTGATGTAGATCCAGGTCCCCGCAGAGAGCGCCTCGTCGTCCACCCAGCTGACGATATGGACCCCCTCTTCGGTGGCTCGGTCCACGGATCCCGCGAACTGGCGCATGCGGGTGATCTCGCCGCCGGGGGTGTCGAACACCATGACCAGCGTGGCGCCAGCCTCCTTCGCCAGCTTCACGGCGCGTAGGAAGAGCGCTTGATGCCCGGCGTCCAGCGCGCCCTCGACTCGCATCACGTAGGCGCCCACGGGCTCCCCGGACAGCGCGGGGCCCGAAGGTTCCGATTGCGGCTTGGCCGAGGCGGCGGGCGCAAAGGGCCCCCATGCGCCCAGGCCGAGGCCAAGGAGCGTCAGGACGAGGGCTCGTTGAAGAATGAGAAGCATGGGCTGTGGGTCCCCTTCGGGATCGCTGCGAGATGGGGTCAGGGCGATCGGCTGCCCCTATCTTACGGATGGGACATCGAAGACCACTGCGCTACCCCCCGCTGGGGGGTCTATTCTGAATGGTCCGGGATTCAGCTGTCAGGAATGCCAGTCCATCGGCGACCACGGCCTCGTCCCACAGGATACGCCGGTGCCCCAGCCCGTCGACTTCTAGGAGAGTCGCCCCGGGCCAATGGTCTGCGACGAATCGACCTCCCTCCACGGGAACATCGAGGTCATCGCGGGAGTGAATCACGCGCAGGGGCTGGTCCAGGCTCTCGACGAGGCCCCTGAACTCGAACTCGTCCGCCTTCTCCCCGAAGCGCTCTTCCATTTGCTCGATGAGATCCGGCAAGAGGTCAGCGCTGCCAGTCACGAGTTCCAGGTAGCGGGAGAAATACACCAGGAGATCGTCCGGCGGCGAGACGTACACCACACGGGTGCTGCGCCAGCCCTCGGCGAGCAAGAGGCTCGCGGCGAACGTTCCCATCGAGTGCGCGACGATCGCGTGGGGTCCGTAGCCCGTGGGGTCAGCGGCCGCCGCCACCGAGCGCAGCGTATCGCGCATGCGTGGAAGGGCGCAGCGCAGCCCATCGGACTCGCCGTGGCCCACGTGGTCGAAGGTCACGACCCTGTACCCGGCTTGCCGTAGGGGCTCCACCCAGGCGCCAAGCTGGGCTCCGCGGCCCTCCCAGCCGTGCACGAGCATCGCGACCCCGACGTAAGGCACGTCGGGGCTCGCCCCAAAGGTCCATACGGCGATGCGCTTGTCGCCGCACTGCACCTCCGACCGCGTCCCCTGGGCGATGACGCGCTTCTCGCGATCCGGCATCGCGTGCCGGCGGGGCTTCACGAAGAGGCTCCCCACGACCTTGACCGCGAGCCTTCTGGAGACGAAGCGCAGGGCCTTGAAGCCGCCGCGCATAGCCCGCAGCGAGAGCGGCATGTCCTGGGGATCGATCGCTCGCTGGCTCGCTGGGTGCGCGTTGACGGCCATGAATGTGTATGGCGGGAGTGCATGGGAATCGAACCCACCGGCCCCGCTGTTCACGAGGCCCAAACCGGCTTTGAAGACCGGGCGGCACACCAGCACCGATCCACTCCCGCAGATGCACAACATGTAGCACCTCGGGCACAAAAAAGCACTCCCGTAGTCCCCAAAGACCACGGGAGCGCCGGATCGCCGCCCGGCTGCAGGCGGCGCCAAGTCTTACCGGCTACAGGTTGAAGCCGCCGTCGGTGAACTGGAGTCGCTCGATGCCGAAGAGGATGTCGGTCTGCTCGTGGCCGCCGAGGACATCCTCGACGATGACGCGGTCGCTCAGGATCTCGATGGTGTAGTCCGACAGGGGCCCGCTGAAGACCGCCGTGTCGAAGCCGTCGCCACCGTCCACTGTGTCGTAGCCGCGGCGACCCTTGAGGTTGTTGTTGCCGCTGTTACCCGTGATCTTGGAGTCGAAGGGCGCGGCGAAGATCTCGCCGCTGTTCGTGCCGCTCATCTGAATGTCGCGGAGGTGCTGCGAGCGCGCCGAGTAAGGAGTCGAGTTGCGGCGGAGGCAGTCGAAGTTGCCCGTGAAGCTCGTCGGAAGGATCGCTTCGAAGTCGTGGCCGGTGGCGAAGAAGTCGTTGAGCCAAGCGTCGGTCTGGGGCAGAGCCGCGGCCAGGTCTTCCCGGTCGAGGGCGTGGAGCGTTCCCGTGACGCCTTCGGCGAGTCCCGATCCGTCGGGGTTGTGCCCGAAGACTCCGCTGTGGACGTCCATGGCGGAGACGATGTAAGCGGCGGTGATCTGCCCCTCGGGGACCTCGGCACGCGGGGTGAAGAGGCCGTCCGTGATGGCGGCTGCCGCGAGGTTCTCGATCTCCTCAGCGTAGGCGGGACGTGCGGGGTGCATGCCAGCCTTGTGGACCAGTGCGGCCATCACGCCGAACGTGTTGTCCTCGGCGGGGTTGGTCGCCATGTACTCCGGAGAACCTTCGAGGACGATGCGCTCCTGGGGAATCGCGACCCCGGCGAACTCCGCAGCGTCGAGGTACGACTCGACGGCCGGGTCATTGAAGTTGATCGCCGCAGCGCTTGAGAAGATGGCAGCGGTGGCACCCTGGGTGACCATGGCCGCCGCGATGTCGGTCTTGTCGGCGCCCTGTGCGCTGCCGGCGACGGGGGCGAGGTGCAGCTCCAAGATCTCACGTGAGCGGCGGATCTTGGCGTCCGTGACGCCCTCTTGGGCAAAGATGTGGATGCGGCCCTCGGGAACTTCCACAGCGGCATAGCGCGAGAAGACGTCGAGGAAGATCGGGTCGACCGTGTCAGGCAGGTCGACGATGCCGTTTTCAGACGCGCCGAGATCGATGTCGTCGAGGGTGCCGAGCACGTCCTCGCCGAATCCGTTGTCGTCGCCGTTGCCGGGATCACCGCCCGGGTCGCCGCCAGGATCGCCGCCTTGGCTTCCGCCCGCGGACGGTGCCCCGTCATCGTTGCTGGTGCAGCTGACGCTGACGAGACCGAGAGAGACGGCGAGAAGAACGGTAGAGAAGCGTGAAGTGTTCATGGCGGTGTCGAGTGAGCAGTAGCGCAAACGCCGGGCCCCTCCCGTGTTCGCACCTTAAAGAACTACCCGGCTCGCTCTGACCACGGCGTCGATTGGGGCGTCATTCCCGCGGTGAGACGCAGAATGACGGAGCCCCGCTGTCGCGCCCCTTCAGGGGTGCCTTGCATCGCCCGTTTCCTAACGAAGCCCGTTAGGGAGCCGCGCTCGGTCTCGAACCTTGGGCTGGGCCCAAAAGCAGACCCAGGTGCGGACTCAGAAGCTGGCTCAGATCGACACGCCGCGCGCTAGTTGTCGGGCGTCCAGTCGGGTTTCTGGGTCACGCCGGACGCGACGCCGAGTCCGCTCATCATGGACGCGGGCAGGAAGCCACTCAGGAACTCCTGGAGGTCCGCCATCTGGCGCTTGGAGGCGTCCGCGAACGCGCCAACGATGTCCCCGAAGCTTTCGAAGGGCAAATCCACGAGCCCGACCTTGGAGAGTCCGAAGCCGATCGCCGCTAGGACGAAGCCCACGAGGAGGCTCAGCTTGAAGAACATGCGCAGCAGGGCGCCGATCAGGAACCCGCCGAGGTAGCCCATGCCGCTCTGAACACTGGTCCAGGTGAGGTCCCCGGATCCGAAGTCTGAATCCGCTACGGCAGAGAAGCCCTTGGCCCCAAGCCCGAGCACCAAGAGGAGCAGGGACCCGCGCACCATGACCTTCTTTTTGAGGGAGAGGTCTGTGAACGTCGAGGTGACGAAATGCTTGAAGCTAATCACTGGGCTAGTTGGGGAAGGGGCTTGAGGGGGCGGGGTCTGACGACAATACGCCAGAGAGGGTAGCCAACAGCGCCCTGAATTCCTGGACCGAGTGATCCCCCATGTGGCCGATCCTGACGTGGGAGTCACGGAGTGGCCCGTAACCGGGGGCGATCTCAAAGCCAGCCGCCCGCATGCCGTCGAGGACGCTGGGGACCCGGCCGGCCCCCACTTCAAAGCAGATGACGGTGGGCGACGCCGTGACGTGGGCTTGGGGGCCAGGGCGGCGGAGACCTTCGCGGCTGAGCCACTCCGAGCCGACCGCCCGCATCTTGGCGTGGCGGGCGAAACGTTCCTTTCGGCCGGCCATCGAAGATGAACTCATACCGTCACAGGTGCCAGGCACCGTTACGGGTTGGATCGGTAACAGGTGCCAGACACCGTTACGGGTTGGTCAGGTGCCGGTCCATTCGGGGGCACGCTTTTCGGCGAAGGCCCGAGGGCCTTCTTTGGCGTCGTTC
>CALHGQ010000218.1 GCA_938030175.1 uncultured bacterium | reverse complement strand
CCTGCGGGATCCCCTTCTGGATCGCTTTCTGGCGGCAGGACCTACACCGTCAAGAAGGGGGAGTCCCTGAGCCGCGCGCTCACCCGTGAGCTCGGCACGTACAAGCGTTCCATCCAGCTCGTTCAGGCGCTCAACCCTGGGCTCAACCCCGATCGCGTCCGGGCCGGCCAAGTGATCACTCTGCCGCGCCTCGAGGACATCCCCGCGGAGTCCAAGGGGAAGTCGGCGCGGAAAGGCACCTCCAAGCCAGGTGCTCCCGCGCTCGACACTTCGCCTCGATCGACCCAGGTCGCCCTGGCTGATCGAAGCGCGCCATCGCGCTCTAAGTCCGTCCGTTCCGATGATGAGTTCGTCGTTAGATGACACGTAAATTTCGACTTGGCCTCTTTGTGAGCATGGCAGCTGCCATGGGGCTCCATGTGCGCCCCTGCTGGACCTGCTGCTGGATTCCTTCTTTCAGCCTGGATGGTGGGGTGGTCAGCCGCACCGACGCGGCGGTTTCCATTCAACGCTCCTCGGTCCTGCCGTCGGCAGCGAACCTCGGACTGGCGGGGGAGATGCCCTCGGCTTCCGCGCAGGGCTCGACCACGACTCGCCCTGACGTGCCAGAGGCCCTCGACGCTGACGAGTCAGCCGCGGCCGACCACGTGATGGCGGCCGCCGCCCCTGTTCAAAGGGACCTCGAAGGACCCGCGAAACGCGCCGAATCCCACCGCAGCCATCGAGCGCGACCCGCGCTTCGAAGAATGTGGCATCCGCCCACCGACCAGCCCGGCGGGGCCAGCTTCCCCGCCGCGGAGTAAGGGGGATCCATGGGGGGGGAACTCAAAGGAACGGCAGCCGAAAGCGGCGCTTTGTCCTCGCCGGGACAAGCGGCGCCTTCGTCCGCCAACCGGGACCGAGAGCCGCGATCTGGCACTCCGCTCGTGGGCGCGCGGGTGGACGACCGCACGATCAGCCTTCCGGCGCCGACGCAGCCTGGCGTCCAGTCGCCGGAGCGAACCGGTGTGCCCGGCCGCTTCACGGACGTTGGTGACGGGAAGGAATCGAGACCCGAGATTTCCCCGGCGACGCTCCGCTTGGCGATCGCAGGCGGTGGGACCGGCGGGCACGTCGTTCCTGGACTGCATCTGCTCGATCATCTGCAGGCAGGTCTCCAGGACCCGCGGGAGCTGGCCGCAGCGGGGGTCCCAGATGCGGAGGGCTCTGGCGCGGTTCAGCTGGAAGACCTGCTGTGGTTCCACAGCGGGCGCCGCGCGGAAGATCGCTGCCTCGCTGAGCTCGACGCACACCCGTCCGCGCCTCGACTTGAGCGCATGGTGCTCGAGATCGAGCCAGAGGGCGGAGGCGCTCCTAACCTTCGCCGGCTGAGCCGCCGGATGATCCCTGCGTTCAGAAAGGCGCGGCGCGCACTTCTTCAGCATCGCTCCCAAGTCCTCCTTGGGCTCGGCGGTTTCACCACGGCGCCCGCCACCCTCGCGGCGCGCTCGCTTGGCATCCCGGTGGTCTTGCTTGAGATCAACGCGACGGCTGGGAAGGCCACACGAACGCTTGGGCCCATTTGTCAGCGCGTGCTTCACGCATGGCGTGAGACGCTGCCGCCGGGCCGCGAGGGCGCCAAGCACCAGCTCGTTGGGCCTCCGGTTGCGCCGCGATTCGAGGCACCCGAGGATCGCGAAGAGGCCCAAAGGGAAGCGAAGGATGACCTCGGGTTTGACCCGGATCGGCCGCTCCTCGTCGTGCTGGGTGGTAGTCAGGGCGCGCTTGGCCTGAATTCGTTCGTGCGCTCCAACGTTTCCTACCTGCTGGGTTCTGGCGTTCAAGTGCTTCACCAGGTCGGGCCAGGTCGTCGTACCGAAGGGGCGACGAACCTAGAGGGCTACGCAGCAATCGAATACCTCGACGATGTCTGGCTTGCCCTCGTGGCGGCGGACGGCGTGCTTTGCCGAGGGGGAGCCTCCACCCTCGCGGAAATCGGAGCCATGGAAACACCCGCCTGGGTGGTGCCGTATCCCCACCACGCGGACGGGCACCAGGAGCGCAACGCGCGCCAGCTCGCCGGCGGCGTGCGCATCGTGGAAGAGCAGGATCTCGATCATGGACGCTGTGAGGAACTCGTCCGGTTTCTTGGGGCTGAGGGAGCTTTGGAACGCGATCGTATGCGTAGTCATCTCCGTGCGGCGGTGCCCCCTGATGCGGCGACCCGCGTCTGGGGTGAGCTGAGTCAGCTAGCCGCCTCCCGCGCCTAGGCGAGTTCGCCAAGCGCGTCATCCGGGCCGCCCAAGTCCATGGATCCACTCATCATCACGCTCAGCCTTGGCGGCCTCGCCCTCGGTGGGGCCGTCTGCTACCTCTCACCTGCCCTCTGGAAGCCGCTGGCGATCCGCAGGCTCCAGGCGCGGTGCGTGAGGCAGAAGGTGCTCGCGATCACTTACGACGACGGCCCAGGGCCAGCGGTCACCCAGGAGTTGGTCGAGCTGCTCAAGGAGTTCGACGCACCCGCGACGTTCTTCTTGTCCGGCGAGCGGGTGATCCCAAACGCGGACGTGGCCAACGGACTCGTACGGCAGGGCCATGAGGTCGGATGTCACGGGTACCACCATCTCCACGCCTGGAAAAACCTCCCGGGTGCGCTGCGTGAGGATTTTGCGCGGGGCTGCGGCGCCGTGGTTTCGTGCGGCGCCGTTGATCCGATCGCCTTCCGCCCGCCCTTTGGGAAGCTCGTGTTCCCCACCTGGCTAGCGGCGAAGCATCGGGGGGCACGTCTCGCCTGGTGGACCCACGACTCGGGGGACTCGTTCGCCGAGCTGCCGGGCCGCTCGCCTGCGCTTGATCTTTTGGACGCCGGTGGGGGCGTCGCGCTGCTCCACGACCTAGACCGGAGCGATCCGCGGAATGAGTTCGTGCTCGCCACGACGCGCGCTCTTCTCGAGGGTGCGCGGGAGAAGGGGCTCAGGGTGGTCCGCTTCAGCGACGTTTTCGCGTAGCGTTCGGTCGAAGTTCCAAGCTGGACCCCAACGATGGGCTTCGGCTCGCTCGTCCGATGCATGACCTCTCCGCATCGGGGATCTCGCTGATGCTGCGACCCGGAGAGCCCAGCGAGTTCACGGAGCGTCAATTGGTCAGAGCCGAATTTGACCTCGACGCGCCGAACACGTCCCTGGTCCTGGCGGTTCGTGTCGTCCATCAGACGCCCATCGAGGGGCGTCTCCGGATCGGATTCACGATCGACCCCGAGGAGACTGTGCGCTTTGAAGAGCAGTGCGACGCTGTAGCCGACTACGTCGTGGAGCGGCAGCGACTTGCCCTCTCGGGGGCTTGAGCGGGGGGGCTTAGAAGCCGAACTGGAGGCCGAAGTAGTAGCCCTCAAGATCGAAGTCAGCGTCCACCTTGGAGGATTCGTCCTCGTAGACCGCGTCGATGCTCGTCAGGCGGTAGCCGACCACGAGGTCGCCGACGCCGAGGAACTCCACGGCGGCGGAGAGCTCGCCGTCGATGACCGTTGCTTCGTCTCCGTCGTAGTCCACGACGAGGCCGCCGAGGTCTGCGCGGAGGTCCACCGGGCCCCACGTCCAAGAAGCGCGGGCGCCGATGAGCGGAATGGGAATCACCTGGTCGGTGGTGATGCTCGATGCGCCGCCCTGGTCGCGGAGATCGAACTGAAGGTCGATGACCGTTGCGCCGATGCCGATGCCAAGGTCGACGCCCGCCACGGGGATCAGGTCCCAGGTGAACAGGCCGCGCGCCATTTGGAGGTCGACCTTGGTGTCCACGTCGACGTCGGTGCCAATGGTCTGGCCGCCGAACTCAAATTCGCCGCGGGTGGTTCCGCTGCCCGCGTAGTCGACGCTCATGCCAGCGACGGAGAGCTCAGCGCCGCCGAGCCCAAAGCGAACGATGCCACCGAGGGAAGCCTCGTTGTCGTCGATGCCGAGCTCGTCGAACTGCGAGCTGGACACCGCGGTGCTGGTGGCGTCCGCGATGGAGAGGCTACCGTCCAGGCCGATGGAGCCGAGGAACGGCATGGCCTTCGCCGTGGGGGCTGAGCAGGCCCCAAGGAGTGCGGAGAAGGCGAGGATCGTGGTGGCAAGGACGGTGCGCATGGGCATGGAGACCGGGTCTGAGGGGCTGGCTGGGGGAGGCCAACACGAAGGCGAATCGGGTACGAAGACGGGCTGAGGCAGGCAGGAAGCGACTTCCTCACCACGGGGGCGGACCCCCTCGTCCTCATCGGCATATGCGGCCCATCTCTTCACTGCTGGCTCCCCAGTTTCGGGAGACCCGAGCTTGAGGGGCCCAGATACTTGAGGGCCCAGATACTTGAGGACTCAGTTGCGTGAGGGGCCCAGTTGCGCAGGACTCAGCTCCACAGATTCAGCTCCCGGGGGCGGATGACCCGGCCGGTCAGCTCCCAGCTTCGCCTTCGACTTCCCCTTCCGGCATTTCGCCGTCGGCCAAGGGAGCCCGATCCTTCCAGGCCGCGACGATGTCCTTCGCAGCCTCGACGTCCTTGGTGAGCACGGTGACTTCGGCGAAGCCCGCCATCCTCTTGGCCATGCCGAATTCATCGACGAATCCGGCCCCGGGCACGCGGGCCTTGATCCCTTCAGATTCCAGGAATCCGGCCACGATATGGGCCTCCTCGAAGCTGGAGGCGGTGAAGACGGTGGTAAACGTGAGATCACTCATGGGAAGGCTCGAACAATGCCCAGCGGGTTCACCGGGCGAAGCTTCAATGGGCCCCTCCGGTTTGGTTGGATGGAGGAGCTATGGCGGAGGGAACTGACTCAGAGTACGCGCAACTGCCGCGTCATATTCACATGTTAGGCGCAGGTGGTGCCGGAATGTCCGGGGCGGCGAGGCTTCTGGCGCGCCGCGGCCATGTGGTGACGGGACAGGACCGGGAGGCATCGCCGTTCACCCGTGTCCTCGACGAGGAGGGCATCCCTCTCGTGGTGGGAGCCAGCGACGCGGCTCACCTGCCGCTCAAGGCAAACCTTGTCGCGCGCTCGGCCGCCGTTCCTGACGACGATCCCCAGGTGGCCGCTGCCCTCGAACGGGGTCTAAGCGTCATCAAGTACGCCGAGCTGATCGGTCGCCTGACGCCCCCGGGCCGAACCTTGGCCACGGCCGGTACCCACGGCAAGACCACCACTTCGTGGATGCTCCACGGCGCGCTCTCCGCCTCGGGCGGACCCCAGCCGGGAGCCCTCGTGGGGGGACTGCACGCCGAGCATCGCACCAACGCCGTGCCCGGCGATCCCGGCGGCTGGTTTTCCGTGGAGGCCTGCGAGTACGACCGCTCGTTCCTGCATCTCGCCCCGACCGGCGCCATCGTGACCAACGTCGAGGCGGACCACCTCGACTGTTACGGCTCCTTCGACGGGCTCATCAAGGGGTTTTGCCGCTTCGTCAACGCCGTGGACCCCGATGGTCTCGTCGTGCTCGGCTCCGAAGTGCCAGACTGCGTCGCGGATGCCGTCCGCGGACGCGTGTGGCGACTTGGCAAAGAGCTTCAGGTCGAGCTGCTCGCGGAGACGCGTGGCATCTTCCGCACGCGGCTCCGTGGGCCCGGTTGGGCAACGCCGGCGTTCGAGCTCTCGGTCCCCGGACGATTCAACGTCGAGAACGCGGCCCTGGCCGTTGGCCTCGCCGTCGGCGCTGCGGGCGTGACCCCTGCCGGGGCTGCTCGCGGAGTCGCAGAGTACCCGGGCGTCGGACGGCGCTTCGAGTCGTGGGGAAAGCACGGCGGCGTGTCCCTTGTGCATGACTACGCGCATCACCCCACCGAGGTCCGGGTCACGATGGAGGCAGCGCGGCGCGCTTTCCCGAACAAGCAGATGCACGTGCTCTTCCAGCCGCACCAGGCGAGTCGTACCGCCCGGCTCATGGACGACTTCATCGAATGCCTGCGCGGACTGGACCGCGTCGTGGTGGCGGACGTCTACGGCGCGCGCAAGCACATCGACCGTCGAAGTGGCGCTGACGCCAAAACCCTGGTGACGAAGCTGCGCCTTGCGGGCCTCGATGCTCACTGCGGCGGCTCGCCCGCCAAGTCGGGCGAAGTGTTTGCAGCTGGATTGACCTCAGACTCTGTGGGCTTCGTGCTCGGCGCAGGGGACATCGACGGGATCCGGGAGGACCTCACCCATGCAGTGGCCTTGCGCTTCGCTTCCCAACGCTGACCTCCGGCATCGCACGACGATGCGCGTTGGCGGTCCGGTGGAGTGGCTTCTGGAGCCGGCGAACCCAGACGAGTTTCGCGAGGCGATCGTGCGGGCTCGGGAACTTGGGTTCGAGCCACGTATCCTCGGCGGCGGAGCGAACGTGGTGATCGACGACACCGGCCTCCCGGGCGTCGTCATCGCGACCGAGCGGCTCGCGCGGGTCTTCCGGCCCTCGGCCTCCGGGGACGGGAAGGAAACCGACGGCTCAGAGTTCGACGTGAACCTCCCGTCAGGCCAGATGGTGCAGCCGGACCCCGCCTGGGATCCGCGGCTCGTGTGCTGGGCGGGCGCTCCGCTTCCAGGACTGTGTCGGAAGGCGCGGGACCTCGGCTACTCGGGCCTCGAGAAGATGGCGGGGGTTCCCGGGCAGCTCGGTGGCGGCATCGCCATGAACGCGGGCGGCAAGAACAGCGACGGCACGCTCTGGCAGATGAGCGACGTGGTGGATTCGATCCGCGTGGTGGATCCGAACGGGCAGTTCCGCGACATCACCCGGGACGAGTGGGAGCCGGAGTACCGCGACGGCAAGCTTGGCGACTCCATCGTCAGCGGGGCCGTGCTGCGTTTTGAGCCCAGGCCCAAGCTCGTCGTCCAGGAGGACACGCGCAACTACCTCAAGCGCAAGAACGCCGTGCAGCCGGTCACCGAGTGGAGTGCGGGATGCGTGTTCAAGAACCCTGACCTCGAGGTCTCGGGGGGGAAGACCGCCGGGCAGCTCGTGGACGAGGCCGGGGGTAAGGGTCGTTCGGTGGGGGATGCCGTGATCTCTGAGCGCCACGGGAACTTCCTCATCAATCGGGGAGAGGCCACCGCGACGGGAGTTTTTCAGCTCATCGATGAGGTTCGCTCCCTCGTCCAGGACCACGCTGGGATCACGCTGGAGTGCGAGGTCAAGCTCTGGCGAGCGGCGGGCGACAGCTAGCAGGCCCGGGGCCGCTTCAGCGTCCAGGTTGGCTCCCATCCGGACCGCGCCTGAGCTCAAAGTGGGTCCGAATTGAGCGCTTCCAGGCTAGAGGACGGTCTCCTACACTCTTGCCTCAACACGAAAGCTCGCAGACGCCGCTCGGGAGCGCCTGCGACGCGCCGGTCCTCAGGTTGGGGATCTTCGCCCCTTCACCTCCCGCGCAACAACAACATGATCCAGGCAGACCCGGTTCCTCAGGTTGAGGGGCCCTTCCCGCTGTCCACGCTCCGTCACTCGACGGCGCACCTGATGGCTTCGGCCGTCCAGAAGCTCTACCCAGAGGCTCAGTTTGGCTTCGGCCCTTCGATCGAGCACGGCTTCTACTACGACTTCGACTTGCCCGAGCCCTTGACGGACAAGGACCTCCGCAAGATCGAAAAGGAGATGCGGCGCATCGCGAACCGCTCGCCCAAGATCGAGAAAGAGACGGTCAGCCGCGACGAAGCGCGCGCGAAGCTCAAAGAGTGGGGCCAGCACTTCAAGCTCGAAGGGCTCGACCTCATCCCCGAGGGCGAGGACATCACGTTCTACTACCACGGCGACGGTGACGAGCGCTGGGGCGACCTTTGCGAGGGTCCCCACGTCGACTCGCTGAAGGAACTCAAGTTCGTCTTCAAGCTGCAGCACGTCGCGGGCGCCTACTGGCGCGGTGACGAGAAGAACAAGATGCTCCAGCGTATCTACGGAACGGCGTTCTGGAACAAGGAGCAGCTCGACGCCCACCTCGAGTGGCTTGAGGAGGTCAAGAAGCGCGACCACCGCAAGCTCGGCACCGAGCTCGACCTCTTTAGCACCCACGAGCAGGCCGGTTCAGGCTTTGTGTTCTGGCACCCGAACCTCGGCACGATCCGCCGGGAGATCGAGGCGTTTTGGTGGGACCTCCACACGCGCGGCGGCTACAAGCCCGTCTACACGCCCCATGTCTCGCGTGAGTCGCTCTTCGCTGTGTCGGGGCACCTTGAGAACTACGGCGAGATGATGTACGCGCCGATGGATCTCGATGCGCTGCCGTACCGCGTGAAGCCCATGAACTGCCCCGGGCACGCGTTGATCTACGCGGACCGCGGTCGCAGCTATCGTGAGCTTCCGTTGCGCTGGGCGGAGCTTGGCACGGTCTACCGGTATGAGAAGTCGGGCGTCGTGCACGGCATGCTCCGCGTTCGAGGCTTCACCCAGGACGACGCGCACATTTTCTGCACGCCGGAGCAGCTCGCCGACGAAATCGCCGGCGTCTGCCGGATGGTGGACACCGTGCTGCGCACGTTTGGCTTCGAGTACAAGGCGTACCTTGCGACCCGCCCGGCTGAGAAGACCATCGGTGAGGATGAGATCTGGGAGAAGGCGACCCAGAGCCTCCGGGATGCGGCGGCTCAGCTGGACCTGCCCCTCGAACTAGACGAGGGCGGCGGCGCGTTCTATGGCCCCAAGATCGACTACAAGATCAAGGATGCCCTAGGCCGCGAATGGCAAAACAGCACGATCCAGTGCGACTTCAACCTGCCCGAGCGCTTCGATCTCAACTACACCGCCCCTGACGGTTCGCAGCAGCGTCCGATCATGGTGCACCGAGCGATCCTGGGCAGCCTGGAGCGTTTTGTCGGCGGCTTGATCGAGCACTTCGGCGGCAAGTTCCCCGTGTGGATCGCGCCAACCCAGGTCGCGGTGATTCCTATCCGCGAGGAGCATGCGCCGTACAGCCGTACGCTGGCGGATCGGCTCACGGCGGAGGGGTTCCGCGTGGAGGCGATGCTCGAAGCGGCTCACATGAACAAGAAGATCAAGCACGCGCAGAAGGAGCAGACCCCGTACATGCTCATCGCGGGCGAGCGCGAAGCCGCTGACGGCACCGTGGCGGTTCGCCGCCGCGGTACGCGCGAGCAGAGCGTCGTGCCCTTCGACACGTTCTTGGAGATGCTCAAGGGCCTGCGGGACTCGAAGTCCCTTGAGGTCCCGGACGTCGAAGGGGCTTCGGTCTCCTAGTCAGCCCTTGCTGCGCTCGATGGAGCGGCGGCTGCACTGCAACGTGCAGCTGCCGCTCTTTTTCGTCGGTCGGCGTCTGCCGGAGAAGCACGGCGGCCCTTCCAAGACGCCTTCGCACTGGTAGCGGCCCTAAGGAAGGGGCGGCTCCATTCCTTTCCCCGTTGTTGGAGGACATCGAACGCCGTGGGCCCTGGAGCTGGGTAGAGCTGCGTACAACTCCCGGGCGCGCTCGTCTCGCACCTTGGGACTCGCCTACATCCGAACCGTCATCGGCTGTCCTGGAACCGCTGGGTAGAGCTGGCCTGGGGCGAACTTACCCGATGGATCCGTGACGACGACCCTGTGTTGACCCGCCATAAAGTGGCCGAAGGAAAACTGGCCCTGGGCGTCGGTGACCGACTGGAACTTCATGCAGCCGCAGGAAGTCGTGCCTGCGACGGGAATCAGCGTTACCTCCATCGCCGCCAGGGGCTCGCCCACGTGGGACAGCACGGTGCCCTCAAGGATGCCCGGCGGCGCAGCACTGACGGGCAGCTGGACCGTGAGCTCCTGTTCCTCCCCGTCCACTTCGATCAGCAGCGTTGAGCTGTCGAGCAGGCCCTCCATGTCCTTGACGGTGACCGAGTACCGTCCTGGGGAGGAGACGTGGGTCCGTGCTTTGCCTAAGGCGTCCCCGCGGGTCCATTCCCAGTGGTTGAGGGGATTGAACGGGGCCGCGTCCGATGCGGCCTGGACCCTCTGCACCTCGACGTAGGCCTTGGGTGCGGGCCGACCAGAGGCGTCGGTGATCGTCAGGCTCACCGGGATGGCGCGCTCCGATGCCCGGCGATGCAGGTCTTCGGCCACGAGGTCGAGCTCGGCTAGCTCGCCGTCGCCATCGAACTCGAACGGGCCGTACATGACCCCTTGGCACATCAGTCTGAACGGCTTGCGGGGGAACGGCTCGATCGAGAAGTAGCCCGAAGCGTTGGTGTAGGCCTCCAGCCCAGCCGCCAGCGAACTTGGACGGGTCGTCGTGATCTCCGTATTCGGGATGATCGAATAGGTGGGGGACTCCACCGCGTAGACCTGGGCCCCTTCGATGCCGCTGCCGTCCTTCCGTCGCACGAAACCCGTCACACGACCTGGGCGATCGAGATCGACCGGGCCGAACTGGAAGGTCGCGCCGGGCTCACCGGTGTCGAGCCAGAGAGTTCGGTTGGCGTGGCCGGGCGCCACGAGGAGAAGCTCGTAGGGCCTTGTCGGGTGAAGCGAACGCGTGCGAAAGTAGCCCTGTTCATCCGAGGTCGCGGTGTGCCATCTGGAAGCTTGGGGGGAGGCCTTGGGCGCGAAGGCAGTCAGGTCCGGCGCTCCGGCACGCCTCAGCTCGTCGTTGCCTCCGATCTTGACGGTGGCGATGGGCGGTAGGCTCGTCAGCGGATGGGCATAAACCTCCACGCCCGGCAGCGGCGTTCCGTCGTGGGAGAGCACACGACCGGTCGCAGTGCGTTCTAGGCTCTCTAGCTGAACGTCGTGCTGGAGGATCCATGTCCCCGGCTCCGCGTCGAGACGAACTTCCTCGCGCAGC
>CALHGQ010000217.1 GCA_938030175.1 uncultured bacterium | reverse complement strand
GAACATGCCAACGGACTGGGCGGCGTCCACCAGGATCCAGTCGACGCCACGCTCTCTCGCTTGGGCGGCGATCGTCTTGACGTCGTGGCGCAGGCCGAAGACGTTGTCCACGTGGGGGAGCACGAGAACCCGCGTCTCTTCACCGATGGCATCCACGTAGGCTGCCGTCACATCCTCGGTGGAGAGGCCCGCGGGACTTTCGATGGGGAACGGGAATTGACGAACTCGGAAGCCCCGTGTCTCGGCGGCAGAGGTCCAGGAGGCCGTGGCTCCCACGTGATTGAGTGAGCTACACAGAACCTCGTCGCCCTCACCCAAGGGAAGACCGTTGGCGGCCATGCCGAAGGCCGCGGTCGCGTTGCGGATCAACGCTACCTGATCGGTGTTGGTCCCAAGTAGCTCAGCGACGAGGTTGTAGGTTCGCTCGCTGGATTCGTCCCAAGCGTCGCCCCAAACATGGAGCCAAGGGTTTGTCTCGCACGCGGCCAAGTAGGCCGCGTGGGCATGGTGAACGACACGCGGGATCGTTCCAATGGACGCGTGATTCAGATAGGTAACGCTCTCGTCGAGGAGGTAGTCCGTTCTCGACGGCGGCCTCGCTTCGCTTTCGTTGAGCTGCTGGGAGAACGCGGCGCGGGCCGCAAGTAGGGCTGGTGCTGCTGCCAAGAGCTGACGCCGATTGGGTGTCCTCATGGACCCAACATACTCGCCGAGTCGCCCTTGCCGGAAGGGCGTCGCTGTGTGGTTTCAGCAAAGGCTCGAAGACGGCGGCCCAGCAGGAAGTTGAGCGACTCCGAGCGTGTCCCGAAACCTGGTCTCGTCGTATCCGTCCGTTTCCGTGTTGACCTGTTTCGGCGTATCCGCACAAGCGTGCGAGGCGCCTCGACCTTACACGGAGAGTAGAGATGCGACTGATGAACTGGATCCTTGCGTGCTCGTTGACGGGCTTTGCACTCACGACGGCCGCGACCGCACACGAGTACGGCAGCGGCGGCTACAACGACTACCCCGCGGGCTACCCGTTTGGCGCGGCGGGAACCCCGGGTCACCCGAACGGCTTCGATGGATGGCCGGGGGACACACCCGGCGGAACACCCGGTGCTCCCAACGGTACGCCACCCAACGGTGGGAACGGCGGCAACGGCTACGGTCTTGGCGGTGGTGGAGGTGCAGGCGGAAACGGCAGCGGCACCGGGAACGGCGGGAACGGAGGCAATGGATCCGGCAGCGGTACCGGCGGCGACGGAGGGAACGGTGGATCCGGGAGCGGCGGTAACAGCAACGGAGGCAACGGCGGTAGCGGTGGAGACGGCGGCACCGCGAACCCACCGGGGGATGGCGGCACGGGTGGCCACGGTGGAGATGGCACCGGCAATGGCAACGGTGGCGACGGTGGCGACGGAGGCGAGGGCGGCAACGGTTCGACCCACCCGGGTGATGACCCGGACGGGGGTAACGGTGGCTCGGGCGGCCACGGTGGCAGCGCGTCGGGGATTGGCAACGCAGGCGACGGCGGTGATGGCGGCTGCGGAGGTAGCTCCGGCGACGGTGACGGCGGCGACGGTGGTGACGCGGGCAACGGCGGTGCGGCCGCGGACGGATCAGGCGGCGACGGCGGCGATGGGGGTGACGGCGGAGACTCAGGCGATGAGTCTGGCGGCGACGGCGGTGATGGTGGCGACGGCGGTGACGCTGACGACCCGGGCGAGGGCGGCGAAGGCGGTGACGAGGGCGAAGACCCGTTCATCAACGACGGTGAAGAGGGCGAGGACGGCGAGGACGGTGAGGACCTTGACGATCCGGGCCTCACGTTCAGCGAGCGCATCGAGATCTCGAAGGAGATCCGAGCCTGGTTCGCCCAGCTGTTCTAACCCATCGAAGCACGGCTCTCCCGAGCCATGACGAGGGCGCGTGACCGCTTGGCGGCGCGCGCCCTCGTCGATCCCTGACCACTTTCCACTTCGCCGCGACTACCCAACCCCTTGAACGATGCGCCACTTCGTACCCGCTGTCCTCTTCTTCGCTGCAGTGCTCAGCTACCACTTGTTCCACGACTCGCCGCGCGCGTCAGGTCATGTTCACGTCGAGAGGGATGCCCTGCGAGGGGAAGGGGCGATGGTAGCGCGGGAAGCGGAGCTCTTTGCGGTGGACTCAGCTTCGGCGCGAACGGTCGCCGCGCCTAACGCAGGAACGGACGCCCACGCGGCTTTGCGCACGGCGACGGTTCCCGTCTCAACTCCCATCAAGGTGATCGTTCGATGGAATGATCCCCTCAAGGCCACCTCTTCCCTCGTAGGCCTTCGGGTGGTCGCAAGGTCCTGCAAGACCAAGGAGCGGTTCGAAGGTCTCCCTGTGGCAGAGGACGGGACGACGGAGGTGCGCGTGAGCGGAAGCGGCCGTTTTCGGGTCGTCATCCACCCAGACTCCGTGCCGGGGGGATGCCTCGGGAGCGGCGCCGTAGCGCTGGGTGCCCTGGATGAGAGTGGTATCGCTGGCGCTTTTGTCGAGGTGGAGGAGGGTGAGGCGGCTGCGGCCACGCTGACGCTCTTCACCACGTCAAGTCTCGGCGGCTCGGTCACCGGCCCGGGCGGTCTTCCCATGGGTGGGGCGACGGTCCGAGCCCAAGGAATCGCGCCGGGCATGGCGGGCCTCTCCCACGATGCGGTGACGAATGAACTCGGGGAGTTCGAGATCGACGGCCTCTTGCCGTTCGTCTACGGGGTCAGCCTTGTCGACGCTGGGACCGACGCCGATGACATCAGCGAACTACCCCGGGCACCTCGACAGCTCTTCGACCTGAAGTACGGACCCTACCTTGGCGTCCACCTCTCACTGGGGAGCGGGCAGGTCACGCTGGCTGGCACGGTGGTCGATGAGCGGGGCGAGCCGTTCGCGGACGTGGGCGTGCGCGCCTACTACGTGGAGGACGAGGCCCACGGCGTCGTGCTCGACTTCCCCCGGGTCTACAGCTGGTCCGACCACGCGTTCTCCGCGCGCACGGATGCGAAGGGCGGCTTCCGCGTGGAGGGTGTCCGTGGCGTTCCGATTCGGATCCAGGTCGGCGCCGCAGAGGCCGCCAACGGAGCCGGGCGGCGTGCGAAGTTCGTGCCTGACCCGGTCGACGTGAAGCTTGGGGCGGGATCCCACGGCCTTGTGGAAACGGGCCCGATCGAGTTGGTGCGCAGTCGCCGGTTCGTGGTCGAGGGACACATCGCCTTGGGCAAGGCGGAGCATCCCGAGCTTCGCCTGAAGCACAGCCGTGTCGAGCTGCAGGTGAGCCCCTACGAGAGAGCGGAACCGACGGCGAAGCGTCCGGGCCAAGAGACACAACCGTACGTGGACTACGACCGTCGAACGGGGCGCTTCACCCTCTCGTGTGACACTCCACTCGATGACTGCACCCTGACCTTGGCGCTGCGCGGACACCCCAGCATGGACAAGGAGTACCGTTTTCGCCCCGCACCCAACGAAACGTTGGCTGGTCAGGTGCTTTCGTTTCCTTGAGTATGGGTCTTGAGCTCGGGCCTTGAGCGCTGGGCCAGGCTCGGGGCTCAAGGTCCGTAGGGGCCTTCGGGCCAGGCGAGGTCTTGGATCGGCGGACGTCCGATCGTCGCCGGTAGCTTCACAGTAGCTTCCACTTGGATCCGGAGCTGCGTGGCCGCTTTCCCGTTCAAGTGATGTGAGTCATGTCTTGGCTCCCGTCCCTTGAGTGGGAATGGAGCCACGCGACTCAGGAGCTACAGGAAAGCATCGAACAGCCTGGGCGATGGCGCGCCCACTCCGGGCGCTTCCCTGCAAACTGCTCGCGGCCTGGCTGCTCGGTGTAGGGGTTACGCAGAACATCTAGGAGTTCGACGACGCCTGCGTAGCTGCCCTTCTCGGCTTCGTCGATCGCCAGCTGGGCGAGGTAGTTGCGCAGCACGTAGAGTGGGTTCGCGGCGCTCATTTGGGCGTGGCGCTCCTCGGTTGGGCGATCGTCTTGGCCGACCCTTGCGAGATAGGTCTGGGTCCATGCTTCGAGCGCTTCGCGTGCGTCAGAGCCCACCTTGTCCGGCGTGTAGTACGCAGCATGGAGCGGCGCGGGGTCCGAGGTCACATCGCTGAGTGCACGGAAGAAGATCGTCATGTCGGTCTCGGCCAGCTCGAGGACTCGGAAGAGCTCGGCCGCTAGGGGGGCGTCTCGCTTCTCGTCGAATGCGGCGAGACCCAGCTTGTCTCCCAGCTGGCGGCCCCACTCATCGGCGTAGGCCTTGGGGAATGCATCGACGGCTTCCTGGAGCCCCTCTACCTCGCCCTCGAGGAGCGGCACGATGGCGCTTGCCAGTCGAGTGAGGTTCCAGTGGGCGATGGAGGACTGGTGTCCGAAGCGGTAGCGTCGGCCTCCGGCGTCCGTCGTATTGGGGGTCCAGTTCGGGTCGTAGTCCTCCAGCCAACCGTAGGGGCCGTAGTCGATCGTCTCCCCAAGGATCGAGAGATTGTCCGTGTTCATCACGCCGTGGACGAACCCAACGCGGGTCCAGTGGGCGACCATCGTCGCCGTTCGCTGACAGATCTCCTTGAACCACTCCAGGTAGACGCCCTTGTCGATGGGGGTGCCGTCCGGGACCAGCTCTGGATAGCACGTACGAATGACGTGGTCGGCGAGGCCTTGGATGAGGTGGACTTCGCCGCGGGACGCGGGGAGCTCAAAGCTACCGAAGCGAACGAACGAGCGCGCAACGCGGCAGACAACCGCGCCGGGCTCGAGCTTCGAGTTACCGTCGTAGAACATGTCGCGCATCACCTGTTCACCGGTCACGGTCAAGGAGAGCGCGCGGGTCGTGGGGACACCAAGATGGTGCATGGCTTCGCTGCAGAGGAATTCGCGCACGGACGAGCGCAGAACCGCGAGCCCATCTGCCGTTCGCGAGTAGGGGGTGGGACCAGCGCCCTTGAGCTGGAGGTTCCAGCCGTGCCCATCGGGCCCGAGAACCTCGCCGAGGTTGATCGCCCGTCCGTCACCGAGTTGGCCCGCCCAGTGGCCGAACTGGTGCCCGCCGTAGGTCATGGCGAACGGGTCCATGCCGGGCACGAGCCCGTTGCCGCTAAAGACGCGCGCGAAGTCTTCCGTTTGGGTCTCGGCCGGGTCGAGCCCGATCAGCTCGGCGCATTCGGCGGACGCCGCGACGAGGGCGGGCGCCGAAGTCGGTGTGGGGGCAACGCGGCTAAAGAGCGCACCCTTGACCTCTCGCCTAGCGTTCGAGGACTCCGGGTCCGCGGGGAGGTCGGCGGTGAATCGATTGGTGAACTCCAAGTCGAGGAGCGTCTGCGCGGCGTTGCCCGTCACCGGGGCATCGGCCCGGTCCTCACGATCACTGCTTTCCATGGGGACTTCGTAAGGCCCAAGGGCCGATCCCGCAGCACATTTTCGCGAAGACCCGCAAAACCTTCGGGGGGGCCTGGCAGTCCTTCCCCCAGACAGGTGCCCTCCGGCGAACTTCCGTTCGCCCCGGGTGCTGCCAAGTCCTCTACTCCCAGCCGCCATGAACCGTCTCCTCACTGCCGTCCTCGTTTGCCTGACTCCCATCTGGGGGAGCTGTGGAGGTGGCACCGGTGAAGCCGGCGCCGCAGGGGGGGCTGACCTCGCCGTGGAGAGTGGAAAGGACGCCGGGCACTTCCTTGCCGTCACGGTCGACGGGACGCGCTACGAGGCCCGCGGCACCCTCTTTGGCCCCTCGATGGTCTTCGGGGGGCGCGAGATCAACGTGCAGGTGGGCGGCCCATTGGTCTCGGCCGTCGCCACGGGGAAGTCCGTCTCGCTTGGGGACTACGACCTCCTGATGAATCTGCTCACGAACTCGGTGAAGCCAGGGGAGTACTCCATCGTTTCGAATCGAAACCGTGTCGCGCGCAGTGAAGATCCGTTGGGCTTCGCAGAGCTCTTCTTCCCAGACTCCGAGACGCTCGGAAAGCTGAGCCCGTTGTCAGGCACGATCACCATCGACTCGAGCGACGGGAACGAAGACTCTGGGATCTATCGGCTCCAGAAAACCAAAGGTCACGGCAGCGGTCGATTCAGGGACAGCGCCGGCGCTGAGCACGCCGTTGAGCTTGAGTTTGTCTATCGCCGATAGGGAGCTGAGCTGGCCGAACGGAGCATCCCGAACCGAGCTACCCGAAAGGGGGCTATCCGAACGGGGCTCGGGCCCTACTTCTCGGAGCTGGCTTTCCCGGCGGGCTTCTTCGCGGGCAGCGCATCGATCTCGACCTCGCCGCCGTAGCCGAGGGCTTGGAGCGTCGCCCAAACTTCGCGGTCTAGCTTTTCGTCGGGATCGTTTGGCG
>CALHGQ010000216.1 GCA_938030175.1 uncultured bacterium | reverse complement strand
CTCGAAAAGGAAGTCGTGGTTGCCCGCGATGACGATCTTGTACGCGTGCGGCTGCGCGGCAAACCACCTACCGAAGGCAGCGATCTCCCGCTCGGTCCCCCGCGAGCTCAGGTCCCCCGCATGGATGAGCACGTCGCCTTCGGGCACGATCACCCGGTCGTGCACGCCGTGGGTGTCACTGATGCAGACGATGCGCATCGGTGCAACACTACCGGAATGTCACGGACGACGCGCTCGGCAATTGGGTGCGCGCGCCCCCAGGGCCCCGACCCACCGAGTCGTCCTGGCCTGAGTAGCTGAGCAGAGTAGAGCGACTCGGTCCCCCGCCGGGACCCCCATGCAGAGCCCCTGAAGGATCCCACCGCAAGCCGAAATCGTCGCAGGAGCGCGCGAGCTTCATCCGTTCACTGGGTTGGGAGTAGTGGGAGGCGACGGCAGCGTCCATAGTAGGCTCCCCGTCCCGACTCTTTGGAACTTGCGAGCGAGTAGGAACACCTAGCCTTGCGCTCCTTCCAAGCTCCCCCATTCCCGAATGTCACGTCTACTCGCCTTCCTCGCCGTCGCCCTTGCTGTCGCCGTTGGGATCTTCGCCCTTCGAGGCGAACCACACGAATCTGCAGCGGACCTTCCCCTCAACACAGACGCCGCCGCCCAGGAGGACAGCTCCGACGCGGTCTCCGAGCTGGCGTCGTCGGGTCTGCGGACTCCCTCAGTCGCAACTGCACCAGAAGCGGTCGTGGCGGAAGCGACCACAGCCAAAGAGGACGCCGAACGCCCAGGCGTCGTCCTCATTGAAGCGCTCGACCATGCCACCGGTGAACCGCTTCCCCATGCGCCGTTTCACTACTACCACTCCTACAAACCCCACGAAGGCGAAACGGACGATCAGGGGCTCGCGCGCGTCGAAGGGGCGGCCGGGAGCTGGGTGGGCCGCATCCAGCTTTCGAGGACTGACGACTACGCAGGGTCAGATAGAAAATCGGCTCGCCTAGTCGCAGGCGAAGAGAAGCGCGTCACCCTCACCAGCCAAGCCGGGGGAACGTTGGCGGGGACGGTGGTCACAGAGGATGGCACTCCGGTCGGCGGAGCTGAGGTCCGCGTCTGGACTAGCCGCTACGCATCAAGGCCCGCCGACGCAACGGCCATCAGCGAGCCGGACGGATCGTTCTCGATCCCCCGCGTCGGCGATACTTTCGTCGCGGCTGCGCGGACCGAGACGATGGCGTGCGCCGTGGGGCTCCGCGGCACTCTGAAGCCCGAGACCCAGTGCAAGGACCTGACGCTCGTCGTCAAGCCGATAGGCATCTTCGAGGGCACCGTCGTCGACTCGGACAAGAACCCCATCGAAGGCGCCCATCTGCTGCTTTCGACGGGGCTGAACTCCAACAGCAGCCGCGACGCAACGGCTGTCCCGGGCATCACGGTATTTCGCAGGCTCGGCAGCGCCGACACGCCGACGCAAATCACCGAGGCCGACGGTCGCTTCTACTTCGACAATCAGCCTGAAGGCACCATTCAAGTGCGCGTTGAAGCGACCGGATTCGTCGGTCAGTGGATGACTTTGAAGACAAGCGATTCCCCCACCCACCTGGTACTGAACCGCGGGCTCATGATGCGCGGGACGGTGGTGCTTCCGGACGGGACACCCGCCGAGGGAGCTACGGTTCGCTATGACCCAAAGCCCCGCAACACGAGGGCGGTCGCTGGAGATCAGATGGACACGGGTGCGGACGGCACCTTTGAGCTTGCTGGTCTAGACCCGGCAGATCGAGACGACGCTCATCTGACCGTCGAGCTCGAGGGCTACGCCGTTGCGGCTCTGAGGCCTCCGGTCTTCGACTCCGGGCAAGGCGAAAGCAACCTAGTCCAGCTTGAAGAGGCTCAGGCGCTCGAGGGGATCGTCAAGGATCAGAGCGGAACGCCCGTCGACGGCATCCGCGTCGTTCTCGACGGAGGTGGACGCTTTGAGTCCTATGACCCAGTGGTTGACCGGATTCGATCGTGGGAGAGCGAGGCGGGCGTCGATGCGGCAGTGACTGACTCAGAAGGACTCTTCGCCTTTCAACATAGGCGCAAAGGGCCAGTCGCGCTGCGCGTCTACCCTTCGGACGCCCGAGACATCTGGATCGACGTCGACGTAGCAGCGTCGGAAGAATCGGTCGAGGTGATGCTCGATCCGTCGCTGACTCGCAAGGTCGTCTTGACAGGGGAAGCGAGAGACGCGAGCACGGGCGCGGCGATTCCAAAGCTCTCGTTCGTTATTTGGCGCGGCGACTCGGGAACTTCCAAGCCGGTTGAAACGGTGAACGGCTCCTTTGAGCTGTCTGGCCTCCTTCCAGGAAAGATCAAGATCGAAGCGAGAGCGGACGGCTACGCCCCACTCATCGTGACCGAGCAAGACTTCGCCATCGGCGTACACCCGATCGGGCCGATCGTCCTGACACCCGCGATCGATGCGAGCGTACTGGTGGTGGATACGAACGGAGACCCGTGGAAGGAGGGCTCTCTCCAAGTCCTCGGGGAGAGCGGAGATCCCCTCTCGTTTCGAAAGTCCGTGAACATGCGTGGGACGACTGCTTTCTTGAATGGGAACCCTCTTCTGCTAGGCGAGCTGCCCAACGATCTGCTCTCCCTTCGGATCAGCGCCGAAGGCGTGAGTCAGGACATACCGTTCCGCCCTGGGACGGTGGAGGCCGGTGAGGTGACGAGGATCACCGTTGAGGCTCCCGAGCGAGCGCAGCGGCGCGACGTTCATGCCATCCTTCTCCGACGCGAGGCCCTCGAAGATCCGAACCGTTTCATTGCCGAGCTAGAGAAGGCGGTGGCAAGCGCTGATCAAGTGTGGGCGCAGGCCAACATGGACAAGGTGCAGGCCGCGGGCCCGCGGTCTGAAGTGGTCATCTTGGCGATTCCCGAGGACGGTCACCCCGCCAAGACCACGGTCACGTGGAGCGAGGAGACCAAGCAGTACTCCATGAAGATCGAATCTGTGACCTCTGCGTCCATGGGAAGCTCCATGAGCAGCTCACACACGACCGAGCTACCTGTCCCATTCGCCCCCATCGAAGTCGCCTCAAGGGGCAACGACATCACCCTCAAGGTCGTCGTCGATGGCGCGGTCGTCCTGGAGAAGCCCATGACGATCCAGGCCTCAGGCGAGGTACACCCAGTGGTGCTCGCCTACTAGGAGCAGGTGAAGAGCAGGTTCACCCCTCGTCACTCCACCGCGCGAATCTCGAGGCCTCGTAGAACAAAGAGGGCGCGGCGGCGGCTGAGCCGGATCGCGAGTTGGCCCTCCATCTCGCGGTAGCTCAGCGGAACGTGGTAGGTGTGTCGTCCCTTGCGATAAACAAGCGGGTAGGACTTCGACCCAACAAACTCCGTCTCGCCTTTCGCCTTGAAATAGAACTCGGCGGATCCGGCGGAGCTCGCCACAAGGTCGATCTCTAGTACGAGGTAGCGGTCAGCCATCTCTGGATCGAAGCGCGGGGTGACCAGGACAGCGGCGCCAGAGTTCACCGAGACCTTGACACCAGGGTTCTTCGAGCCCCGGAGCGGCTCAAGTGAGCCGTCCTCGAAGGTGGGCAGGAACCCAAGGGTCTCATCCAAGGGCAGCTTGAGGCGCACGTCACCGCTCGCCCGGAACGCGGCGGCCAGCGCATCGTCGTCCATCCCAGCGAGCAGGATGGGCACCTGGGCCACCAGCAGTCGCTCGGTCTGGAGCTGAATGACCACGTCGGGGGCGAGCTCTTTGACCTCGGCCGGCTCGAAGTAGACGTGGCGTAGGCCGTATGTCTTGCTGAACCCGTTGGCGAGCAGCGGCAGCGACCAGATTCCGAACGAGTCGTGGTAGACGGCGGCCGTCGGCAGCGCATCGTCAGGGCCCTGCCACAGCGTGTCTTCGCGGTGCTGCCTGCCCTTCCACGGCACCCTCTTTGCGACGCGTTGGCCGTTCGGCGCAAGGCTCGACTCGGTCTCCGTAAAGTAGTCTTCTAGGTGAAGGCGAGGCGCGAGCGAATCGATCGCCTTCTTGGCCGCAACGACCCTGAAGTCCGCTAGATCGCCAGGCGAAGCTGCGTCGACTCCCAGGCCCTGAAGGCGCGTCGCGATCGCCTCACAGGCGACCCGCGCCCCAAGGCTTGTCCAGTGGACCCCATAGGGAAAGTAGACGTGCTGGCCTGGCTGATCGTTCGCCTTCGCCGCCACGAGCACCGGCAAGAGATCCAGCGTTGCGACGCTCGAGGTCTCGGCGAGGTGCTCCAGCAGCTGCGCCCGACGACTGACGCCTAGCTTCTTGATGTGCCCCGGCAGCTGCTCCGGGTAGACCTCCAGCTTGCTCGGAATCGGGGCGTACAGGAACGTCGACCCGCGACTCGCGAGCCAATCACTGCGCTGCTCCAGGGTGGCGCGCCACTGCTCCAACTCATCGAAGGTGAGGGGTAGGACACCACGATAGGTGTCCACCGCCCCGCTCTCGTCATGGAAGATCCACCGATCCTTGCCAATCACGAACTTTGGCGTCGGCGACTCGTTGAGTCCAACGACGGAGGACCAGTTGAACCCCGTGATCAGCTCCGTTCGCAGGCCGAACGCATCTCGATACCATGCTTCGAATCCCGCGGGTAACTTGTCGATCGCCTCTGCTGACCAGGCCCATTCGGGGAAGGGCGTAGGGCGCCGGAACTCTGCCTTCGCGGAGTCCTTGACGCCCCCCACCGCCAACACAGCGGGCGACGCGGCGAGGCCGAGGAAGAAGAGCACCGGTAGAAGGAACGCAATGACCGGGTGACGCCTGACGCCATCGGGATCTGCTGCGCGGTGGCGCAGCGGCTTCGGGTCGGAGCTTGGTGAAGACATAGGTGACGTGGGACCGATGCCCGCTAGAAGCGGAAGTAGAGGAAGGGACTGTAGGTGTTAGCCGCCAGCGAGGTGCACGCCAGCACAAAGAGGCCCAGGAGGGCGACCAGCTCAACTAAGTCGAATCCGAGGGCTGCTCCTGCTGACGGAAGAGAGCCCTTCATGCGCGCTCTCTAACGGAGGAGCGCCGGATAGATCGGCATCGAAAAGACCACGCCAGCTGCGAAAGCGATGGCGACGCGGGCGCTAACGAGCGTCCCTACGGTCTCCAGGGGCAGCGGCGCGCCCCGGAAGCCGAGGAGCGCTTTCGACATCGCGGCCGCGGACTCCAAAGTGGGAGCGCGGAAGAGCAGCCAGCCCGCCATCACCACGAGGAGGACATAGCCGTGCTGCAGGACCCTCGGCGCACCTGCGCTCCATGGTCCCTTGCTCACCCGTTCGATCACCAAGAACGCACCGTGGAATGCGCCCCAGAGAACGAAGCTCCAGGCAGCACCGTGCCAAAGCCCACAAAGAAGGAACACGGCCGTCAGGTTGACCAGCGTGCGCGCTTGGCCATGGCGATTCCCGCCGAACGGGATGTACACATAGTCCCGAAACCAGGTGGAGAGCGAGATGTGCCATCGCCGCCAGAACTCGGTGATGGAACGGGCCACATAGGGATGGCGAAAGTTCTCGTCGAAGCGGAAGCCGAACATCTGGCCAAGGCCGATCGCCATATCGGAATACCCGCTGAAGTCGAAGTAGAGCTGGAGCGTGTAGCCAATGAGCCCCACCCAAGCGACACCGAAGGACAGCTGGTCCCCCGGCAACTCGAACACGCGGTCCACGGGCACCGCCAGGACATCGGCGATGAGCACCTTCTTTGCGAGCCCCTGGAGGAACCGGCGCGCTCCCTCCGAGACATCGTGGAGCCCGATGGTGCGGTGGGCGAGCTGCCGCGCGATCGAACCGTATCGAACGATGGGCCCGGCGATCAGCTGCGGAAACAGCGACAAATAGAGCGCGAACGGCGCCAGCTTTCGCTGGGGCATCTCCTCTCTTCGATAGACGTCGAAGATGTAGGACAGCGCCTGGAACGTGAGAAACGAGATCCCGAGCGGCAGATGAATCGAGGGCGCCGCGGATCCGTCCGCCCCCAAGCCCAGTTGACCCGCGAAGCCCGCGAGGGCTTCCCAGGCCCAGCCCAGGTACTTGAAGTAAAAGAGCAGCGCGAGGTTGAAGCTCACCGCGAGCGCCAGCACAACTCCCCGGGCGCGACCCCCTGCGCCCCGTTCCTGAAGCCGTCCCAGCCAACGCCCGAAACCGAAGTTCCCGGCGATCGACGCCAGCATCACGAGGACGAAGACTCTCTCGCCCCACGCGTAGAACAAGAGACTCGCACCGAGCAACAACCCGTTCCTCGCGCGCCGCGGCACCAGCGCGTGCGCCAACAGCAGCACCGGCAGGAACAGAAAGACGAAAACAGGATGAGTGAACAGCACGGTAATCGCCTCGAGGTAGCCGGCGAACAAGGCCGGGCCCCACACGATACAGCCGTCGGACATCCCCCGAGAGCCACAGCGCGCGCCTGATCCCTAATGGATACAGACGATCGGGCGCAGACCTTCGTCAGCCAACGCTCCTGCCATCTCTGACAGGCGCAAGGCCAGCCTGGAAACCTCTTGGAACCGACTCGCGGCGGCGGGCGCCGAGCCCTACGCCTTCAGCCAGCTTTCCCAGGCTTCGAAGCCAGCTTCGCGTCCGAGGAACGAACGCACCATCTGCGACGCGTCCTCGGAGCCGCCAATGGCCAGCACTTCCTCGCGGTAGCGCTTGGCCGTTCCCTCGCTCATGAGGTCGCCCGCGAACTGGCCGAAGAAGTCCTTCGAGATCACGAGGGACCACATGTACGTGTAGTACCCGGCCGAGTAGCTGTGAAGGTGACCGAACGCGGCGTGCATCGCCGTCCCAGGGACCTTTTCGTAGAAGGTGAGCTCCTTCTGCAGCTCTCCCATCAGCTGGCCCGGATCCACGTTCGCTGGATCGCGATCGTAGAGCGTCAGCGAGAACAGGGCGTAGAGCATCTGCCCCATCACGCCAAGGCCCTTGCCGTACTCCTCGGCGGCTCGCAATCGATCCACGAGCTCCGTGGGGATGGGCTCGCCGGTCTCGTGGTGCGTCGCGAAGCTCTGGAGCACGCCGGCGCTCCAGGCCCACTCTTCGTAGAGCTGCGACGGCACTTCGACGAAGTCCCACTCGCAGGTGATCCCCGCGAACCCATGGAAGGTGTTCACGGCAAAGAGGTGATGCAGAAGGTGACCGAACTCGTGGAAGCACGTCGTGACAAGGTCGTGCAGAAGCAGGGCCGGGTCGGAGTCCGTGGGCTCGGGGAAGTTGCACACGAGCGCTGCCTCGGGGAGCCGCCCACCCTCTCCCTTGACACCGGAGTAGATCTGGAACATGGCGGCGTGCTTGAACTTCGCCTCGCGCGGAAACATGTCGAGGTAGAAGCGCGCGGTGCGCTTGCCGCCTTCGAACACGTCATAGCACTCGACGGACTCGTGCCAGACCTCGACGCCCTCGGCGAGCTTGATCTCGACCCCAAAAAGCGCCTCGGTGGTTCGCAGGATGCCTTCCTTCACGCTGTTGTAGGCGAAGTACGGGCGCACCGACTGGGAGTCGAAGTTGTGCTTCTTGCGCTTCACGCGCTCCATCAGGAACCGCGACTGCCAGGGCTCGACCTTTTCGGCGCTCGGGTCGATGGAGCGCAGCTCCTCAAGGAGGTCTCCGTGCTCCACCTCGCCTACCGGGCGAGCGCGTTCCGAGACCTTCGTGGCGAATTCGCGCGCGGCCTCAGCCGAGCCGATCATCTTGTCTTCGCAGGTGTAGTGCGCCCAGTGCTCGAAGCCGAGCGTCGTCGCCAGCTCGTGGCGCTGGGCGAGCAGCTCCTTCAGGACCGACTCGTTCTCGGGGAAAGCGCGGGTGTTGAACTCCATGAAGAGCGCGCGGCGCGTCTCGTCCCGATCTGCGTAGAGCAGAACCGGCAGGAAGTCCGTGGGGTCGGTGGAAAGCGTGACGGAGCCGTCCTCGTCCTCGGGGTGTGCGTCGAGGAAGTCCTGGGGCAGACCGGCCAAGTCGCCGTGCCCGTTCTCCAGCCGCAGGGTGCGGCCACCGGTCATGATGTTCCGGTCAAACGCCTGGCCCGTTTGCACGAGCTTCTCCTGGAGGTCGCTGATGCGCGCGCGCGTCGCGTCGTCCTTGTCGACGCCGCCGCGGCGGTAGTCACGCAGCGTGTGCTCCACGAAACGGCGCACGTCGGGCGTCATCTCCTGATCGAGGTCGAGACGGCTGAACGGCTCATAGGCGGAGCGGTCCAGGCTGAGGTCCGACGCGAACGACGACGTACGCTGGATCGCTTCTTCCGCGGCCGTGCGCACGCCCTCGTCGGGATGCACAGCGGACATCAGCTCGGCGAGTCCGTTGATCGCACCGAGCTCGATGCCGATGGCATCGAACGTGCGCGCAACCTTCTCGGCCGTCGCATCGACGGGCAAGTTGCGGACCGCCTCAAGCTGCTTGGTGGCGGCGGCGAGGTGGGTGTCGACGAGCTTTGAAAAAGAGGCGGCGGTGTGCTGAATCGTCATTGATCTGCCTTGGAAGGCTGCTGCTGCGCGTAGGAATAAAGCGCCTGCATTTGGCGGTGGAAGTCGTGTTCTTGGCTAGCGAGGGGCGCCTTGAAGTAGCACCCGAGGTGCCCCAGGACGCCACTCTCACCGTTGCGCGCCGCGAGGTCCGCAAAGCGCGCGAGGTCGATGACGAGGGGAGCGGCCAGGGCCGAGTCGCAGCCCGACCACGTGAACTGCATCGACATCTTGGTGCCGAGGAAGCCCTCGAAGTGGATGAAGTCCCAGGCCGTCTTCCAATCGCCAAGGGACGGCACGTAGTCGATGGAGACCTGGCTGTGAAAGCGGTCTTCGCCGCCGGCTCCGACCCCATCGGCACCACCCAGAATCGAACGCAGCGCCGCGTCTTTGGTCTCTAGCTTCGCCGCCTTGTGATTCGGATCGCGTAGGACTTCGCCATCCCGGTTTCCGAGCATGTTGTAGCCCTGCCACGCGAGCACCTGGAGCGCGCGGGCACGGAACATCGGGGCCAGCGCGGTCTTGAGGAGCGTCTCGCCGGTCTTGCCGTCGTTGCCCGCGATCGGGACGCCCTTCGACTCGGCGAGGGCGATCAGCGCGGGGACGTTGGCTCCAATGCTCGGCGTGAAGTTCACGAAGGGCGAGCCCGAACGGATCGCCGCGTACGCGTAGAGCAGCGAAGCCGGCTGGGGCACGCCGTCCGCCACGGCGGCTTCGAAGTCGGCGGTCGAGTCCCAAGCATCCTGACGGGTAGAAGCGGCCTCCGTACTCGCGAGGTAGACAACGATGACGCGCTCGAGATCGTGGTCCGCCTGGAAGGCAGCGAGGTCCGCCTCGATCGCCTTGGTTTGCTCCAGCGGAGGCTGACTGCCGAGGGCGGCTGCGCGCGGGTCTAGATCGCGGAACCCCGTCTCGGCCACGTCGAGGATGCCCGGCCGGATCGCGGACTCGTAGCGCGCGGCATCATCCCGGGCCATGGACACCAGGTCCGCTGGCAGGATGCCCGCCGCCACGAGCTCGCCCGCGGACGCCGAGAGGTCGCGGGTGCAAACGTCGTGGCCGCCGAGGACCAGGTTGTCGAGGGAAACGAGGTCGATCTCGGACAGCGGCGGAAACGCCGTCGGCAGTCCCGCCATGGGGATGAGCTCGTGGCGAATACCCGCGATCCCGTAGACCACGCAGGTGGAGATGGCGCCGCGCGCCCCGACCAACCACAGCCCCGTGCGCTTCCCACCCGGCGCACCAGAGCCCGTGGGGTGATGCCGCCCGTCCCCGTGGGAACTGGGCGAGGAGGGAGTGTCGGATGAAGCGTCGCTGGTCACGTTGGTCTGGGTAGCAGCCTGAGGAGATTCAGTGGGCGACTATTGTGGACGATGGCCTGCTGAAGATCCGCTCAGGAGCGCGAGAAAGCTGCCCCTGAGACTACTTCGGGGCACGTTTGGCAAGCCAGGCACGCACGATCGCATCATCGCGGTCCGACCACCAACGGCTCCGGTCGAGGAGCGCCTCGGCCTCATCCTCGACAGGGTCGCCGCCCGCGCCCGGCGCGGCTGCGCCCCCCGGCTCCCGCACCGCGTCGCCGACTGGCTCGGCCGGTCGCAGGACCCCGACGCGGGGGCGCCCCTCGCCACTTGCAGACTCCTGCAACTCGGCCTTGGCCACCTGCCCGTTGGCCCCTCCAGAGGGAGCGCCTTCGCCGGTGCTTGCGCCGGCTTCTCCCTTCCCGGCGGGGACATCGAGCAGCGCGGCTTCGTCCGCCCCACCCCCATCGACCATCCCCCCATCGACCATGGCGAGGTCCGCCGGGCCCGCTTTGTCCATCCCTTCTACGTCGCCGCCGCCAGCCTCGCCTTCCTTCGAGCCCGCGCCCGTGTCGAAGGACGAGTCACCGCCGCCCGTGCCTTCCTCCGACCCCGCGAAGCGGCCCTCCCCCGACTTGGCCTCAGCGGGGAAGGCATCCTGGGGCCCCGAATCCATGGCCAGGGCCTCTGCCTCGGCTGCCACGTCCGAGAGCTGCTCCGCGAGCTCCGAGCCAGCCGGGGCCGTCGACGCGAGCCGGTCGATATCGTCCGCGACCGAGCGCAGCTGCTCTCGCCAGTGTTCCTGCTGCTCGGGTTCTGGTCGGCCCGCCTTGGGGTCGCCATCCAAGAATTGATCCGCCGCGTCCTTTGCGGCGGCCGCGGCCGCCTGCTGGATCGCCGCAAGCTCTTGGCGCTGCATCTCGGACAGCGCTGCACGGTTCATGCGCTCGATGTCGCCGAGATGATCCGCGACCGTCCCCACTTCCACCGTCACTCGGCCCGCCGTGCTCCGACGCGCGTCGAGGACCTGGACCGTTTGCACAAGGGCGAGCACCCCAAGGAGAGGCAGCAGCGCGAACCCGAGGGTGTGGGGCACGGCGGCCTCCAACGCCTGGTTCGGACGCACGCGCTGGAGGAGCTTGGCCGCGCCGAGCTGGGCTAAGGAAGAGTCCGGCGAGTGAGCGCAGCTCTCTTGCGCCGACAGAAACGCCCCCCCCAAATGCAGGCGCTCGTCAATGCGACGCAGCACGGTGCGGGACTCGATCCGCTCGGATCCAACCCATGCGACGAAGCTGGCGACGGCGAGGAGAGTCGCCAATACGTAGACCTCGCCGTCCCCCAGCATGGAGCCGCGCACCAGAGCCAACGCGACCGTCAGGGTGAACGTGCCGAGCGCTCCGCAGATCGCGCGGGCGTAGTGGGCGTGCTTCGCCCGACGAACGACGGAACGACTGATCGTCCCGATGCCGCGGACCGCACGGGACTCGCCCCCTGCCGCCTTGGCGGCGGGACGCCCACCACTGAACTTAGTCATCCTGCTCGCCCGTCACTTCCCCGCTGTCCCGCGGCGGGAGCTCTGCCTGGCTCTCCTCCACCAACGGCACCGCCTCCGCGAAGGACTCGGGCACCGAGGCCAAAAGGGAGCTCGAACCGATCAGCAGCATCGGCGCACCTGGGGCAGGGAGAAGCCAGCGGTTCGCGATCCAAGAGGTCTGGGAGTTGCACTCGGGCAGGGCAGGCGTCAGCAGCGTGTCCCCTTGGGGGAAGAAGCTGACGCACGCGAGGTTCCCGGTGACGTCTGCGGCAAAGCGCTCGGGCCCGCCGCTCTTCGCGGGGGGCAATACGCGCGAGCCCAGCCAAATCCAGCCGTGCCGGCGCAGGGTTCGATCGCGCTCGAGGTCGACGATGAGGTCTTCGATGCGATGGAAGTGGAGCGTTTCCTCGGGGAACAAACCGGTCTCTGCGTCGCGGATCCCCGCGCCCTCCCGCCAGGCGGCGTACAGGTACACGGGCTTGCCTGAAGGGACGATGACGTCGTGGGTCTTCGCCCCGGCGCGCGCCTCTTCCGGCGTCGGCTGCGGGTCTTTGGGAACGTACTCCACGTTCTTGCCCGCCTCGGCGCCGACGGAGAGGAACGCAGTCCCGAGGACTTGGGCGTCGACCGGGGTGACGAGCAGAGTCTCGTGGATCGCACCGTGGGGGTTCACGAGTACGTACTCCAGCTTGTCCATGCGCACCTCCGCCGTGACGGGGAAGGCCACCGCTGACTGGGCGCGGTCCACGAAGACGCCCGCGGCTTGGAAGGCAGCCTCAAGGGCCGCTTCGACGTCCTTCTCCCCCTGGGGAGGCTCCGTCGCGGGGGTCTGGACCTGAAGGCTCGCGAGGGTCAGCAGGGCACCTCCCGCCGCCAGCCACAGGAACGGGCGGGTAGCGCGGCGCGTGACGGATGGGCTCGTGGGGGCGGGATTCTTCATCGGAAGTCCAACGTAGCCCATTCGAACCAGTTCATCGAATCCCGTCCCCAAAAGAGATAGGCTGCCAGCCACGGCCGGCACCGCCGCGTCGGTTCCCCCATGCCCACCTGGACACTCTATGGCCTGTTCATTGCCGCCGTGCACGGCTTGGGCGTGCTCATGGCGGTCCGCGTCCTGCTCCGGGGGCGAACTCCCCAGGGCACGCTCGCGTGGATCTTCTTCCTCCTGCTGATCCCCTACCTGGCGATCCCGCTGTACGTGATCTTCGGGCCCAAGCGGTACGCGGGCTACGTGGACGCCCGCGCCACACGGCCCTCCCCCTTCGACGGGATCATCGACGGGCTCCGCACGAGGGCCGGCTCGTTCATCGTCGACCGGGTGGGCGGACGCTCGGCGATGACCGCCCTGGAGCGCATCGTGCAGATGCCTTTCACCCGCGGCAACGACGTCGAGCTACTCATCGACGGCGAGGCCACGTTCGGCGCCTTCTTCGAGGCAATCGCGGGAGCGAAGCGCTACGTCGGGGTGCAGTTCTTCATCGTCCACGATGACGAAGTCGGGCGTCAGATGAAGGACGCGCTGATCGAACGGGCGCGCGCCGGCGTAGAGGTGCTGTTCCTCTTCGATGAGGTCGGTAGCCGAAAGCTGACCGACACGTACCTTGACGATCTGCGCGCTGCCGGCGTGGAGGCCCGTCCGTTCTCGACGACGCGCCGCTCCAACCGGCTGCAGCTCAACTTTCGGAACCACCGCAAGCTCGTGGTCGTGGACGGGGAGACCGCGTTCGTGGGCGGTTTGAATTGCGGGGATGAGTACCTCGGCCGCGATCCGAAGCTCTCCCCATGGCGCGACACGTTCGCCCGAGTCCGCGGTCCCTCAGTCCTCGCCCTGCAGCTTTCGTTCGTCGAGGACTGGCACTGGGCCACGGACCGAATCCCTGACTGGACCTGGGAGCCGGAGGCGGCTTCGTCGGGCGTCGACTGGAACGCCATCGTGCTGCCCACCGGCCCAGCGGACACTCTGGAGTCCTGCAGCCTGCTCTTCGTCGCGCTCTTCCACACGGCCGAGTCGCGCCTCTGGATCTCGACGCCCTACTTCGTCTTTGATACCCAGGTGGTCTCGGCCCTGCAGCTCGCGGCGCTGCGCGGCGTCGATGTACGAATCATCGTGCCAGAGCGCACCGACAATCGCATGGCCCAGCTCGCCGCCTGGTCGTTCTTCGGAGAAATCCTGGAGAGCGGCTGCCGGATCTTCAGCTACCAGGAGGGATTCCTTCACCAGAAGGCCGTGCTCGTGGACAACGACCTCGCGCTGGTCGGAACGATGAACCTTGACAACCGCTCCATGCGCTTGAACTTCGAGGTCGGCATCCTGGTGGAGAACGAGGTCTTCGGAGGACGCGTT
>CALHGQ010000215.1 GCA_938030175.1 uncultured bacterium | reverse complement strand
CCGCAGGCGAAGCTGCAGCCCTGCGGGCTGCGGCTCCGCCTGCGGAGTGGCGACAATCACTACGGTACCGTACCGCTCAGAAACGGTAGGGGAGACGCAGGAAGTCGAGGCCTGGTCGGGGCGTCGTCAAGTTTGGAGTTTCCAATCCCGCGGCGATGTTGAACTCTACCTTGAAGCGGACGAAGTCCCAGTTGACGGTCTCCAGGATGACGTTGTTCGGATCCGTCTGCCCCGGTTGGGCGACCTGACCGTTCAACGCGTCGATGACGGTGGCAAAGCCGTTCTTGACGTCCAGGTCCATCGCATCCGCATCGACGCGCGCACTGTAGGAGGCCTCGGCTGCTGCGCTTGGCTGTCCCGTCAGGGGATCCTCGATCGTCGCGTCGAAGAGGATCTTGACGTTGGTTCCTTCGGGAAGCGCATCCAACGTTCCCTCTGTCACCAAGCGAAAGTAGAACGGAACGACTTCGAACTGAAGCTCCCCGTCCCCAAAGCTGAGCTCGGCAAGGTCCGTCGCCAATGACGCGCCACGGGGATCAAGGGACATCACGTACTCGTCATTCTCCGTATCGAGCGTCGCCGCGATGACGCTGTACTCCACGGCGCCCGACGGAGCTTCCGAACTGCGAATCCGCACCACATACTCACGGAGCAACATCGCGTTCCGCGAGTAGAGGCCGTTCGGGTCGAGGAGATCCACGCTGGAGACACGGACGACCCCCGTGACGGGATCGACGGAAGGCGTCGACCCCGCAATGCTCAAGCCAGTGTAGGGCACGATGGGCTCAAGCTCGCGGGCGAGACCACCTGTCCGCGTCACCGAAGCGTCGTCGTCCGTTCCCTCGAACACAAACTCGAGCTGGTTCGACGTCCCATCCGGGTTCTGGCGCGCCAGTCCCAGGGGAATCCAGCGCGAGAACGACTCCGATCGCGAACTGAAGAACGGCACCAGGACGTCCGGGCGCTCGGTCGGCGTGCTCCACCCCAGCGGCGGAGGGACCATCGATCGCGTGACGTCGATACCGGCGGTCTCGTAACCGGTGAGGCCAGCGGCTCCAAAGACTAGCTGGGTATCTGGATCCGATACGTGCAGCTGGATGATGCCTGGGCCGCCGTCGCCACCGCCACCGAAGGCCGTGCCTTCTGGGCCGGGGATAAGATCGCTGCAGTCGTTCCCTGAGGGCAGCCGGTTGCACCAATCGAAGGTGTTGGGCAGCGGATCCACGTTGGGCGGGATGTCCGTCCGCCCCTCGAACGCCTCGGCGGGAATGCCGTCAGCCCTCCACCCCACGGGCCCTTCTCCGCTTGCGCCGCAGCGGTCCCGACGTCCCACTCCGCCTTGTCCGCCCAGGGCGCGCAGGGGCCGCATGGTGTGGCGGGTAATCTCGATACTGTCCCGGTAAAAGTCACCGGTGGAGTCCGAGGTGGCTTCGGCCTGGATGATGATCGAGCCGGCGCTCGACATCACGATGTGCCCGCCCGAGCCGCCGCCAGAACCGCCGCCGATCCGATCACGGAGGAAATTGTTCTCGCCGCCACCGCCATGGCCACCATCAGCGGTCACCGACCCATTCGGTGCGATGATGATGTCGCCGATGGCGAGGATCAAAAGACCGCCGGCTCCACCGCCGCCGCCGCAGCCCTTCTCGTCGCCCGAGACGGTGAAGGGTGTGAGTGGGAACGTAGAAGAAGTGACGGCATCGCCACCTCCACCACCACCGGAGCCAGCCCACAAGGACGTGAGCTCCCCCCGAACCTGCTCACCCGAGGGCTTGATCAACGTGCCAAAGAAGTTGTTGTCGTCCTGTGCGTCGGTGAAGGGTCCTGGGGCGATCTCGCCTCCGAGCGCGGAGGCCACCTGCGAAACCGCGCCGGTACCGTTGAAGGAGCCGGGAAAGCCGGGCTCGGCATCCATTCCCACCAGCATCTGGCACAGGGCTAGGGGCTGCGCGAATGTGCCGTCCACGTCGTAGCGCACGTCCGCTCCCAGTCTTCCACCGCCTCCACCGGCGGCGCGCCGACGCTCGGTCTCGCAGGGGCCGGTCGGCGCGAAGGCGGACTCGCCGCCCTGGCCGCCCATCGCCACCGCACCAAAGGCGCCGTCACCGCGGCTTCCCCGCGGCGTGGACTGCGTCGTGAACGACGAAGCGGTGCCACCGTCGCCCCCACCGGCCTGCCCGTTGGCTCCTTCCTCTGGGAAGTTGGTCGTTGCGAGGGTGCTCACACCGAAGTTCCCGCCACCGTTCACCGAGATGAGCCCGTCAATGCGCACTTCTCCAGTGGCCAGAATCGACGCGGTGTTGGGGCCAATGAAGACCAGCCGCCCCCCTGGCTCGATGGTCAGGTTCCGAACGTCTAGCCTGCCGTTGATGACCGGCTGATTCGACGACGTCGAAGCGCCCGGCCCACCGGAGATCGAGTCGAAGTCCGTCATGATCGTCAGGGCGTCGCCCGCTCGAATGGTGACGTCAAAGTCGCCGCCGAGCCCACCGGTCCCGTCGAAGTTGAAGGATGCGGAGAGCGCGCCAGGGGAATTGGAGTTGCCCCAGTTCGCCCGCGGTAGCGGCGACGAAACGGCCGTGTCCTCAAGAGATCCGGCCGCGTCTCCCGTCAGCGCAAAGCGCTCCAGAATTTCGTCGCTCCCTTCCCCCTCTTGGCCCGCCGGAGCCGCCGGGTTTGCCGCGGTCGACGAGAGGTGCGCGAACCTCGACTGCGTCGCTTGGACCTGCTCGCCGATGAGGTCGCGGAAGCCGGCACGCAGGCTGACACGGAGTGCCGCCCCTTGGGGAACGATCCCCGTGGGCTGAAGGCGAACCGTTGCGCCGCCCGTCGAACAGTTTTGCTGGAGCTCCACCGATGAAGTCACCCGCAGCCATTCGGCCACCGACTCGTTGAAATACTCCAACCGGATCAGGTCCGAGTTGACGTTCGCATCCGTTCCTAGGACCGGCTGGTTGAAGTTCAACACAACAGCAAAGCGCTCTGACACGTCGCTATAGAGATTCAGCGGGACGAGGCTCGCGATCTCACCTCGCTGATCTGACGGGTCAAAACGGAAGTACTCTACGTTCTCGGGATCCTCTCCGAACTCCACATAGGAATGAATGGCGTCTGTCGTCGACGCGGGTGCGTCCTCGTCAACTCCCAGGATGCGTACCTGCGGAGGGCCGGCGACGACGTCCACGAAGAGAACGGTAGAGTCCAACGAAGCCGGTGTGCTGAACTGCACGTTGCGCCCGCTTCGAATGCCTTCTCCGGCGGTGTTGCGCAAGGTCACTCCTCCGCCTACGCCAGAGTGCGTGAACGACGAAATCGTCAGCCGGTAGTCCCTGCCCTGGAGGAAACCTCCGTCTGAGTTCGTGTTGTTCGTCGGGCAGTTCGGCTGAAACCTCACGGTTCGCGGGTTCACGAGGCTGAAGGACCCGATCGCCGACACGCCTTGGGCGTCGATGATCTGAATCGTGCTCGACGACACCGTGCTGAAGTCAACGTCCTCGGTGAACTCCACAAAGATGGGCCGGTTGAGCTTCCACGTGTCGCCGTTCCCCACGGAGGTCGAGAGAACCGCGAACTCCACGTCTTGGCCATCAGGTGCGGCGTCTTGGAGGTTCCCCCCGCCGCTGCAACCTAGTAGCGCAGCGGAGCCTAGCCAAGTGAACCAGGCCCAGGAGCGGGTCGATCGAGTGGGACTGGACGATGCGTCAGCGAAGCGGTCAAAGGGGCGCATAAAATCTCCGGGTCGGGGCAAAAGGCAAACGGTTGCGAGCTATTCCTGGGTCCAGGTCAAGGCGAAGGCGGAAAGGCTGGGGACTTGGCCCGTGACGGGGTTGCTCTGGAACGTCAGGCGAATCTGATAGAAGCGCGCGCCGGTGATCTCGGCGACAGAGTCCCGCCACTCCTCAGGTTCCACGCCGGGCAAGAAGGTGAGCCCAAAGTTGTCCCGTCCACCGCCTTCGGTGTGGTCGACGCTGTGACCGTTGTCGGATGGCACGTTGGGGTCGGGGGGGACCGTCGCGTCGACGTCGTTGTAGTAGTCGCCGTAGAGGTCGAGGGTGAAAGCGTCGTACTGGTAGTCGGCGAGACCCAGGTCTTCAGAGATCGTCCCGCTGAAGTTGTCCATGGCCCCGTCCACCCCGTCCGCCTCGAACTGAATGGCCACGGCTCCGCGGTAGAAGTAGCTCACCTCGGTACCGACGGGCTGCTGATCGGAGGTGGGCTCCACGGTGGGCTCGCTGTAAACGCGTCCGCCAAACGTGCCGCTCTGTTCCGCGTCGATGGTCGACTCGAACCAGATGGAGTGACACTGGTTGATCCGGGTAACGAGGTCGAGTGCGCCAATGTGCACCGAGTTGTCACGACCAAAGGTGGCCTGGCCCGGGGGCGGACCGACGGGGTCGAACCCTCCGTTCGCCATGCTTTCGTTCTCTGGGTCAACGCGCACGACCGAACCCGAAGTGTTCACCCCGCCGGTGGAAAACGCGCGAAAGTAGGGCCGTGACGATGAATTCACCGCGAAGTTCAGCGCCCACGCGTTCTGACCGGCGGCCGTCGCCTGCGGCGTCGTGCGAAACTCCATGAGGAGCGGCAAACCGATCGACTGGACGCTGTTGGCTCGGTAGTACGGGTTGGGCGCCGTCTCGAGACCGAGGGCGGGCGGATAGGACAGCGGCTCCACGCCATTGCCCTGGGGCCCACCGCGCGCGCGGATCCGTGTATCCCGCCAAGTGAAGTAGCGCCGCTCGGAGTCCGGGATGCCGCGATTGAGCGGGAACGGCACGAGGGGCGTCCCGTTCACCGTCTGGATCACGTCCCCCTGGTCAAAGCGGTAGCCGCGCTCGCGCGGGTGCACGACCTGCTGCGTTTCGCCGGGGAGGATGTTCTGCGCGAAGAGTGGCCGCAGACCAGAAAGATGGAACTGGGGAAAGAGCGAGGACGGGTTGATGAACTCATCGGGCGCAACACGGCTATGGGCGAGACGGATTTCGAACTGCTCGAATGCGTCAGGCACCACGGATCCAGCGTCCGGGCTCCAGGCGAGTCCCTCCACGTCGATGTTGATGCTGTTGGGGTCCGAGATGGAGAATCCGCAGTCGGCGTAGCGCCAGAGCGTCTGCATCTTCGACCCGAGCGGCGAGAAGGGAGTCTGAACCCCCTGCAGCGCGGCGGTCATCTGGGAGAACAGCGCACTCTCCGCGTTGTCGAGAATGACGGTGCTTCGAACGACGGGACGGGGCCGAATCGACTGGGTGTCCAACTGAATCTGAATCTGCCCGCCCCACTCCGGCCCTGCGGGTGCCTCCTCATCGGCGGATGCGAATCGGCTGACCCGACCACCGTTGAGCTGCGAAGGAGCGCCCGCGTCTAGCGCAAGCGGGATGCTCGGCAACGAGCTGACCCGGTTGCCCGCCAGGTCCCTGGGGGCGAACGCCGACTCCGCGCCGGCGACTTGGAGAAAGTAGGACTCCGAACTTCCCTGGGCGTGGGCCAAGCTCAAAACCGGCACGAAGGTGACCTCGCGCAGGGCGGCCGAGCGGTTCAGCTCTGCGACGACGTAGTCGGACGTCAAGAGATCGACTTCATCGCTCGCTTCCCGTCGAGTCATCACCACCGAGTCGAAGGCCGTCAGCGAAGCAGGATCCATCGCTTCGCTGAATCGCAGCGAGAAGACCGCGTCAGGACTTACCCCAACGGTGGGGTCGTTCGGGAACCCTTTGGGGCTCGGGAACACCTGAACAAAGCACTCCGATGAGTCGCCTAGCTCGAAGGTCGACTCAAGGCGCGATGTGGTGGCGCCAAAGGTCTCCCAGTCCGAGGGCCCGTTCACCCACTCACGCGGGAACGTGATCAAGCGCACTGGAAGGTCGAAGACTCGGCCTTCGCCGTCCGGGAAGAACGCGTCGGCCGCGTCGCCGACCAGCCCCTCGGGCCGGACGATCCTCGCGAATAGCCCGTTCTGCGCGATCACTTCCGTGCCGAGCAGCTCGCCTCTTCCGCAGCGCTCCGAGGGCAGCTGCACCTCGGGAAGAATGAAGTCCAGGGAACCTAGATCGCCCTCCGGCCCCACCTTTTGAACGGGTGGCTCTATGACCGTCAACGGCGTCGAGCCGATCATCTGCGGTGGCGTCGAGTCCCGCAGGAATCCATTGAATGGGTCGGCGATCGAAGCGACCTGACTGCCGGAGCGCAGCGCTCGCAGCACGGGTCTCGCGTTCGTACCGAAGTCGACGGGGCCGTTGTTGCTCGTCGCGAGCGGGTGGTTCGTGAGGTTCGTCAGAACTTGGCTCTGACCGATGGAAGCGTTGGTCACGGTGGGAACGCGAACCAAGATGTTTGGCTGGGCCGTCTCGATGCTCGCGGGCAGGCCCATACTGTTGAGCGGGACGTCGCCCCCTGTCCGCTGGCGCTCGACGAGCGTGGTGGTCGTATCGACGATGACCCGAGTCGGGTAGAAGGCGCCGTTGGACGCCAGCCCGCCGTAGTGCGCCGAAGGGAAGACGCGCGACTCGAAGGGGCTTGTGGGCGGATATCCCTGCAGGACTTCGACGGTCCGATCGTCAATCGAGGGCGGGTACAGAAGGTCGTCAAACGTCAGGACGAGCGCAGCATTGCGCGGCAGCATCGAGTAGACGCCCGAGGTCTCAAGGCCCTGCACGTGGATGGGATCTAGGTTCTCTGCGGCGGCCCTTAAGAGCTCACGAAACTCCTCGAGCTCCGCCGGGTCGTCCACGTTGCGCCGAACGAGGAGTAGCTCCTGCGCGGTCACCCCGTTCGTGCTGAGCCTATAGTCAAGCGCATCGGAGACAAGGCTCTGGCGAATCACGAAGTCCGTGGCCATCGGCACTTCAGCCCCTTCGGCGTTGAGCCCAAAGACATCCACGAGCCGGCCATAGCGCACCGACGTCAGGTGCACCTCCGTCGATTCTCCGCCGGAATGAACATCGCCAAAGCGAACGCTCGCAGCCGAGAACTCATCGTTCGGAACTCGCTCCACAGGGCCAACGCCACCGCACGATGCAAGAACGGCGAGCGCGAGGACTGGCGCAGCCGAGGACAAGGAAACAGACGCAGGAACAAGGTGCCCCATGGGATCTCCACTGAGGTTAGGCACGGCGCCGCCTCGCGACGCAAACGGCGTCACGCGAGCCGAACGCAACGCGAGAAGGACGAAGTCAGAATTTGGGAAGGACTGACTATCCCCCTAGGGCAACCTCTGTGCCGAACGCGTGCACTCCAGCGGCGAGAACGCCGTTATGCGGCGATAGAGGGCCGCTAGCCGCGATTCTGTAACGGTGTGCGCCTACGTGCTCTGAACACTGCGAGCGTCGCATTTGTGCGCTTCCGCCCGACGCTCTTGCACGTTCCACGCTTTCCCCGCTCGGCGGAAACAGGAGACAAAAAGAAACGGTGACCGCCCGAGTTGAACGCACTAAGGCGCTGCTCGGGCGATCACCGCTATGGCGATCGATCGTTCGCTAACGACCTAGGGGATCCAGGTGATCGACAGGGCGTTGGTGAAGTTGAAGTTGGTGCCGCAAGGGCCGCCGATGTCTCGATAGAACGACTGGAGGTACCAGGTCTGGCCCGCCGTGGGCGTACCGATGGGCGACGAAGCCACCCCGGCGATCACACCGTTGGGCCCGAACGTCGCCGTACCGGTGCCGTCGGCCTGGTAGATCGGAAGTCGAGCGAGCGTGCCTCCGAGACAGAGCTGACCGTCGCCCACGGGGGCGGAGCCGGTGCTCGTTCCGACGGCGACAAGGCCGACTGTGCCTCCGTTGACCCCAGAGATCGTGAGGACAATGTCGTCTGCGGCGATCGAGGCCGAGCCGTTCGAGCTGAGCTTCGCTCCGGTGGCCGGATCACCATCGTTGCCGGAGTTGCCGCAGCCGCTAGTCGGATCCGTGTTCCCGCAGGGACAGACGACACCGCGGCAGTACTCCTGGGACTCATCCACGAGGATGTTGTTCACGTACGCGTCGGCGCCCGAGGAGGGATCCGTCCGCATGTACGCCGGAGTGGCGCGGCTTCCCGCGACGCTCATGCCGATGTAGTCACCGATGAAGCCGCTACCGAACCCGTCGTTTGCGCTGCTAAACGAGTCAGGGGTCAGGCGCGCCTCGGTCCAGGTCGCCCCGTCGTCTGTGGAGAGCGCGTAGTACGCGTCGAACCGGTTGTTCGTGGCGTTGTCGTTCTGCATGGTGTTCCGGCTGTCGTACCAGGTCGCGTGCAGGCGACCCTCCTCGTCGACCTCGATCCACGGGAACCACTGGTCTCCCACTTCCGGTGCGTCGCCGTTGATGACCACGGGCGTCGACCACGTGGCACCAGCGTCACCGGACTGGGTGAAGTAGATGTCCACGTCGGCTTGGCCCGCCGTCATGGACGTGGTGTCGTTGTAGACGAAGTAGAGTTTGTCCGGGTCCGTGGGGTGGGCGGCCATTCCCTGGAGGGAGGGGGCGCGGAAGCTTCCAGCGATCCTCGGGCAGTCCTGGATAGGCCAGACGTCCATCCGGTCGGCGATGACCACCGGGCTGGACCACGAGACACCTCCGTCGGTACTCGAGCGAATCAGGTGGCGAGTATCAAAGTCGTAGTACGACACGTGCACCGTGCCGTCGGCGGAGACGCGGGGAAGAAACCCGATACCGGTCCCGAGGGGGACGGGTCCAGACCAAGTGTCCCCAAGGTCGGCCGACCGCGCGACGCCGAAGTTGTACGCGCAGTAGACGCGCGTCGCGTTCGCGTTCGTGGGGTCCGGGCCCGCGGCCATCCAGCCCTTGTCTGTACCGCTCGCTGCCTGGATCATGACCGCGTTGGTGAACGTATCGGTCTGCGGGTCATAGCGCGCGGTGTACATGCCGCCGTTGCCAGCGAACGAGATCCCCCCGGCCCAAATGAGCCCGGTGCGCGGATCGGCGCAAGCCATCGGGTCGCCCTCCACGTTGGCCTGGTTGCCGGCAGGCGGCCGGATGAGAACCTCTTGCCAGCTCGCGCCCGCATCAGTCGTGTAGGTGAACCATGTTCGGATGCCGGTGCGGTAGTCGTTGTAGCCGTGGATCCCCACCGAAGGGAACGCCGAGGAGCTCGCCTGGGAGATCTCGTTGCTGATGGTGGAGCCAGGGCCGGCGTCGGTGCGCACCGGCGGGCCGATGCGGAGCTGCGCAGAGGCGGTGGAAGCGAACGCCAATGCGAACGCACCAAGACCCGTGAGAGCGCGGAGTGATTGGATGTGTTTCATGGCGGATCAGCGGGTGGGGTCAGGTGTGCGAGCGGAGAGAAGGGCGATCATCTGGGCGGGGATACGTCCCCCCAGGTCCTGGGTGCGGTGGATCGCATCCCATGCTTCGGAGTCTCGCTCCGCGTAGAAGTGTGCCCGTGCCAACCGGCCCCAGGCGTCTACGTTGTTCTCATCGATGTCCAACACTGCGCCGTACCTTTCCACGGCCTGATCGAACTCGGCCGCGCCCCATTCGAGGTTCGCGACGCTGAGGCTCAGCTCGACGTGGTCGGGCTGAAGGCGCAGCCCGTGCTGGAACGCGGCGTGGGCCTGGCTCTCCAGCTTGAAGCCCCGAAGGGCGAGGCCGAGGTGGAAGTAGTGATCCGCTTCCGCGGGCTCAAGGAGGGCCACCTGGGTCCAGGTCGCAATCGCGTCCAGCTGGCGGTTCGCCTCGTACTCCGCCGTCGCCTCCTCGATCAGCCGTGGGAGGTCGGCGGCCGAAAGGCCCGTCAGAACGCTCTGGGCCTCGGAGTCGACCCGCTCAACGGAACTCCCGTCGTAGCGAAGCCCGAGCATCGCGATGCGCTTGCGCTCAGACTTCCAATTCGCCACCGGCTCAACGCCACCCAGAGGGGAAGAGCTCTGGGCAGAGGCGACCTCGGACGAGGGGACAGGGGGAACGGTCTCGGGACCTGGCGAGCACGCCGCGGCGCACAGAGCCAGGGCGATAGAACAGGTGTGTTTCATCAGTGAGTTCTCGTGGGATGTCTTGAGGGACGATGAGCGCTGCGGCGCCATGGATCCAGATTGTCCCACAGATCGTCGAATTTCACACGGGAGAACGCGACGGCGCTCGGACAGACGATCTCGCAGCAAGTCACTGGAGTGACTTCGCTCACGGACGTTACGCAACGGGCGAGCGAAACCGATGCTGATCCTGTGCCCACCGAGTGCGGGACCGCACGCTCGTTGAATAAGGCGGGACAGGCTGCCGCGCAGTTGATGGCGATCACCTGCGTAGACGCCGTCTGGAACGACACCGTCTGGACATGGGAGCTCGCGCTTATCTCTGCGATCCACGCCGGTAACAGAGCTAGGCCGATTTCTTCAACGCGTGCCCATCCCAGCCGTGTGAGTCCCACCCGTTGACCCCGAAACAGCCCGACCCAATGCGCCCCGAGCGAAGCGCCGCAAGCACTCCTGTCGCACAGATTAGCCCTGACAAGTTTCTCGGGTTGCCCGGTCCGAATCAGAGCAAGAATTGCGGCTAAGTCGCTAGCTATGGGACTCCCCATCGCCTCAGCGTTCATTCCCGCGTTGCTCAGCTGCGCAACGCGTCCACAGGACCCCGAGACTGCTATCCGTCCTAGCTCTTCAGCACGGACCCTGCACCAAGGGTCGGCGTCGTCAACGGGCGTATGAAGATCTAAGGGGTCCAGGCTACCGAAAGGCCGTTGGAGAAGTTCGCTCCCTGGCCGCACGGGCCCACGGAGCGGAACCAGTATTGATAGTGGCGCGTCGTGCCCGCGACGGCGCCTTGGTCGAGGGATGCGAGGGGCGCGGGGGCGACCGCGGAGTGGTTCGACGCCATGAGCGGCGAGGTCAGACGATCGACCTGGCCCCCTACGCAAAGGAGCCCGTCGAACACGGGGCTCCCGGCCCCGCCGGCCGCGACTTCGGTGCCAGCGATCACGATCCCGAAGGAGTTGGCGGTTTCCGTCACCACAAGGAACAGGTCGTCCGCAGCGACACTGGACGTGCCCGCGCCTGAGAGCAGCGCGCCGCCGGGGAACGCCGGATCGCCCCAGTCGCAGCCACCGGGACCGCCTGCGTTGTCGTTACCACAGGGACACGGGGTCCCCTGCGCCGGCGCCCCGGAGCAGAAGACTCCGCTTCCCCCAGCCACCTCTTCCACGGCGATCGCGTTGAGGTGAACGTTGCCAAACCCGTTCGTCACCAGACGAAGCGTGCCGGACGCGTTGCCGGCGGTGAAGAGGCCGGTGGCGTACTGCCCAAGAAAGCCCGGTGGGTCCACCCCCGGGAGGTTGCCGACCACATCGACGGAGCTAGGCGTAGGCGCCGTCAAGTCGCCGTTCACGGCAACGCGGCCCAGGTCGCTGAACGTCATGGTCCGGCCGTCCGAACTGCTCCTGAGATCAGTGAACCAAGCGCGGACCCGGTACTCGCGCCCGGGCACGAGGCCGGGGAGCGAGAGGGACGTCTCCGTGCCTCCCCCAAACGTAAACGTGTTGAGGAGTTCGTCGTAGCCCGCGTCGCCCGTGCTACGCCCAGACAGCGCGCCCGTGAACTGACTCCCGAAGCTGAGCGGCTGAAAGGTCACACCACCTGCCGTAACCACACTGGTCCCGCCGTTGTACGCAACCACGACGTTGCCGGCCGGGACGTCGCCAACGTCAACCACATCACTCGCCGGCTCCCAGTCGATATCAGAAGAGCCGAAGAACTCAAGGGGAACGAGTCCCGAGCCAGGGCCATTGACCTCTGCCTCGAGCTGTCGGAGTTCAGCTCCCAGGGTCTCCATCCGCGGCCGCCGGGACACGTCGCCGGAAAGGTCGTTGAGCTCGTAGGGATCGCCGCGCAGGTGGAAGAGCTGAACGCGGTTCAAGGCCGGGTAGTACATGAGCTTCCAGTCGCCGGAGCGCACGGTCCGCGAAAGGTCGCGGTAGGCGTTGTACACCGAGCTACGCACGCTGGACTGTGTGCCCTGGATGATGCCGGTCAACGAGGCGCCATCGACGCTCGCGGGGATCTGCACGCCGACCCAGTCTAGGATCGTCGGCATCATGTCGGACAGGTAGACCAGTGCATCGCTCGATCCGTGGGGCACCGGGTGCCCATTGACGCCACCGGCGAACGTGAGAGGAGCCGCTCGAATGGAGTGCTCGAACGGGTTCTGCTTGCCCATGAGCCCGTGGCTCCCGATCGCGAGCCCGTGGTCCGAAGTGAACACAATGAGGGTGTTATTGAGATCCCCCAGATCGTTGACCGCGGGATCGAGCCCCTCGGCGACGAGCGCGCCGTCCAGCACACGACCGATCTCCGCATCCATGTGCGAGATCATTCCGTAGTAGTCCGCCAGCTCTTCGGCGACGTTAGCGGGCGTATGGCCCCCGATCGTGTTCAGGAGCACTTCGTCGCGAATGTTGCCATCGAACGCGCTGCGATCGATCGGCGTCTGGGTAGCGAACTCCGGCGGTAGGGGGACGGTAGAGACCCCTCCTGCATCGCGATAGAGGAGATTGAAGGCGGGCGGCGACGTTCGGGGATCGTGGGGGGCGGTGAAGGAGACGTACGCGAAGTAGGGGCTGCTCGCGGGCTGGCCTCCCATGAATCCGAGCACGGCGTCAGCAAAGCGCTCGCTCACGTGCACGCCAGGACGCGTCTGGCCCCCAACGACGGCGCCCCCGCTGATGCGGTTGAGCACCGCTTGGAAGCTCCTGTTCTTCGCCGCCTGGTTCTGATGATGGCTCGTCGCTGAGCAACCGATGCACCCAAGGGTGACCACCTCCTCTCCCACGTTGAAGCCGCCGATCAGCGAATCGAAGTTGAGGTGCCACTTGCCGGTGCCAAACGTGGTGTATCCGGCTCCACGAAGAGTCGAGGGCAGCGAAGCCACCCCAGAGATGTTCGAGCCTCCCCAGATCGTCGACACGTTCCGCCCCGTCATGAACATCGAGCGGCTCGGCGCGCACACGGCGCCCGTGTTCGCCCCCATGTTGTAGGTATGGTCGAAGCGAAAGCCTGATGAGACCATCCGGTCGATGTGCGGCGTGTCGATCACAGGGTTCCCGAGGGCACCGATCGCGTCGTATCGATGATCATCTGAGATGATGACGATGACGTTGGTCTCCGTGCCCGAGTAAGCACACACGGGCACGCTGAGGAGTGCTGCGAGCCAAGCGGCGGCGGGGGTGCGTCTAGTCATCGTCGTATTCGCCATCGGGCCCTTGGCGTCCGATAGACAAGCCCTGGGAGGTGTTCGAGGTCACTCCGGATCGGCACGCGTCGCCGAACCCATGCTGGGAGGACCAGAGGACAACGGCGAGCAGAGGCGGGAGCGGGCGTCAGCCTAGGATATTGCTGCGAGCCAAGGGCCGCGCACCGAGGGACCGGCCGCATGGGCTCTCGGTTTTGGAGCACTCACGAGTAAGAGCTTCGTCTGCGACGGCTGCTCTGAGAGCATCCATCACGCCGCTACGAACGAGTTTGGAATGTGCAGGCGCGAGGGACGCTCGACGGAGAAGCGCACTCGTTGGCCGTAACCCCCGGTAGAGCCAGACCTACCGGGAGCCGCCAACGCGCACACGGAGCGGGCAAGGGATTGCCCGTAGGCGGAAATTGTGTCCAGTGCGGGGCTCAAGGCTTCGTCGGGAAGCGTCGACCGGTGCCATGTCCGAGGGCCCGATCGGTCCTCATCGAAGTCCCCCTCCCTCTCCCCCCGACTCCATGCAAAAGGCCACTCCCCGGTCCGTTTCATCGGTCCTTGCGTCGTCCGCAGCCCTCGCGCTAGCGCTCACCGCCTGCAGCAGCAGCAGCGACGACAGCTCCACGCCCACGACGGGCAGCCTGACCGGCTCGGTCCTCAACTCGCCCACCCCCGTCGGCGGCGTCAAAGTCACCGTTAGCGGTCCCGGCGGCACGTTCGGCACGACCACGTCGAGCAACGGCACCTACTCGATCGAGAACCTCCCCACGGGTCAGTACACGATCGACTTCTGCGGCCAAGGCGTCTTCGACTCCAACGGCAACCCGATCGCCGACAAGATCAACCTGCACCTTCCGTCGAGCAACATCGGCTCCGGAAGCACCGAGCAGAAGCCCGCATTCCTCCCGGAGCGCGCGCTCGGCCTCACCGTCGACACCATGGGGACGAACACGGGCGTGATCCCCGCCGGAACGTTCATCGAGAACGCCGGCATCACGATCTTCTTCGAAGAAGACACGACCGCAACCTTCCTGGACGCGGCTGACACGACCATCTCCATCACGCCGGTCCCGACCGAGCAGATCCCCGTTGCTCTCCCCGACGGCATCGTGGCGAGCGCGCTCGTCGCCATCGAGCCCGCAGGCGCAACGTTCGACATTCGCCCGGAGATCAGCTTTGGCAACGGCGGCACGTTCCCCAGCGGATCCACCGGCGTCGAGATCTACAGCCTCGACTACGCCACCGCCAACTGGGGTCTCTCCGGCATGGCCAGCGTGGCCGCCAACGGCGACGTCATCCTCTCGGACGTCGGCGAAGGCCTGGCCTCGACCGGCTGGCACGCGGTTGTGGTCGATACCTTCTGCGTGACGGACATCGTGGGCCGTGTCGTCAGCGACACCGGCGCAGCCGTCCCCGGCGCTCTCGTCACGGCTCTCAACGGTCTGACCGCTGAGACCGATGCGACCGGCGAGTTCACGATCGCGGGCGTCCCGCTGCCCAACGGCAACTTCGACGTCATTGTGACGGTCGTTCCGGAGCAAGGCGCAGGCCTCCTTCCGAACGAGAGCAGCGCCGTTGCAGGCGACTGCGGCGTCGAGACCGACATGGGCTCCATCGAGCTTACGTCCACGGTCACCGACACCGTCGCACCCACCGTCGCCAGCACCGTTCCCGCCGATGAAGACGCCGACGTCGCGGACAACGCCGCGCTCAGCGTCACGTTCGACGAGCCGATGAGCCCCGGCAGCCTCAACGCCAACACCCTCACGGTCCTCGCTGGGACCGACGAGGTGATGGGCCAGATCGGTGTTTCGACGACCGGCGGCCAGACGACCGCCACCTTCGTTCCGGCTGAGACTCTTCCCGTGGACACCCAGTGCCGCCTCCGCATCAGCGGAAGCGTCATGGACGCCGCTGGCAACCAGCTCGGTGAGGCCGTCGTAGTCAGCTTCACGACCGCCGCGGACGCCATCGGCGGCGCGACGACCGTCGCCATCACGCCCCAGTCGCCCGCAGCTATGCTGCCCGGCGCTGACGCTGCGTTCACCGCGGCCGTCACCGACGCCGCTGGCCAGGCCGTGGAGGGCGCCCTCATTGAGTGGTCCTCCGACAGCAGCATCATGGAAGTGACCGCCGCTGGACAGGTCTTTGCCCTCGCC
>CALHGQ010000214.1 GCA_938030175.1 uncultured bacterium | reverse complement strand
TGCGGAAGGAGTTCGACTGGGGCAAGTGGCGCCCCGCGTTCGGCGCTGGCGCCGCGCTTGTGGCCGCAGCCGTCGACAACGACGCAGGTGGTGGAGTCGTCGACGACGAAGACGTCACCAGCGGATACTACGCCCACGGCGGGCTCTTCTACGACTTCGACTCGAAGGCCTTCATCGGCCTCGACGCCCGCGTGATGACCGGAACGGAGCTCGAGCTGGGCGCCATCGAGACGAACGCTGACTACCAGCAGTTCACGCTCGTCCTTGGCCTGCGCTTCTAGCGTCGAGGGCCCAGCATCGAGGGCCCAGCGTCGACTCTGCGTAAGCGCTGGGTCTAGTCTGGGTCCACCTCGGGTCTACTCTGCGGCGCTGAGACTAGCCTCAAGCACGTGGAGCGTCTGGGGCTTGCCGGGCTCGGCGTCGATGCTGCCGAAAGTTGGCGGCGTTACGTCTGAAAAGTCTTCTCCGACGTTGTCCGCTTCTAGCTCGACCCTCCACTGCCAGTGCCCCTCCGGCACCTGAACGGTCAGCGTCGCCGGTGCCCCGGTCGCGATCGATGGAATCGCGACAACAGACCAGGCCTCATCAGCGGAACGTCGAATCGACCAGCGCAGAAGACATGACCGCGCGATCGCGGGCAGCTCAAGGCTCAGCGTGCAGGCGGGAACAGGCACAAGGTCCACGCGAACCTCTTCGCCCGGGATCACGGTCACTTCGGTCGGTGCCGTCGTCCAACCCGGGCCTGACGCCACCACCTGCCAGGCCCCAGGAAGCATGCCCTCAAGGCTAAGAGGCCCATCGATCGTGCTATCCCAGTACAGCTCCGGGCGATTGGCCTGGCCCGCATCGAACGTGTCTGCCGGTAGTCCTGGGATGTCTCGGTGACTCATCACCACAGTGCACGCCCGCCGACCACCGGAGAGATCTGCCCACGCACCGTCGGTCTCGATCACGCAGTTGAGTCGCCCAGTTTCGAGGGGGTTCGCTTCGAACACTTGGCGTTCGCTGCTCCCCTCCCCCTGTCCGATCTCAAGATTCTCCACGACCGAGGCGCCGGCCTCCGTCGAACCGCATAGCACCCACTCGCCATGGGGGACATCGTCGAACGTAGCCACCCCCCCGTCGAGCCCCACGGCTTCAATCGGCGAAATCGTCCCGGTGACACTCACGGGCACGAGGCTCGCCGTATTCCAGATCGCCGTCGGACCTAGGTCGGCAACGAACTCACCCGTGACGGCCCCCTGCTTGGGAAGCTCAACGATGAGCTGTCCTTGGTCCCTCGAGGCGACGTACCGCGCGGAGCGCGTGGACTCGCCGGGCTCATCGACGATGACGGTCACACTTCGATCCACGCCAAAGGGGAGCTCGTAGTGGAACGCACCAGCGGCGTCCGTCAAGACCGTCTCCAACGACCTGATCGTTGCCACGATGACGCGCGCGCCCGCCACAGGCGCTCCGTCTTCGCTCTTGACCATGCCCTCGAACGTTCCCGACGGGTGCATCTTGACGTGGTACGCACCGTCTTTGAGGTCGGTCGGCTCGATAACAACGACTTCCTCGCGAGTGTAGCCCGGTCGATCGAACGCCAAGAAGAGTGGGAACTCATCAAGCAGGTGGTTCGGAACCTCCCAGTCACCGTGTGCATCCGTCGTGGCGACGGCGTAGTTCGATTTGGGCGCCTCACCCCGAGTTCTAAAGCGTAGCTTCACGCCCGCGAGGGGCTCGCCCTGCTGACCGACCACCGTGCCAGCCAGCCGGAGCGACTCGACCGAGGGCAGAACAAACTCAGCCTTGAGTCCGTCGTCGCTTTCGAGGATGTACGCGAGCATGCCGCGGGCGTATCCGGGCTTCTTCGCCGTGAGCACCACCATGAGGCCGGTATCCCCATCGCCGCGACCAAATAGGCCGCCGATCTGCGCTATGCCCTGCTGATCGGTCACAGCCCCGAACAGGTGCCGGTACTTGGAGATCAGCGGGTAACCGAACTCGTCGGCAATAGGAGACATAGGGGCCAAGAATCGGCTGACGTCCGAGAACGCCGCGACCTCCACGCCCTCCAAAGGACGGCCAAGCTCGTCCCTCGCGACGACGCTCACATTCAGCTCGGGACTGAGGTCGACCTCGGGCAGCCTGCCTGCAGCCAGGTCCGTGGGGGTAACGTCGACCCAGCCAATCTCCTTGCCCATGCGGACCATCAAGAGCGGACTTTCATCGCCGTCGAGCGACGAGAGATCTAGCGAGAACGTCCCCCCCTCCGTGGTCAGCGCAGAAGGGACGAGCGAAGACTCGGGTAGCACGATCTCGGGACTCGTGCGCAGCACGAAGACCTCGGCCCCCGGAAGAGCTGGCAGCCCTCCCACGGATCGAACCATCCCCACCGCGACCCGCTTCTCCAGCGGCGCGGCCTGGAAGCTCTCCCCCGCATCAGCGCGACCGAGATCAAGCGCGATACGTCGCTCTGGACGTCCGTCCCCATCGATGGCCTGGACGCTGAAGGGCGACGCTTCTTCGTTGGCTGTGGCGTCCACCAACGGAATGGTGTCTGAATCCGTCCGCCCTGGATCGGTGGGGGCCAACGGACGAGTGAGCCAGACCCCAGCGCCGACTGCGGCCATGACAGACGCTGCCACCAGCCCAATCGACCCAAGGGGAAGTCCTTCCGCGCCTGCCACTTTGATCGCCTGCTTTCCCTTCGGAGCGGCAAGTGCAAGGAGGCCAAGGGATGAACGCTCTCCGAGCTTCTTGCGGACACGCCGAAGGCCGCGATGAAGCCGAACGGAGGTGGCCGTTCGACTGAGGTTCAGTCGCTGCGAGATCTCCTCGATGCTCAAGCCTTCCAGGAGCGCTGCGCTCACCACCTTCTGATTGCCGTCGCTGAGGGTCAGGATGGCTGACTCGATCTTTCGACGAAGCTCGCTTCGTTCGACGTGATCGAGCTCGGCGGGACCGACATTGCCTTTCGACTCGTCTGCGGTCTCGTCGGAGGAAAAGAGCGACTGAAGGCGAGCTCGGCGTCGCCTCTCAGCTTTGATCTGCCGCAGCGCGATGCCCCGCACCCAAGGGATCATTGGCCTGCCTTCCTCAAACTTCTCCTCGCTCGCGATGAATGCAAGGAACGTCTCTTGGACCGCATCCTCAGCGCCTTGTTGATCGAGCCCGGCGCGGCGCGCAGCACTCATCAATTGGGGAGCAAGGCTCAAGAAGACCGGGGCAAGATCTTTTGGTGCCTTGGTTCGGCGGTACCTCAGGTACTGCTTCTCTAGTGTCTCGACGGGGCTCATGGGACAGGGGGCGGAAGGAGCGGTTGCCGGTGGTGACTCGCCTCTGTTGCGCGCGAATCTGAGAACGAAGACTACAGATGCGAAGCGAGCTACCACGTCAACGGCGCCAACAAGTACGTCAGGCCGCTCTCTATCAAGACAGACAGTTTAGCGGATAGGCACCTTCGCGCCCGTTTCGATGGACAATCCAACGGCGGAGACTCGCATCGAGAGCGATGTGTCATCGTCCGAGAAGAACGTCGCTAAGCTGGGGCAACGACCTCGCATCCAACGCACCACCCATGAAGTTCTCCTCGGTCCTCCTCCCCATCGCACTCGTCGCACCCGCCTTTGGCCAAGACCGAGACGACTTCGTAGCCGCACCCAACGTCATCGTCGTGCTCGTCGATGATTTGGGTTGGGGCGACCTTGGCGCGAACGTCCCGGGTCTACCGGGGGTAGCGCAACATCTGACCCCGGCAATCACTGCCTTCGCTGAGGAGTCACTGACCTGCACGCGCGCCTACTCAGCCGCGCCGAACTGTGCGCCCAGTCGAGCCAGCCTGCAGACCGGTCGCTACACCCCGCGTCACGGGATTCTCACTGTGGGCTCAGCAAAGCGCGGCAAGGCCGAGAATCGAGAGCTGGAACCACCGGCGAGCCTGACTGTTCTTCCGCCCGAGGAAGTCACGCTCGCGGAGCACTTGAAGGCGGCGGGGTACAGCTCGGCACACGTCGGAAAGTGGCACCTGGGAGATGATCCTACGACGCAAGGTTACGACGTCAACGTGGGGGGCAACCTGCGGGGCCACCCGAAGTCGTACTTCGCTCCGTACAAGAACGCGAGCCTCAAGGACGGACCAGACGGTGAGTACCTCACCACGCGTCTCAC
>CALHGQ010000213.1 GCA_938030175.1 uncultured bacterium | reverse complement strand
GTGCCGCCCCCGGGCAGGAGCTGACCGACGGGCATGTCCGCTTGCCAGCCGCTACCGGGGACCGGTGGGAGGCGATCGAGGATCTTGGGGTCGTCCTCGTGCGCGAGGCTAGTCGCGGCGAGGACGAGGCTGAGGCCCGTGAGGCCTGCGGTGCAACGCAGGGCGTCACGCACGGCAGTGCGCGGCTTCGTCGAAGCGCTGCGCGGAGAGGTGGATGCGGTCATAGCTTTGAGCAGGGGGAGAAGAGTGGGAGGGGCCAACGCCTGGATGTCGGCGGAGGTCCCCCTTTAGAGAGTAGCCCAGGAAGGTAGTGCTGGCCGCAACAGCAGTCAGCCCAAAGGGGGATTCCCTGGGGGCTGGGCTGCGGCGACTTGCGCCCACGTTCACCAAACTGAGACGTCTGGGTCCTGGAGGCCGAACGGCTGACGTTCGGAGGGGGCAAATTGCCGGCGAAGCACCAGCTAGATCAGTCAGCGGGGGAGGTCTGAGGGCGCTCCAGGAGCCGCCTAGCCTTCCAGGGACTCCAGGAAGGCACGCAGGTCCGCCTTCTCATCGCTAGAGAGACGTAGCGGGACCAGAATCTGTTCCTGGTGATGGTTCCTTCCGGAGGCGCCTTCGAGCTCCGAATAGAACTCGATCACGCTGTCCAGGTCTGGGAATTGCCCTTGATGCATGAATGGGCCCCGATCCGCCAAGTTGCGAAGGCTCGGCGTCCGGAATTCGCCCCAGCTCTCCGACGTGTCCTTGAGCGCTTTGACCTGCTGGGCGGCGGTGCCCGTGGGGTCATCGCTGTGGGGGCCCGCCGCGTTGAAGGCGCTCGCTTTGAGGGCAGCGGCTCCCGCATAGCGGCCCGCGTCCTCTGGCTCGCCGCCGTGGATCGTTGGCAGAGAGTTGTTGTGGAACTCGCCGTCCGAGAAGTTGGGACCGTTGTGGCAGAGCGTGCAGTTGCCCTTCCCGAGGAAGGTGATCATGCCCCGCTGGGCCGCGGGGGAGAGCTCCTCTAGGTTCCCCACGGCTCCACCGTTGAGCGCTTCCACGAAACGGTCGAAGGGCGCTTCGCCGCGAACAAGAGTTCGTTGGTAGGCGGCGATGGCCTTGCCGGCATGCACGAAGACCTGGTTGATCGCGTCCTGCTCGGCGGGATCGAGGGCCTCCCAGTGGCGTACCGCGTCGACGACCTCCTCCGTACTGGCGGGATCCCCATCGACGAATTCCGTCTCGGTCCGCAGTCGCGGTCGGGCGCCGATCGCGCGGGTGGCTTCGTCGCCCCATTCAAGGGCCGCGGCGGGGAGTGCTCCGAAGACCTCCTCGTACGCTTGGCGCAGCGGCGGGCTTGCCGCGATCTCCAGGGCGACTCTGCCTCGGTTCGTCCCCATCTCGCGGGGATCTTCGATCGGATCGAGCGCCTGCATCCAAAGGGAGTCGGCGCGGCCATCCCACGTGAGCCAACGGTGATAGGCCACGTTCCAAAGCGTCGGCGTGTGCCGGTTACCCTCCGAGAGCCCGAACGCCAGCTGCCTCCCGTCCGTGAAGCCCGTGTCCGGGTCGTGGCAGGTGGAACAGGACACCGCGCCGTTCGCGGAGAAGCGCGGATCGAAGAAGAGGGCCTCGCCGAACGCGGCCGCGCGCGGGTCGTCCCCGAAGCGATTCGTGGGGTCTGTGGGAGGAGCCGGTAGGGGAGAGAGCGCGTTGACGCGCTGCAGCAACGTGTCCGTGACCTCGAACTCCAGGGACGCGAACGGGTCCGGCACGTCGACCGTCGTCTCCACCTGAACCTCCGGGTCCGAGGGCCCACAGGCAACGAGGCCCAGCGCGGCCAGCGAAGCGGCGGCGCAGAACCCCTCGGGCCATCGGAGTCGAAGGCAGGGCAGCCTCAAAACTCCAACGTGGTGGCGACCTGGGCCCGCTCCATCCTTGGGCCCTGCACGACGTCGACGTGGAACTCCCAGTAGCCGATCATGTGGAACAGCAGGCCCTCCGCCACGTACTCGCCGGGGGTGTCCGTCGCGACAAGCTCTACGTCGCGGGTCATGCCATGGTCGTGTCCGGGCATGCGAGCGTCGAGCGTGATCGCGTCGAAGCCCGTGAAGGGAGCGCCGGTCTCGGGCTCAGTGACGGAGAGTTTGACGTCGAACGGCTCGTTGGTCGGAATGGGACCGCCCTTCGGCGTGACTTCGATTTGGAAGCTGCCGCGGCTGGAAACGCCTGACATCGGCGGACCATCCACGGGGCCAGCGGGTGCGCCGGTGTTCGTCGGCGCTGCGGTGGTGGCCGCCTGCTCGTCGCCTTGGCCGCCGCAACCAAGGGCGGCGGTCAGGGCAAGGCAGATCGAAGCGAGACCCGCGTGGCGGAGACTGTTGGGGCTTGGGTGTGTCATCGGGTCTTACCTGAGAAGGCGCGCAGGGGGGCCGTATAGAGTCGACCGCCGAAGCCGTCCAAGAAGTTCCCCTCGAGTCCAAAGATCTGGCCGCGGTGGTTGCCGTGATCCAAAACGATGAGCCGCTTGTCGGCGGTCAAGGCCAGTCCGCGGGGCTCGTGGAACTGAGCCCGCCCGAGGCCGGTCTCGCCGAAGCCCGAAGTGTGCTCGTACGGGCTGCCTGGCTCAGCGCGGTCGAAGACCTCGACGCGATCTCGCCCGGCGTCCGTGACCCAAACGCGCTGCTCGTGGCAAACGGCCGCGGAGGGATCGTTCAGGAGCCCCGCGCCGAAGCTCGCGATCCTCGTTCCGTCGAGGTTGAACTCGATGACTCGGCCCATGCGCAGCTGGCTCTTGGGGTTGGCCACGCGGCCACCGTGACCATCGAGCACCAGCAGGGTGCCTTCGGGCGTAACCGTCACACCCGCAATGCCCACGATCGGGTCCTCCTTGGACTCCCCGATCCTGCGCACCAGTTTTAGGTCTTCATCAAAGAGCACCACGGTGTCCGTGCGCCGGTCCACGACGGCGATGTACGACGTCGTAGCGCCGTCGGCGCCGGTCGCGACTTTCGTGACGTCCCCTGGAAGAATGTCGAATGCGCCCAGGTCAATGGCGTCGAGGACCGTCTCAAGCTTCGGGTCCTGTCGCATGGGCTCCTCTGGCTTGACGTTCAGCACGGCGCGCGTCAGCCGCCGGTTCCCACTGTCCGTGACCAAGAGCTGCTTTGCATCGCCCGAAAGGTGCAGTCCAACGGGGCGGCGCAGCATGCCGAGTCGTTGGCCAAAGCCAAAGAGCTCGGAGACCTTCGTGGGGACGTCGCCCCTTAGGTCATGGGCGAGGATCTGGTGACTCTCCGGGGATAGCGTCACGAGATATTGGGCGCTGGCGGAGATCAACTCTCCCATGTGAGCGCTGGGGGCGCCGAGGCCAGCGCGCGTCGGATCGGGTTTGGGGGTGGCGCCCGTGCCGCGGCCGAAGAGCTGAATGCGGTCATCGAGCGGCTCGACGATCGCGAGGATCACGGCGTCGCGGTCGATGGCGATGTCCGTTGGGTAGTGGAGCGAGCCATCCCCTTCGCCCGGGCGAATTGCGTGAATGCCGAAGCGGTACCGGAGCCCGTCCGTTGGGTCGGCGGGTCGCTCCGCGTCGAAAGCCTGGACACGGTGGTTGTCGGTGTCGGCCACGAAGAACATTCCGTCCGCGCACTCGACGCCCGAGGGCGAGGAGACGAGCGATGGGAAGAAGCCCCAGTCGCTGAAGCTTGACTGATAGCGTCCGTCGAGTGCGAACAGGTCGAGCTGGTGGCGGGCGCCGTCCGCGACGACGAGTCTTGCGGGTGGCAGGGAGGCCGTGTCGTCGTCGGCGCCAAGGCCCTGGACGCCTTTCGGGACGAACGCCACGGCGGCGGGCTCGGAGACTAGGCCGTCAGCCCGTAGCTCGATCCACTTGCCTGTGCTCAAGTCGAGGAGCTGCGCCCGGCGGTTCCCCGGATCGGCGACTGCCAGGTGGGTGGCCTCCCCGGCGTGGCGGGGCCAGACCTCGACGTCTGCTGGGAACATGACCTCGCCGACGCCTTGGCCCGCCGAGGCAAGCTCGGTCTGGCTGCCGTCCAGTCCGAACTTCCAGACCGCGTGCAGCACGTTGTCGATGGCATAGACGTTACCGGCTCCGTCCACCGCAATGCCGCTCGGGCTCTGGAGCACGCCCACGCCCGCCCGCGCCACCGTACGTCCGGCTTTGCGCCCCTTGAAGGAAGAGTCGATCCCCCCAAGGGCCCGCAGACCTGCTGGATTGACTGCGCTTCCGGCCTCCGCGATCCAAAGTGCGTTCTCTTCTCCGCCCGCGGGGCCGAAAGTTGCGGCAACGGGTCGTGAGAGGGCGTCCACGGTGCCCATGTACTCCCCGAGGTGAGACTGGGCCTGGGGGCCGATGATTGGCGCTGCCGCGGCAGCGAAAACGAGGAATGAAGGCATCAACATCGAGG
>CALHGQ010000212.1 GCA_938030175.1 uncultured bacterium | reverse complement strand
GAGGGAAGCGCTGGGCAAGAGCGCACTAAGGGCCGCTGCTGCGGCGAGAACGAGCGTGGATCGCATACCTATTTTGGGGAAGAGGTGAAGACGCCGTTCACGCGGGAAGGTGGGAACGGACCCATTCAGCATAAGCCAGCGCGTCAGATCTCGATACAGAGGGTCAAGGCGACGTTAGACGGCGGCCCTTCCCTGGAACGCGAATTCGTTCGCTCGGTCGCTTCAGCGGCGATCTGACTCCTCACCCCGTGCCCTCGAACCGGATCTCCACTCGAACCATACCGACTCGCTCGAATCGTCAGCGCGCCGTCGCCGTGGCGCGAAGCGACTCGATCTTTCGATTGATCGACCCGAACGCAAGCGAACCAAACATCCGCAGGCCCCATCCCCTCCGGTTCCAGACCTCTGGTGCGTCCCTATGCAGTGCGAGTATGTCCGAGTGGACTCCGTAGTCACGGGTGGAGAATGCCCTGCCGCTGCTAGGAGCGGTGTCTTCGACGAACTGCGAGAATGCGTCGTCCCGCCCGTTCCAGTTGCCGGTGCCCTCCAAGTGAATGCCGTAGCCGATCTGCGCGCTGGTTTCCCTTAGCTTGGCCAGAGCGGCCTCGCGCAGGGGAGGATCGACGATGAAGCTGTCCGTGCTCACCCACCGGTCCCCGAGGAAGATCTCGACGAAGCAGTGATCTACGTAGGGAGTTCCTGGGTCCAGAAAGCCGCTTAAGAGCGCTGCGTCGAGGTCCACGAAGTGAATCCTCGCAGGGACTCCCGCGGCACGGAGGAGCGCCGTCACGAGCGTCGACTTTGTGACGCAGTACCCCCGCCCCAGCTGGAGTGTCTTCGAGGCCGAAGTCGCATAGAACGAAGGGGGGAACCCGAAGTCGATGTCGTCCCTCACGAAATCATGAATGCGAACGGCCACCTTGCGAGGGCTGTCTGCACCGTTGGCTAGCTCGGTCGCCATCGACATCACGGCCGCGTTGTCGGAGTCGATCACCGATGTGGGCTCAAGGAACTCTCTCAGGGCTTCGTCAGAGTCGCGCACAGATTGCCTCCACGCTGGGCCGGGCGGAATCGTGTCATGGAAGATGGCGCAGCCCACGATGGGGGCGGTGAGGACGCAAACGGCGAGTCCCAGCTTGAGGAATGGCACGCGGCGTGTCGTGCCAACGGGACGGCCGGCTTGGAACAGTCTCAACATCTCATGCCGGGCTTCGATGCCGCCGAGTGCCTGGATGCGGCGCCTCCGCTCCTTCCGCTGGCGAGGCCCCGTGACCGGCGCAGATCGGCACGGTGTCAGGCCTTCGTCGCGTGTTCCGGGTCCATGCGCAGAGCGTGGCACGTCCGTGGTGCGCTGGGACGATCGATCGTGTCCTAGATGGCTCGTGAATCTGAAAATGGGAAACAGTCTCCGAGAGTGCGCGTATCCTGCCTCGTATTCGGAGTCGCGGGGCCAAGAGTTGCTACCGCCCGAAGGGCCCCAATCCACAGCGCGCGGCTCTCCTGGAGATGCTCTAGGGCCCGTCGCACGCGAGCGTAGATCCATGACTCTTCGATGGTCCCAGCCTCGACGTGTTCAGTGCACGTCGTTCTTTCTCTTCGTTTCCTCCGTTTGTGCGCTACCCCTAGGCGCGCAGCCATTGAAGGAGGGCCCGCCGAACTCTCCTGACCTGGCCGCCTTCTTTCGTGCGCTCGACAAGAACGGCGATGGCGCTCTAGGCCCCTACGAGGCCGCCGAAGCGATCCTCTCACTCACCCGAGACGCTGATCAAGACGGCGACGGAGCGATGCAGTTTGCCGAGCTAGAGCGCGTGCTGTCAGACCGCGCCGACGAGACAGCGAGCGAGGTTGAGGAGGTCTTCGATGAGTTTGATGGGGATCGAGACGGGCGCATTGTGCTCGATGCCCTTCCTGACGAATTCGCCCCGTTCCTTGCCACGGCTGACCTTGACGGAGACGGTTCGGTCACGCGCGCGGAGATCTTCGAGGCACGGCCCTTCGACTCCGCCGCGCCGTTCATCGAAGCCGAGTTCATGGGGATCCTGGATGAGTTCGATGGGGACGGGGATGGAGCCTTCGCCCTCGGCGACGTTCCCGCCGAGGACCGAAGCGAGTTCGGTGAAGAGTTCGAAGCCCTCGATCTTGATGGCGACGGCACCGTGACGAGGGCCGAGCTTCAAGCGAGGGTCGATGCCGAGCTAGCCGGCGCGACCTTCACGGTTGACGGCGACACTGCGTTGATGGAGGGGGTGATCGGTGCTACGACACCCGGTCGGGTGCTGGAGCTGGTCCTGGAGCATCCCGAGGTCGAGGTCATCGCCATGGGAGAGGTGCCGGGATCGATGGACGATCATGCGAACCTCCGCGCTGCGCTCTTGGTGAACCGAGCAGGCCTCCGTACTGAAGTCGTTCCAGGCGGCGAGATCGCGTCAGGGGGCGTGGACTTCTTTCTTGCTGGCCACGACAGGTCTTTGGCGTCGGACGCCCGAGTGGGCGTGCACTCCTGGGCGGGCATGGATGAAACGGGGGACGAGCTTCCGCGAGGCCATCCGGAGCACGCCAAGTACCTCGACTTCTACAGGGCAGTCGGGACAGACGCCGACTTCTATTGGTTCACCCTCGGGGCCGCGCCAGCTGACGGAATCCATTGGATGACCCAGGCCGAACTGAAGCAGTTCGAGATGGGGGAGATCTCGCCGGCGTTGGAGGGGAGCGAACGCTCCGGCGTGGATGAGCAGGTCATTGACAACGAGGATGTCCCGGACGAGCGACAGGCTACGCACATCGGCGGCTGTGTGCTTCGCAGCGCCGATGGCCCTGTTCCATCTGTCGTACTGGGGACAGGGGACCTCATGCAAGGGAAGCAGTTGAGTCCCTTCGCGTCCTCATTGACCTCCCATGGGATCGAGCTACGGGCAGAGTCTGGCGTGAGCGAGGAGTTCCTCATGCTGGTCGCGCGGACGCTGGGCGAGATGTTCCCCGATGCACCGGACCTCGATCGCGCTGCCCAAGAGAAGGTCGTTCGTGCGATGTACGAAAGGCGCGCGCTATTGCCGGTCCCCAAGAGCGAGCGTAGCCTCGAGCGACTCTTCGCACAGGATCCCCATGCGTTTGAGCGCATGGAGGCAGAGCACAGCGTCTGCGACATCATCATGGCTGGTGTGAAGGGCGGCCTAGTGATGGAGGTCGTGGAGCACCTACTGCACACCGTCACCGACGTGGGACTTCACACGGTCTACCCCGAGGTGTGGGGGCTGAGTCGGGACTCCAAGCTATGGGCCGCGATGCAGCGCGCCATCGACCTCGGGTGCTATGACGTCTCCGGCTACGACGACCTTGACGGCGAGCCGCAAACGATTCGAGACAGGATCCTCATGCAGGAGTTCGCGTACTGGTACATCACCACCAAGTGGAACATTCAGACCCAGTACGGTCCCAACGAAGCGGAATGGACCCTCCGAACTCCGGCGGAGCTTCGGGCGTCGTTCCCCACTTTCGACGCTGCCTACGGGACGACGGCGGGGAAGATCCTCGCTTGCCCGTCTCCTGGAGTACTCGAAGCGCTAGCGGCAATGGGTCGCTAGCGCTGCGAACGAATCGACCGGTTGCCTTCGACGAAGGGAGCGCCAGCGTCGAGGTCCCAGGTGCGGCAGCGACCGTCCTCGCCACCGGCGATGAGGCGGCGTCCGCCGTTGATGAATGACAAGGCGTTGATCGCTGAGGGGCTTGCTTGGAAGTCTAGGAGCGGAACGGGGTTCTCTACGGCGTAGACCCCTATCAGGCCGCTCTGTGAGGCGAGTTTCTTGGGAGGTGGCGTGAACCCACTGCAACCGCCTGTCGACGCGCCCCGCTGCGGCCCACTCCGTGCCGCCCGCCCAAGCGATGGAAGTGAGCTGCTCCCGGGGCAGCGACACCAGCAGCGAACCAGCGAGGGCCCAGAACCAGCGAGGACCCAGTCGGATGAGCGGTGCATTCGAACGCAGCCGTCTGAACCGTCTGAGCCGGCGAGCGCGACCCAGCGGGCACCGGCGTCGACGGCGGCCCCGTGGAACCCGCACACGTGGGTGACTTCATACTCGACCCCACCTTGGGCCAGGTCGACCGCCATGAACTGACCTTCGTATCCCGCTGCCATGGCCGTGGCCCTCCGCAGCAGCCAGGTGGCGGACGTTGCACGTACGAGAACGACGTTCGAGGAAGTTCGGGCACCTTTTCTGGCGTAGTTCTTTGGGTCCTTACGAGGTATGGGCACTAACCCGTCCGTCTTCAACCCACCACTTCCCATGAGTGCCACTCTCTTCGCATCGCTCGTCCTAACCCTCGCAAATCTTGCTCCAACCCAGACCGTTCATCGTGCCCATATCGAATCCGACGCCCCGCGTGAGCTTCGGACGGCGCTTGCTGCCGAGGGGTTTGATGTCGTTCTCGACGGCGATGGCGTGCTCGTCTTTGGGGGGGAGGCTGACTTTGAAGCCCTGCGGCAGCGAGGTCTAACGCACTCCAAGCCCGTTGCTGGGCGGCCCTTGCGCACCGTGCTCGCCGAGAAGAGCGCTGCGCGTGGTATCCCTGCCGGCTATCAAGATCTCGCCTCGATCATTGCGAGCATGGAGCAAACGGCGCTGGCCCATCCTTCGATCTGCCAGGTGGTCGATCTCACCCAGGAGTTTGGTGCGCCGCTCACGTTTGAGGGCCGGTCTCTCATAGCGATGAAGATCAGCGACAACGTCACCGTGGACGAGGACGAGCCCGCCATGCTTGTCGCGAGCACGCACCATTGCCGCGAGGTCGTCCCCGCTGTGATCGCGCTGGAGGCCATCGATCGGCTGGCCACGGGCTATGGCACGGTGAACGCCATCACCCAGGCCGTCGACGAGCACGAGATTTGGATCATCCCCGTCTGCAACCCCGACGGCTACGAGTACGTCTTCAACGTCGATGACAACTGGCGAAAGAACCGCCGTGTCTTCCCCACGGCGGTGGGCGTCGATCTGAATCGCAACTACCCGCAGGGTTGGGAGTACCCCTGCGCGGGATCCACTTTCATGTCCTCCATCGTCTACAAGGGGCCGTCGCCGGCTTCGGAGGCGGAGGCCCAGGCGATCCTCATGCTGGGGGAGTCCCAGCGCTTCGCGAAGGTGATCGACTACCACTCGTCCGGACAGGAAGTTCTCTGGGGCTACGCGTGTCCTACCCATCCGTTCGATGCGTACTTCCAGACGGAGGCGGGCCTCTTGTCCACGGCTTCCGGCTACGCCGGAGCTGAGCGGCGACCCTCGGCGGACGGCGAGCACCAGCAATGGCACAGCGGCCGGCGTGGGGCCATGTCGTACCTCGTCGAGACTGCGCTCAAGTTCCAACCGGAGTACGCGGTGGCCCAAGCCGAGGCGGTCCAGACGGTGAACGGCATCGGGTGGATGCTTCAGCGCCCCATCCCGCTGAGCGGACATGTCACCGCAGCCTGCGGCGGCGCTCCGGTCGAGGCCACGATCGAGGTCGTGGGCCTCACGCTCCCCGATGGTGAGACGAACCGTAGCGGTGGCGCCTTCGGTCGATGGCACGCGAACCTCCCGCCAGGTACCTATACGCTGGAGTTTAGCGCACCGAACCTGTTGTCGACCCAGCGCACCGTCACCGTGACGGCCGGGACGGCGACGATCCTTGACGTCCAACTCGACGGCCCAAGCCAGACCAGCTTCTGCGAAGGGACACCCAATTCGACGGGGGACATCGGTGAGATGACGCTCATTGGCTCGACGAGCGTCGCAGCCAACGACGTCACGCTCCGCGCTCGCAGGCTCCCGGCTGGTCAAACGTGCGTCTTCATCTATGGGGGCACCCAGATCGCTCAGCCGCTCTTCAATGGCTTTCTCTGCGTGGACGCACCGCTCCTGCGCCTTGGGGTGACCACCACATCGCCCCAAGGAGCCTCCCAGCTCCCCATTGATCTAACGTCCCCGCCCTCGGCCGCAGGGCTGATCACCGTAGGGTCCACCTGGAACTTCCAAGCGATCTACCGTGACCCCGCGGGAGGTGGACTGAGGGCCAATTCGACCCTCGGTCTGGCGGTTCCGTTTTGCCCCTGAGAGGGGACTTCTTCAACGGGCTGCTAGGCGCCGTAGAAGAACTCTTCGCGGACGATCTTCCCGTCCTTCATGTCGTAGAGCGCGACCTCGCGGCCCTTTCTGCGCATGCCCATGCCCTTGACTTCGATGTCGCTCTCGAAGATGAGCGCGAAGCGGTTCTCGCCGTGGGGGAAGGGGCCCTCGACCTCCATCGAGTGCATGATCATCGTCTCCTCCCACCACTTGTGCTTCTCGCGAATGGCGTCGAGGCCGACAGCTTCACGCCCTCGCCCCATGTCCATCGCTTCGACGGAGATGGCGTCGGGGGCGTAGTGCTCGCTGAGCAGTTTCTCGGTGTCGTTCGAACGGTTGAGTTCGACCATGAGCTGGCCTAGTTCTTGGGCATTCATGCCCTAGATCATAGCGGAGCGCGCCGTTTTTGGGGGAGGCTCAGGATCCCCTGCGGAACACGCGCAGCACGAGGGCAGCGGCGGCTAGCGTGACGATCGGTTCGATCGGGAAGCGGTAGCGCTCGAAGACGTGGGTCAGGTAGTAAACCGCCGGGAACAGCAGCAGCGTGCCGCGTGGAATCCAGGCGGAGCCTCGCACCGGGCTCTTCCAGAAGAGACAGCCGAGGATGCCGAGCAGGCCTGCGAGAGCATGGGAGGCGTATTTGATCCAGCCCTGCCAGTCGCGCGTGTGCTGGTTTCCCATGCCGAGGTAGACCTTGGCGCGTGGATCGGGGCCGACCCAGAAGCGCTGGACGCGCTCTAGCGTCAGGCGCTGGAACTTGGCCGGGTTCGCACGCGCCCAGTCCACCGCGCGCTTCCGACAGTCAGAGCTGTAGGCGACCTCTCCCAGTTCGATGTAGCGAGCGAACTCGTCCGCGTTGTAGGCGGGGTGGAGCTTGCCGTTGAACGGGCCCGTGGCGCCGTCGTTGTTGCCCACGAAGAACTCAACGCCGAGGTTGGTTCGGATGTTGGGGGAGCCAAGGGTAACCGCGTTGCGGATCGTCCAGGGGGCGGTGACGACGGCGGCGGTGAGCGCAAAGAGCGCGAGGGGCCCTCCCGCCTTGGCCAAGGATCGCCCGAAGCCAAGGTAGAGGACGATGAGCGGTGCGAGCGCCAGGGGGGCGGGGTTGACGAGGAGCACGGCGCCAAAGCGTGCGCCAAGCTTCGCGCCGGTGGCCGCGTCGGGCTGGCGCCCCGCTTCGGCGAGGTTCGCGAGGAACCAAGTCAACCCGAGCGCGACGAACGTCGAGTCCCACACGAGGGCCACCGGAAGGTAGGCGGCCATCGGATGAAGCGCCCACGCGGCTGCCGCCAGCAGACCAAGGGACTCGGAGTGCAGCGCTCGGCCGAGCCTGAAGAGGAACACGCACGTGAGCGCCGCGCTGAGCGCCTGGATCAGGCCGAGACTCAGCGCTGTTTGCCAGTTGGGCCCGTCGGTGGCGCGGAGCAGCGCAGCGACCAGGAGGGGATACGCCGGCGCAGCCCACGCGGTCGGGCCAGACTCCTTGTGAAACGGATCGCTGAATCCGTCGCCCTGGGCCACGGACTCGGAGATCGCGGCCTGCTCGTAGCCCCACTCCCAGATGAGCGCGCGCGGGTTCTTCTCGGCCACGCGGAAGTTCGTCGCATCGCCGACGAGCTGGATCATCCCGGCGCGCACGAAGAAGGCCGCCAAGGTGATCGCGATCACCCAGAACCAGATCCGCCGCGGCGAGGCTTGGGCGGATCTATCTCGGTCCGATGTCGTCGTTCGCTCCACGCCCGAATGCTACGCGGTCTCAGGCGCCGTGTCCGTACGCGTGAAGCGTTTGCGCAGCGATGAGATCGCAGGGGCCTCTCCGATGACGAGCAGGCGGTCGCCGCCCTCCAATACCGTGGAGCCCCGGGGCACGATCGTCGAGCCCTTTCGGCGCACCGCAGCGATCAGGCTGCCTTCGGGAATGTCGATGGACTCGATGGTCTTGCCCTCCAGTTCGGCAGCTGGGGTCCCAGGCTCGAGCCGGATGGAGATGTAGCGTTCGTTGCGCAGGAAGACCTCGCGCAGCTGCACTTCGTTCTGCGCCCCCAGCCAGCCGTCGAGGAAGTCTTCTTCGTCGATGCGGCTCGCGAGCTGGGCGAGCATGCGCAGGTGCTGGCCCGGGTCCGCGGAGTCGCTCACCAGGAAGAAGATCGCGTGCACGTGCTCCGGCGTTGCCTGGTTGCCGAAGACATCGCCGCCTTTGATTTCGATGGTCTCCTGGGAGCGCACAAGCACCATGCGCGGCTCGCCGAAACCTTCGATGCGCATGTGGGGGAGCGCGACGCCCTTGGCCACGGGTGTCGCGCCCGTCTTGGTGCCTTCGGTGAAGCCTCGGATGAACATCTCAGCGTCCTGGCCGGTGCGCGCGTGAAGGGCGCTCGCAGCGCGCTCGATGAGCGACTCAAACGGCGCGGTGGTCTTGACGTCGATGACCGATGAACCGAAGACGACGTGGTCGAAGGGATCCTCGTCGCGCAGGCCCTTGGTTTTGAGGATTCCGCGGAGCTCCGTGTCGAGGCCCTCGTGGCGCTGCTCGCCGAGCCTTGCGAATACGTGGAAGAGAGCGCCGCGCCGCTCGACGCGGCCCTTGGCGTAGACCCAGTACCATCCGACGCCGCCGGCGATCAGGCCAAGGCTGAAGACCACGGGGAGCGTGCCCATCGCTGCGATAAGCACGAAGGGCGCCAAGAGCCCGAAGAGGGGCAGCCACGGGTACAGCGGCGCGCGGAAGCTCGGATCGTAGGATTTGAGTCCGCTCTCGCGCATCACCATGACCGCGAGGCACTGGAGCGCAAAGATGAGGAGCTGGAACGCGGACGCGAGCTTCGCGATCTTGAGCGGATCGAGGAAGACCACGATCAGCACGATCAGCGACACCGAGAGAACGATCGAGCGCGCGGGCGTATTGCGGCTGCTGAGCTTCGAGAGGCCGCTGGGGACTAGCCGGTCGTTGGCCATGGCCATCGGGTAGCGCGACGCGCTCAGGATCCCTGCGTTGGCGACGGAGAAGAACGCGAGCACCGCGGCGATGCTAATGACGAGTCGGCCAGTCGGACCCGCAATGACCCCTGCTGCCGCCGCCATCGGGGTCTCGTTGCCCGCCAGCTCGCCCATGGGCACAACGCCCACCATGATCGTGGTGGTGACCAGATAGACGGCGACCGCGGTGACCATCGATAGCAGCACAGCCATCGGGAGGTTCTTCTCGGGGTTCTTGATCTCCTCGGCGACGCTGATGACCTTCGTGACGCCGACGTAGCTGATGTACACCGTGCCGGCCGTGGCGATGAGCGAGTCAGAGCCAGCGGCGAAGAAGCTCTCGAAGACGCTGAAATCCACCTCTGGCAGACCTAGCGCAGAGAAGACCGCGAGAATGACGAGGAGCCCCGTGACTAGGAGCTTTTGGAATAGCGCGGTCTTCTTGGCACCGAGGATGTTCAGGACGCCGAAGCCGAGGGCGAAGGCCACGGCGATCGACTTCGTCAGCGTCGGCGACGGGTCGAGGTAGAGCGATACGTAGGCGCCGAGGCCCACGAGGGCGAACGCCGTCTTCAGGATCAGCGCGAGCCACGTGCCGAGGCCGCCGACCGTGCCAGCGAGCGGGCCGAGGCTGCGATCGAGGAAGTAATACGTTCCACCCGCCTTGGGCATGGCGGTCGCGAGCTCGACCTTGCACATCACCGCTGGAACCAGCGGGATCGCGGCGATCAGGTAGCACAGCGGGATGGCGACGCCGGCCTGGGCCGCGGCGATACCTGGCAGCAGGAACAGACCCGCCGAGAGGGTCGCGCCCGTGGCGAGCGCGTAGACGTCGAGAAGGCGCAGCTCTTTCGAGAGGGCGCCGCCGGAAGAGGACTGGGCCATAGTTAAGGAGACTCTACGGTTTACGTCTCCGGGCCCCTAATACGGGGCGTCGCAATCGGGGGTCTGGGAGGGCGATTCTGTGGCCCTGACTTCGCGGGGCGGCTGGGGACTATTCACTGCATTGTCCCTCTTTGCCGCTCTAGCAGCCCGTTGAAAAAGGCCGCACTCACCAACTGCGCCCCTCGAAGCCCTGACTGCGTTGTTTGAAGGGCCCCGAATAGCTCGCTATGGGGGGCTTCAAGCGCCTTGTCAGGACTCCGATGGACGCAGTTGGTTAGCGCGGACTTCTTCAACGGGCTGCTAGCAACCCGTTGAAAAAGGCCGCACTCACCAACGGCGCCCCTCGAAGCCCTGACTGCGTTGCTTGAAGGGCCCCGAATAGCTCGCTATGGGGGGCTTCAAGCGCCTTGTCAGGACTCCGATGGACGCAGTCGGTTAGCGCGGACTTCTTCAACGGGCTGCTAGGGCGAGCTTCACCCGTTACTTCGGCGTGACTAAGTGAGCGGCGGTACCGGCGTAGCTTCTATCCGTGGACCACAAGTCCGTCATGCATCCCACCGTTTCGCCCCATTGCCATGAATCTCGAAGAAAGACATATCGCCCCTGGTGCGGGCCTCGCACTCGCCTGCCTCGGCCTCGCCGGGACCCTTCTCGCGCCACCCAGCTCCGCCGCCCATGGGCCATCGGACGAACTACGCCCCTGGTGCCAGAACGTGGTCGTGCCCCAGGGCCGAACGTTCCGCACAGGCCAGCCTTTCTCTGGGGTCCACGTCCCGCTCGTGACGGTGACCCACGTGAACGCCGCGGTGAAGATCGCTGATGGCGTGGCCACAACGGAGCTGACGATGGGGCTCTTGAACCCCGCCGATCGACAGGTCGAGGCCGAGCTGATGATCCCCCTCCCCGCAGGCGCCAAGGTCACCGGCCTCGCCTTCGACTCCGCGGAGAGCACCCCCGCCCATCGCCTCCTGGGCGCGACGGAGGCGCAGCATGCCTACCAGTCCCTTGCCAGGCTGACCATGGACTCTGGAGCCCTCGAATTCGTCGGCACGGGCGCGCTGCGCTCGAGCGTCTTCCCCCTGTCGTCCAAGGGGGAGCAGACCGTCCGTGTTGTGTACGAAGAGACAGTGGCCGCCCACGGCCAGCGAACAGACTACGTGCTCCCGCGCAGCGAGAACCTTGCGCTGCAGACCCCCTGGGAGATCGAAGTGCAGATCTCGTCGACCCTTCCGATCGCCGACGTCTACTCGCCGACCCACGGCCTCGGGGTGGACTCCGAGAGCAAGACCCATCGCGAGCTAAGCGTCCTCCCGGGGGCAACGGGTCGACTGGAGGCGGGTCCCTTGAGGCTCTCTGTGCTCACCGGAGAGGGTTCGATGGCTACCACGATCTTCACCGCCAACGATCCGAACGGACCCGGCGGTTGGTTCCTGCTTCTTGCTGGGCTCGGCGACGTGCCAGCGCAGGCAGAGGTCCCGCCGCGCGAGGTGACGATCGTGCTCGATCGCTCAGGCAGCATGGGGGGCACGAAGTTCGAGCAGGCCGTAGCGGCCGCGCGTCAGGTGCTCGAAGGGCTGGAGTTCGGCGAAGCCGTGCAGATCATCGACTACTCCAAAACCGTCGAACAGTTCGCCGTTGCGCCCGTCATCAAGACCAAGGCGAACCTGCCGAAGCTGCGGAGCTACCTCGATGGGCTCGCGGCGAAGGGCGGCACGAACCTCGACGGTGCGCTGCAGGCCGCGCTCGGCGCGCCCGCCATGGAGGGCTTTGTGCCGGTGGTTCTGTTCCTCACCGATGGCCTCGCGACGGAAGGGGAGCAGCGTGAGCACGTCATTCGCGACCGTGCGATCGCAGCTAACGTCCACGGGCGCCGTGTGTTCACCTTTGGTGTCGGGCACGACGTCAACGCATCGCTCTTGGATGCGGTGGCCCAACGCAGCCGTGCTCGCGCGACCTACGTTGCCCCGGGAGCCAACGTTGAAGTGGCCGTAGGGGACGTCTTTGAGGATCTCTCGGGACCCGTGATGACGCACCTTGAGTTCGAGGTGGCGAGCGCGGACGGCGCCCTCGATACGCGTATGGTTCGCGACGTGTACCCGGGGCTGATGCCGGACCTCTTCCGTGGCGACCGGCTGTTGCTCTTGGGGCGCTACACCGACGAGCGCTCCGCTACGCTGCGCATCAAGGGACGCAAGTTCACGGGAACTGTGATCCATGAGCTTTGCCATGACTTTTCTGAAGGAGCGGGGGAGAACGACTTTGTCCCCAGGCTCTGGGCCATGCGCCGAATCGCAGCGCTGGAAGACTCACTGCGCCAGCAGGGCGCCGACCCTAGCGCATTGGCCGGGCTCAAGGACGACCCCCGTTTCGCCGAGACCATCACGGAAATGCTAGAGCTAGCGACCACCCACGGCGTGCTCACGGACTCCACGGCGTTTCTCGCGCGGGAGGGCACGGAGCTCGGCGACGTGGACGCGCTCGTCTCGGTCGCGTGCCAGGACTCCTTGAGCAACAACGGTTTTCGCAGCGGATCGTCCGGCGTTGCGCAGCAGAAGAACATCTACTTGAACCGCTCCCAGGGGTGGGTGAACTCTGCGAACCTCTTGAACGATTCGTCGGACAAGGCCGTCGCGAGTAGCGGCCTGCAGACGATCCGTGGTCGGACGTATATTCGCCGGGGATCCCGTTGGACCGATGGTTGCCTTGCATTGGATAAGGCAGCTACCGCGAAGCCCGACGCTGAGGTGTTCATTGGAAGCAAAGAATACGCTACGCTCTTCGACGCAATGACCAAGGCAGGCCGAGGAGCTGAACTGTCCCTCAGCGGTGAGATTCTCATCAAGTTCGAGGGTGTCGTTACGCTCATCAAGGCGCCGTGGACGGTGCCACTGGCTCCGAAGATCGGCTACGAACTGCCCAAGGGAGTTCATCACTAGCCATGGCTGAGCCGCGCACGATCTGCGTTGTTGAGGACGATCCCGCGATCCGTCGCGGGCTCGTCGATAGCCTGAAGTTTGCGGGCTACACGGTGCTGGAGTGCGCGGACGGCGGCTCGGCCCGCGCGACGCTCTCGCGGGCCCACGTAGACCTGGTGCTGCTCGATGTCATGCTGCCCGGCATGGACGCCCTCGACTACCTGCCGGAGTTGCGTGAGGCGAAGCCGCTGCTGCCCGTGATTCTCGTGACGGCGCGCGGGGCTGAGGAGGATCGCGTGCGCGGGCTGCGTTCTGGTGCCGACGACTACGTGGTCAAGCCCTTTAGCCCCACTGAGCTCTTGGCGCGGGTGGAGGCGGTGCTGCGCCGTTCGGCGGAGAGGCCCCTGGATCTATCCGGTGCGCGCTTCGACGGCGGCACAGTAGACTTCGCTCGCCACGAGGTCACGTTGGATGGGGGAGAGGTGCGTCGACTCGCGGAGCGCGAGCTCGGCGTTTGGGCCCACCTCGTGCGCAATCCTGGGCGCGCGATCGAGCGGTCGGAGCTACTGCGCTGCGTCTGGGGCTTGGATCCCCGCGGTATCGATACTCGAACCGTGGACATGGCGGTCGCGCGCTTGCGCGAGAAGCTTGGGCCCCGCGGTTCTGATCTGGTCGTGACGGTCCGCGGTAAGGGGTATCTGCTGGGCGACGGCGTGGAGGCTGTCTCGTGAAGTCCAAGGCGACGTCGATGCGGCGCAACTACGCGTTGGCATGCGGTGCGCTGCTGCTGCTCTTGGGCTTTGCGTCCTATCAGTTCGTCGAGCAGAGCCGCGCCCATGCGACTGCGATGGCCGAGGCGCTCTACCACGAAGACGTGCGAACCGCGCTGTGGCGCATGGAGACCCGCGTCGGCAGCCTCATGGCGAGCACGGCGATTCGTCGGCAGCCGAGCTTCGAGGAGATGGGCCTTTCGAACAGTTGGATCGCGCCGAAGACCAACGAAGTGCGCGACATCGACGCTCCGGATGGTGAGTTGCGCGCAGCGATTGTCGACGCCGCAGATCAGGCCTACGCTGTGGCGCGTCAGTCGGTTCCCTTCGACGTTCCGCCCCTTGAGCCGCAGCAAGTGGCGCAGGCGCAAGGGGTCGAGGCGCGCGGTGTGCTGCGTAGCCAGGACGCGTACTCCCGGCGGGCTCTCAATAGCAATCTGCTCCAGGTCGTCTCATCCAACGTTCAACCGAGCGGTGAAGCCGAGTGGCGCATGGGACCGCTCGCGCCCGTTTGGCACACAGAGAGCGGCTCTTCTGAGCTCTACCTTGCCCGGCGCGTTGAGTCGCCGGAGGGCGTAGCCCACGAAAGCTACAAGCTCCAGTGGTCGGAGTTGGAGGAACTGCTTCTCACTGAAGTGCAGGATCTGTTCCCAGAAGCGAGGCTGTTGCCCGCCAAGGTCTTGGCCGAACCAGTGGCCGCGGGGACGGCGAGTGCTGCCGACGCGTTTCGACTCGCCGCGATCCCGGTCCGTCTAGAGGCCGACCCCGTGGTGAAGCCGACCCTCCAGCGGGGACCTCTTGTGGCCCTTGGGCTCGGATGGCTCGCGCTTCTTGCCGCGATGGGTTTTGGCTGGGTGGCCCTCAGCGCAAGCATTGCGTTCGGGCAGAAGCACAAGCGCTTCACCCACGCGGTGACCCACGAACTCCGTACGCCGCTGACGACGTTTCGCATGTACAGCGAGATGCTCAGCCGCGAGATGGTGCCTGAGGATTCGAAGGCCGAGTACTTGGCGACGCTGGAGTCGGAAGCGGTTCGACTTTCCGGGCTCGTCGAGAACGTGCTGCGCTACGCCAAGCTCGAAGAAGGCGGCCCACCTCCGGAGCAAGAGTCGTTGACGATGGCGGCCCTCATGGACCGGCTCGTGCCAGGCCTCGACGCTCAATGCGCTCGCTCAGGCGCGACGCTCGACTGGAATCCCGAGGGAATCGAATCCAACGAGACCACGCTCACGACGGATCCCGGCGCCGTGCAGCAGATCTTGACGAACCTCGTGGAGAACGCCTGCAAGTACGGCGGCGACGGCGCCGTTGTGCTGCGCGCTGCGGCGGCTAGCGATCGCTGCTTCGTCGAAGTGAGAGACAGCGGACCCGGCGTCCCCGAGCGACACCGCACCAAGATCTTCGAGCCTTTCGAGCGGGCTGGCCGCGACGGCGCAGAGGAAGCCCCGGGCGTTGGCCTGGGTCTAGCGCTCTCACGCGACCTAGCGCGGGAGTTGGGCGGCGACCTGACCCTCGAACCATCGTCAGTGGGCGCGGTCTTTCGGCTGTCACTGCCTCACTAGCTCGTTGACCTCGCCAGGAACGAGGTCGATCGGCATCGTGTGGATGGGTTCGCCGTTGAGGGAGAAGACGATCGAGCGGGCCGCGTCGGAGATCCAGAAGGTGGGGGAGTTGCCATCTGTGATGGGGACGCTCTGGCCGAGGCTAGCCGAGTTGTTGCTCGAGAGATAAGTCATGGTGAGTGGATCGCCCGCCGCGTCCACGGCCGCCGCCGAGTCGGCACGCTCAGTCTCTTCGCTTCGATCAACGATTCGCGCCTGGCAGTCCCGGTACAGCGTGATCTCGAGCCTATCCAACGGTCCCTGCAGGTCCTTGACCTCGACCTTTAGCAGCGAGTAGTGGTCAGACAACACTTGCAGCGTGTGGCCATCCGAGATGGGGACAGACTCCATGCGGAACCGACCGTCATTTCCGGTGCGCACCGTCCCCGTCTCCGCCTTCTCCGCTCGCGCGCCGGAATCCCCTGGCACCCGATAGAGGAAAGCCCATCGATGGCACGACAGCTCGGCTCCCGCAAGCGGCTCGCCCGAGGCGTTGCGAACGATGCCCTCGAGGTTCGCGACTTCGGTGTCCTGGGAAAGCTGGATGCGAGCGTCGGTGACTCCGGCCTCGATAGAGACTGATTCAGATAGCAGCAGGGTCTGTGGATCCATCGCTCGGACCGAGTACGCGCGCGCACTGAGGCCCTTGATCGTGAACCTCCCGGTAGCGTCCGCTGTGTACTCTTGCCATAGCCGTGGCCCTTCGCCTCCGAGGCCCTCGGCCACGATGACCTGGTGCCCCTCTACGCCTACGAACGTCGGGTCCTCAATCCAGACCTTGGCCTGTGCTAGCGGTTGACCAGCGCGACCCAGCACGATTCCCTCGATCTCCAGCGCCGAATTCTCCAGACGAAGCTCGACGTAATCGGGCCAATCGGGCTCGCCGTCGGTCTTATCGGGCACGAACTCAGCTGACGTGAGGCCCTTGGCGGCGGCCACTAGCCGCTGGGCTCCGTTCGCGTCGACGTCCTCGCCCTTGAGGTGGAAGGAAAAGGTGCCGTCCCCACGTGTGGTGCGGCACGCTTGGCCCAGTCCTACGCGCGCCCCCTCGACCGGTGACCCGTTGGGCCCTAGGACGACTCCTTCGACGGAGTCCTCGCGGCTGAGGCGTTCCAAGACGATGACGAGGGGGCTCGTGCTTCCTCCGGGCCGGAGCGCGGCTGGGCTCATCACCGTCGTTCCACGGAAGCCCTGGGCGGATACTTCTAGCAAGCACCCATCGACCCTCGGCGCAGACTCCACCACGAAAGCACCGTGGACGTTGCTAGTGGCCGACCACTCGCTCTCCCTCGACATGTTGAGGGTGTCGTTGAATCGAAAGCGGAAGCCCTCGGGGAGCGTCAGCTTGGCCTCGGCGCCTTCGATGGGCTCGCCGTCTTCATCGGTGACTTCGGCCTGCAGGAGGGTTGATGGGGCGACGGCGAGGAGCGCCGCCATGTTGCCCTTAATGACGCCTGGTGAGATCGGTCGGGACATCACCGTGGTCCACGCGTCTGATTCAGGGATCAGGGATGAACGGAACGACTCGGGCAGCACAGCTTGAAATTCGAACTCGCCGTTGGCACCGGTGCGGAAGCGATCGACCGGATCCAGCGACGTACCCAGCGGCGGATCCAGGCGGACCCATTCACCGACGCAGGCGTTGCCCTCGGCGTCGAGAACCCTCGCCCGAACGGTCGTCTCCTCGGGCACGGCATTCTCCTGCGCGTCGCTCTTATCGTCCCTTGGTGGTTCCTCGAAGTCCACGTACTTGGCGACCCGAGTGGCCGGCGCCTCCGCGGCCAGCATCGGGCTCTCCAGGTCCGTGGCGACCTCCGTGTCCTGAGATGCCAACACAGCTCCTCCGTCGGAGAGCGGTTCGACGTCTTGGGAGAGCTGCCACGTGAGAACGAGGGCCAGGAGCGCAGCGGCTCCGATACACACAGATTTGATTGTCATGACGAGGGCTCCGACCTTGAGTGTCTCTGGAACGAGGGAAGGGGTGGTCGACGGACTAGCGGCGCCTGGGGCGGTCGCGGCGCCGTGGGGGAGCAGCGGCACTGCGAGCATGCACCAGGACTCGCGCGATCCGAACTGCGCGTCTAACCGCTGCCGAAGTGCCTCGCGTCCTCGACGCAGGCGGGACTCCACGGTCCGCGGCGACACGCCATCCCGGGCCGCGAGTGCCGCCGTGGTGAGCCCTTCGAAGTAGGCCCCCATGATGCACGAGCGATAGGGCTCATCGAGGCCCGCCACGGCGTCCATGAGCTGTCGTTGAAGTCGGAATCGCTCCTCGACTTCGGAGGTCTGCTGGTCGGGAGTCGACGGCGCGTTCTCGCGCGCCTCGGCTGCCACGACCGCTTCGCGGTCGAGCCGGCGCCGTGAAGCCCTTCGCTCCATTCTTGCTTCATTGCGCAGGACTTGGGCGAGCCAAGGGCGCGTTGCCCCTCCACGCTCCGTCGATGGACCTCGCAGAGCGGCCAGCCAAGTTCGCTGGGCCATGTCCTCCGCCTCCGCGTCATTCCTCGCAAGGCGACGAGCCAACTGTCGCAGCCACTCCACGTTCCCGAGCAGGTCGGACAGCGGGTCGCCGTCGGGGCTCGAGGGGATAGAAGGTGAGTCTTTCATGGCGGAGGGGGCCCGTGCGCGGCCGGCTACTTCCCTAATGCCGCCGCTCGCTCCCACCCTGCGTGATTCGGCTGGATTTTCTTCTACCGTACCGAAGTCTGCTCAGCCCTGCGCCGCGTGCTTCTCCGGGCCGTATCGCAGCCATGACCGGTTGACTCGGGGTAGGGCTAGCGCGAAGGGCCACGTGGAAGACTCGGCCTAGATGCGTGATCGGTCGAGCCCGGTCAGGGGCCTCAGCCAGAGACGTAGCCCCACCGCAAGGAGGAGCCCGACGTAGGCACCTGCATGCATGAACCATGCCGTCACGACGGTGCGCTGCTGGTGCCGCGTCAGGCCTGGTAGCCGCTCGGCTGCCCAGGCGTCATCGAGTCCCATCCACACGGCGAGCCCGAGCGTGACGGACGCGGCGATGCTTCCCAGCGCACCGATGGGAAGGATGCCGAGCAGCTGCCTCAGGTCTGGAAGCTCGCAGCGCCCCAGTCTCCGCCCGCAGACGAAGCTGAGCACCGCCGCGATCACGATGCCTGCGTTGGCCCCCGCCATGGCGCCGAGGAGGCTCGCTCGCCGATGGACGTCGATCGCGCCGAGTCCTTTGAAGAGCGAGAAGTACTCGGGCGAGAGCCGCGACGTAAAGGCGTCGAAGGCAGCTCCGAACGCTGCACCCACGAGGGCTGAAGCCGCGATGAAGACCGAGTAGCGCCAGCGCACGGCCGCGTCACGCCTAAGGTGGAATTCAACGCTCGACGCGACGAGCAGAAAGAGGGCTAGCGAGGCGAGCCGCCAGAGAAACGTAGATAGCTCCATCCGGACTGTGGACGCTCGATGCCGCCGGATCTTCCGGCCCATGGGATCTCCCGTGCGGTTAGGACCGCGAAGCACTCGTCCGCCCGCGCAGCGGTCGGACACTCGGCGGCGAACAGTCGCCCACCGGATGGGGTCTCCACTTGTCGGCGGCCTTGGCGCTCGGTCAGCGCAGGCACGCGAGTCCCGTCGGATCAGGATGCCGCTGGTGAGGTGGGCCGGGAAGAGGCTGACCACTGAGTCCCGGTGCCAAGTCTGCAGGTACCAGGTCTCACCACGACGCGCTCGATGGGGCGGCTACCGAGCTTTGGGCTCGTCGCCCATGAGGAAGCGGGGTCCCGTCCCGAGTTCTTCGGCGACGTCTTCTGGGTTGTAGATGTGGCAGCTCTTGAGAGAGAGGCAGCCGCAGCCGATGCAGGAGGAGAGGCGGTCGCGGAGGGCGGTGAGGCCACGGATGCGTTCTTCGATCTCAACGTGGAACTTGCGGCTGAGGGTCTCCCAGTCGCGCTTGGTGGGCGTGCGGCCGCCGTGGAGGGACGCGAGGCTCTCCGCGATGGACTTGAGGGGGAAGCCGAGGCGCTGGGCGATCAAGATGAACGACACGCGGCGTACGTCAGATCGTGCGTAGCGCCTTTGGCCGCCGCTGGAGCGCGTCGACTCGAGGAGGCCCTTGGACTCATAGAAGCGGATCGCGGAGGGGGCGACGCCGGTGCGGTCGGAGAGCGCCCCGATCGTGAGTTGGAGCTCTTGGTCTTTTCTCATGCTTTATCTCTAGAGTTAAACCTTACTTGAGGTCTTACGGGGTGGGGGCAAGACAATCCCTTTCCCCTGAACCCCCAAGGAGTTCCCCATGTCCGAAGCCTATCTAGAGCACGTCAACCTCACCGTTTCCGACCCCCAAGCCGCCGCCCTCGATCTCGTGAAGATCTTTGGGTGGAAGATCCGCTGGAGCGGCCCTTCCATGGACAGCGGGCACACCGTTCACGTGGGAGGCGAGCGGTTCTACGTGGCGCTGTTCTCGATGGACCCCGAGGCGGCAGCGGTCAAGGACAGCTATCGCACCCGCGGTGCGGTCAACCACGTGGCGGTGGTCGTTGACGACCTCAAGGAGATCGAAGAGCGCGTGGTCGCCGCCGGCCTCAAGCCCCAGTCCCATCAAACCTACGAGCCGGGCAGTCGCTTCTACTTCTATGACCGAGAGGGCGTGGAGTTCGAGGTGGTGAGCTACTCGTAGCCCAGCGCCTCCCAAGGCTGATGTACCCTGGGGCCATGGCGACCTACACAGCATGGCTCCGGGGAATCAACGTTGGGGGGAACAACAAGCTGCCCATGAAGGAGCTCAAAGCCCTCTTCGAGGACGAGGGCGGCGCGGATGTAGCGTCCTACATCCAGAGCGGGAACATCCTGTTCGACGCGTCCGCTGCTGCGGCCAAAACGATGGGCGGCCGTGTGGCGGCCCGGATCGAGGAGGAGTTCGGTATCACGAGCCCCGTGATCGTACGTTCCGCCGCAGCCATCAAAGAGGTCGCGGCTAAGCACCCGATGGGGGATGCGGCGGCGGAACCCAAGGCGTTCTCGGTGGGCTTCTTGCAGAAGAAACCCACCGCGGCCCAGGTCAAGTCGATGGAGATCGACCGCTTCCTGCCCGATCGATGGAAGATCGTAGGGTCCGAGGTGTACCTGCACTACCCGAACGGCGTAGCGCGCTCGAAGTTGACCAACGCGTATCTCGACCGGACGCTCTCAACCGTCAGCACGGTCCGCAACTGGAATACGTTGATGAAAGTCGCCGCTCTGTGCCGCGAACGCACTTAGCTCGCTGACCCGAGTTGCCGCGGTTCCCAAGCCGCAGTCACAGGATCGAATCGCCCGTATCGATGACGGCAAAGAGGCATGGACCGAAGTGGGTCCAAGTCGCTGAAGGCAAGTCCTCGCGGCGGCTCGTGGGTGCGCACCAGCTTGTCCGCAAGCAGCGCTGAGACGGACTTGCTAGCCGTTTTTCGAAGCGTTGAGGGTGCAGCCATCGGTGGATTGCGCCAGGTGGTTCTCGGAGTGGGGCGAAAGAAATAGCGGAACTACAGAGAGCTTCAGCCGCGGCTTGGACACACCCAGATGGCCGGCGCAGTTGCGCCGCCAATGTCCTTCTGTCGGAGGCTATCGGTTCGGCTATGTGGACGCGTTGTCCATCGCCGCGCAGTCTCCCCTTCAACATCTTCCCGATGAAGAACCTCTTTACTAGAGGAGCGCCCGCAATGCGGTCGTCCCTATTCACGATACTCATGCTCGCAGGCGCCACAGCGAACGCGCAGCAAACGCTCCCTTCCATTGACGTGGAGGGCGGAATCTCCATTCGAAAGGAGTTCTATGAATCCGTATTCGATCAGGTCAACACGCAGAACCAAGGCCGGCTCTTCGCCGAAACGTACGGAGAATTCGACGTCATCGAGTCGGCACTCGGCGCCGGCTTCGATGCGGCCGTCGATGTGCTCGACCTTGCGAATCTGGGGATCGATGCTGGCATCGCTTCGCTGTGTGCCACGTATCCGGAGGTGTGTACCAACCCCTACGCGCTCGCGGCGATCACCTTTATCGGCTTCCTATGCGACGGCCTGCACCTCGAGTTCACCGTCGAAACCGTTCCAGAATCCGCCCACGGTGGGTTCGTCTGGAGCGCGGCTGAGTTTACGACTCCGCCGGGCAACCACGTCTTCGATGTGACGCTCACGGATGTCGGCATGTGGTTCATGGTGGATGCCGAGGTGTCGTTTGGCGGCGATTGCGATCTCTACGGTGATCGACTCAAGGGTCGATTCGTATTCGATGAACTCGAGTATCGCGTGACCGTCGACCTCACGACGCCGATTCCCCAAGTCACAGCCGACCTGACGTCCGACCTCAGCATGGCGAGCGCGACCGTCGGCATCGAGGGGCTCTCTATCGATGCGTCCTTCATCTTCCAAGCGATCAACTGGATCGAAGCGACGGTTCCGGGGCTCGATGTGAGCCTTGGGATGGATACCTGGGCCTCCACTGAGGTGCCGGTGAAGCTCGCGGGAGCCTTCGAAGACTGGTGGACGCCGTACATTCCCCATCAGGGGAGCATCCTCGACCTCTCGCGATCCAATCAGTCAGCGAGCTACGGCGAGAACGGCGTTCTTAGCGTGATCGACCCACCTGTTTACACCGAGCGCACTACGACAAGTGACGGATCTCGGGTCCGTACGAGGTTCATCCAGGGGCAGGGAGCCGCCTCATCCGATCCGCAGGTCGTCGGTACCAACGTCGCCTTCGCGCCCTCTTCGGTCGAGGCCAACTTCGCGTTCGAGGCCGACGATGCCGAGGGCACCTACTACCTCAACCTCGAAGGGCTTCAGCAAGTTCTCAAAGCAGGTGTGCTGTCGGGTGTCGGTCTCCGAGACGACGACAAGGACGGGGGCCTCAACCCGCTTCGCGTCGAGTATGGGTTCGATCAACTGACGCCGGAGCATGGGGGCCTCTCCATCGATGCTCTTCTTGGGACGATTCCGGTCACTGCACCGGATCCGCCGATCCCGGCCATCCTCGAACCAGTTCCGCTCTCGCCGCAGCAGCTCGCCGACCTGACGGCGATTCCGCTTCCTTCTGGGTTCACGGGTGACGACATCGGCGAGTTGTCGCTCAACAACCTGGTCCTCAGCATTGAGATCCGCGAGAAGGAGCGGAACGTTGAGTTCTTCCCGTTCGATGGCTTCGCCCAGATGAGTCCGCCCCAGGATCCCTATGCGCTCGTCTGGCACCAGCTTGAGCTCTCGGTGGAGATCTCGTCGCTGGGCGCGGCGGTCTTGTCGGAGACGTTCGACGCCATGATGGGGAGCCGTGTTGTGTTCGCGCACGATCGCGAGCTGGATACCCACTCCCTCTATGGCGTGCAGACCGGGCTACTCTCACTTGTCAACGAGAACGGCCTTCCGTGGAACCTCATCGGTGGCGACGTTCCCAACGAGCCCAACGCGACGGACGCTCCCGTTTCGTTCTTGATGCGTGCGCTTCTTGGTGCGCGCGCTACCAACAGCGCGTTCGTTGATGACCACTTCTACTACCTGGTGGAGGGCCTCGCCGGTCCGCTTGCGGAGCGTTCCGTGCAGGACTTCCTCCGGCTTCCAGGGCTCGACTTTCCGAGCTTTGCGGTAGGCGGCATTGGCTGGACGGAATCTGCACAGGCGCTGTTCGAAGGCTGCGAAGTCGGCCTCGGCGTTGCGATTCCGGCGCACTGCGCTCGCTTCGATCGCTGGGGAAGTCGCCCCGGCATCAACGGCGCTGGGGCGGCCGAGGGAATCATGTTCTCCATGGAAGTGGACTGGAGCCCGGTTCCGCCCATCGCAGGCACCGTGCTGCAAACGCGGGTGACTGCTGCCACGTTCCCTTCCTTGACGGTAAGCGCCTTCCCGTCGCTTTCCGACCGGGGCTACGTTCGCTTCGAGTACGGGCCGTCCGCCGCGGGTGATCAGTCGCGTGTCCTGAACGCTTCTGGCTATCGGTCGGGTCCCTATCTGCGCGGCGGTGGTAGCCACTACGTCGCAGCTACAGCGGCCAGCTATCGCCAATTGCGCCAGGACTTCGCCATCGTTGCCGACCCGACAGCGTCGATCGAGCTCGTTCCCTACCGCGGATTGCAGGGGGACACTTGCCCCCTGCCCTTCCAGAACCCTGTCAAGTCTGGCACCGATGACGCCGGTACTGACTTCGAAGTGTGGACCTTCGAGTCGACGGTTTCATGTGATCGAGCCAAGTGCGACGGGACCCGTGTGGGTCTCCTCTGGACGGCGCCGCTGTTTGAACCTTGCGGTGAGATGGAAGCCCAGGGGTTCTACGAGTTCGTCAGCAACATCGTTCCGGCTCGCGAAGGCCCGGACAGCTACACGCTGCAGCCCGAAGTGGGCTGCGATCCGGATGTGACTTCGGGTCCCACAAGTGGGCCAGCGGGGCAGATCGACTAGTCGAAGACGTCCTTGGCACGGAAGGGCGACCTGGGAACTCCGTTTCCCAGGTCGCCTCTGTTAGTTGGCAGGGACGGGGCACCCTCGGCTTTCCTCCTGGCCACGACCCAGGCCTGACTCGCACTCTGCGACGAATCCCGCGGGATCAAGCTCGCATAGACGATCAGTCAGACGCGCAGTCTCTCAGGTCACGGCGCCCACTGGCGATGGGGTGTGCCCTGAGAACACGTGCCCGAGATCGGTGCCCCCGAGCCCGACGGACAGCACTTCCGCCAGGACGTCGCGATCGTCGGTTTCGATGCGAAGGTCTCCGTCGTCCAGCTGTGACGGATGAAGAGTCGGCCAGTGGCCGAGCACTTGCCCCCCCCGCTGGACGCGGTTGCCCATGACCATCATGACGCCGCCGCTTCCGTGGTCGGTTCCGACGTATACCTGCACTATCGGAACGGCGTCGCGCGTTCGAAGCTGACCAACGCGTGTCTCGACCGGACGCTCTCTGCCGTCAGTACGGTTCGCAACTGGAACACGCTGACGAAGTGTCGCTGCGCTCTGCCGCGAGCGACGCTAGCAGGCTGAATTCGGACAGCGTCGAACGGAGGTTGCGACCATGGAGTCGTCTTGCCCCACGTCCTAACGCGCCCCTGGGATGGGCAGGTTCGGCCACTCGGCCAGCGCTTTCTCGATCTCGCCGGCGAAGATGTCCAGGGCGGATCGCGACGGGTGCCCGTCCCCGGGCACGATCCAGGGCGCCTTGAGCTCACCCTCGAAGTGGGGCCAGAGATCCACGGTGGGGAGGCCCAGTTCCTGTCCCCACGAGGCGACCGTCTGGTGGACGAAGAGGTGGGGGTACGTCATCGACTCGTTCATCGGAAGCGCGGCCGTTCCCGGGTAGATGAAGAGCAGCAGCGGTACCCCCTGTTCCCCACAGAACGTGGCGATCGATTCAAGGGCCGCGCGGCACTGTTGTCGCTCCGGCGCTCCGGGCTGGAACTGGGCCGTGAACTCACGTTTGCGGCCGACGCGAGTGGGGATCGGGCCGTCGGTCCAACCTGTGCGTAGGCGCAGCTCCTCGAGGAGCCAGAGGGTGGCTAGGCCGTAGCGCTCCCGGGGATCCCTCGGAACGACGCGCGGGGGCTCGGCGTCGTTCATGACAAAGCCGAGCACGACCACGTCGGGCCGCCAACGGTCCCAGCGCGACGCGAGGTAGGACGCCTCCTGCATCGTGTTGAATCCCGGAACCCCTCCGTTGATGACGGCCGCCTGGCCTAGGGTCTTCGAGGACTCGAGGCGGGCTTGCAAGAGGGAGGGCAGGGTGTCCTGGTCATCTAATCCCCAACCGAAGGTGTAGGAGTCCCCGAGGACGAGCACGCGCGTTTCGGCCGCTTCGGGGTCGGGCGACCCTGGGACCCTACGATCACCGTCGCCATCGATGGAGTAGCTCCAGGCCCAGCCATCGTCTTCGTTGCCGACGCGGTTGTCCCGTTGCACGCCCGGGTGAAGCCCGTAGAGGTGACGTGTGCCAGGCTCGATGCGCCAGAGCTCATGCTCGAAGGCCGCATTCGCCTTCTTGAAGCGGTGGACCAAGAGCTGCCGGAAGGCCGTCTCACCCACAGCGAACGATAGGACACTGGAGAGCAGCACCAAGACCGCGCGGCGTCGGAGCTTTGAGGGAGCTGCCATGGGGCGGTGATGGTACCAGCTGTCTGGCGATCTACGCCGATCGAGGAGCCCACGGGCGCAGGTTTGTTCGGAGCCTACCCTCGGTGCGCCGTTCGGCGAGGAAGCCATGACCCCCCCCGCCGCCATGGCTAGTGGGCACGGAGGAAGCGAATAGGTGTGCGCCTTCGCGATCCTCCGTGCTTTCGACTCGCCAAGCGAATCGGCCCAACGCCGTTCCGCTCAGATGACCGCGCCCACCGGCGCCGGGGTATGCCCCGCAAAGACGTGCCCGAGATCCGTGCCCCCGAGCCCGACGGACAGCACTTCCGCCAGGACGTCGCGGTAGTCGGTCTCGATGCGAAGGTCTCCGTTGTCGAGCTGCGCCGGATCGAGGGTCGGCCAGTTGCCGAGCACCTGGCCACCTTGGACGCGGTTGCCCATCACCATCATGATGCCGCCACTTCCGTGGTCGGTGCCGAGGCTTCCGTTCTGTGCGACGCGGCGTCCAAACTCGCTCTTGGCGTAGAGGACGTACTTGTCTTCCATGCCTTGCATGTCGAGGTAGAACGCCTCGAGGCCCGCCGAGAGGTCCATGAGCATGTCCGCCAAGGTGCCGTTGAGAGGGCCCTGGTCGTCGTGATGATCCCAGCCGCCGTAGTCGTAGTGGGCTACCTCAAGGCCGATGCCCTCCTTGATGAGGATCGCTGTGTTGCGCATGACGTTCCCGAACGGACTTGCGGGATAGACCGCTCCGTTGGACGGCGCGTAGCCAGCGAAGTCCACGTTCTCCATCAGGTCAATCGTGCTGAGGGAGCTCGCGGCAGCGGGCGCCAAGGGAGCGATGGTTTCGCGGTAGGCATTCTCGATCGCTTGCCTTCGGCTGTCGGCGGTGGCGGCGTTGCCGGGGAAAGCGAACGTGCTCGGGTCGGGGATGGGGAGGGTGTCCGGCGCCAAGGCCAGGACACGGGGAAGCAAGTCATCGAGCGCGATTCCGCGGAGTGAACCGGATCCCAGTGGGGTCACCGACTGCAGGTGCCGTGCGAGCCACCCCGAAGGCTCGTTGGCGCCGGGGTTTTCCGGTGTTCCCGTCTCCATGGAGCGCATCGCATCGAAGTGACTGCGCGACGGATCTGTGGAGCCGCACGCGTGGATGAACGCCAGGCGGTTGGCTTGGAAGGGCGTCAAGAGCGCGGCGGCGTTCGGGTTGAGCCCGAAGAAGCCGTCGAGGTTGAGCGCTCCATCGGCGGACCCCGGCGCGGGGACGGCGAGGTCAGGACGCGCCGTGTAGAGGGCGCTGTCCCCGTAAGGCACGACGGTCGAGAGCCCATCGATGGCGCCGCGCAGGAAGATCCCGACGAGCGTTGGCCTTGAACCACCGGAGCCGCCTGCGAAAGCAGTCTTGGGAAGGAGCAGGGTGCCCGCTGCGGCGGCAGCGGCGCTGCCCAGGAAGCCGCGGCGGGAGAGGGTCGAGTACTCAGCGCACTCAGACTTCATTGACTTGGCGTTTTGGTGGCTACGTGACATGGCGTTTGGGCTGGCTGCTAGATCCACTGGGTGCTGGGGAGGGAGAGCGCGAGGGCGACGGCTTCTCGGGCGACGGTGGCGTTGATCCCGGGTTGCGCATCGAGGAACGCCTGGACTTGGCGTACGTCGGAGAGGCTCATGCGTCCGCCGGTTAGGCGGCCGCTCAGTGCTTCAGCCCGGCGCGCGGGGGGCGCGCCGCCAAAGAGCGCTTGGAGTGCCGCCACAGGGACCTCCACGCCATCCACTTGTCCGTTGAGTAGCTCGGACGCGAATGTCCAGCGCGGCAGCAAGTTCGATCCCCATGCCCCTAAGGAGTCTGGGTAGCCGTTGGGTGCTGGCCATCCGAAGGGCAGTTGACCCATGAGGCGCATCGACTCCGTCAGCCCCTGGGTTGAAGACAGAATAGCCCCGGTGCTGCGAACGGCACCGGCCGCAAGATGGAGGGGGCGCCGGAGCTTCAGCTCGATGGACACGTTGATCTCCGCAAAGGAGACGATGGACAGGACCTCCTTGAGGGTCTCCTTGATGTCGCCATCCGTCACCAGGAAGCGTGCGGCGACGCGGTCCACGGTGGCTGTTGGTACGCCGTACCCAAGGAAGTACGTGCAGAGCTTGGCGGCGATGCGCGCGGCAGTCGCGGGGTGGGCGGCCAAGATGTCGAGCACCGTCTCCCCGTCCTGTTGCCCGCCACCCGCGGGGATGAACTGCCCCAGAACGGTCTTGGCTTTGTTGTCGTGACTCAAAGAGTCGAAGCGGAACTCCGCGGCGTTCGAAGTGCCGACGGGGAAGATCGTCCAGCCCGTCAGGCAGCGAGCGACCTCGGCCACGTCGACTTCGGTGTAGCCGCCGTCGGAGCCTAGGGTGTGCAGCTCCATCAGCTCTCGCGAGTAGTTCTCGTTGGGCGCGCCGGAAACGCTTGTTGCGTTGTCGAGATAGAGAAGCATGGCGCCGCTCTTGGCGGAGGCTCCGAGGAGATCCCTGAACCGGCCGAGAGCGTGGGTTCTGATCACCTCTCGGTCGTCCACCGTCTTCAGGTAGCGCTGGGCGCCATCGAGCCCAAAGATGTTGAAGTGGTCCGTCCAGAACTCCACGACTCGCTCAAAGAGCTGGCGCTTGGAGTAGACCGCCCGGAGCACTCGAGCCGCTTGAAGCTGAGTGGCTACGACCACGTCCCCGTTCATTCCCGGGGGGTAGGTCGAGAGCAGGGTCGCCGCGTCCATCGCGAGGCTCGGGAGAGCTGCGAGGGCGGTGTCCAACTCCGTGTCGTCGATGGAGGCCGGGTCGAGCTGTTCATCCCGCCACCCGTTGAAGCCCATGGTGGTGGCGCGCGTGTGCTCGTCCGTGGTGTAGCCGAAGGTAGCTCGGTGAACCAGGGCGAGGATGTCGTCGCGCCTCACGGGGTCGAGCCCCGCTTGACCTGCGAGTGGTTGAGTGGTTTGGTTCAGCATGGGTCTTGGGGGTAGTGGCGACGGATCAGTGGAGTTCGTCCACAAGTTGTGAGGCGAGAAGGTCGGCTTGCACGAGCTCGCCCGCGCGGATCAGTTGCTCGATCTCGCGGACACGCGATTGAATCGAGCTGGTGTCGGCGCCGTTTCTGTAGAGGCGCTTTCCGCGCCGGCGGATCATCTCGATCTGTGACCTGAGGCGAGTGCGCAGCTGCATCTCCTCGGAGACGGCGCTCCGCACCCTGGCTCGCTGGTCACTGCTCATCGTTTCGAGCGCGTCGAGGCGCATCTTCAACGCGGTTCGCTTCATCTTCAATTCCGCCTCGAGAAGCTCTTCGAACCGCGCTTCCACCGACGCCCTATCGAAGGGCTCTTGGCTCAGCGAAGAGCGGAGCTCGCGTTTGCGGAACCGGGCGTCTCGCTTGAGCTCCGTGAGCTCGCCCTGGGCCTCCTGCCATCGGGTGCGCATGAGGCGCCCCGCGGAGGAGTCGATACCTAGCTCCTTGCCGCGCTTCATCAACCAGGACGGGGGGGGCATGAGTGCTCGGAGCTCGTCGTCAGCTGGAGGCCCCGCGCCTGGGAGTGAAGGAGCGGCAAAGGCAGCGGCGCCAAAGAGCAATGCGAAACGAATCGTGGGGGTCATGAATGCCATGGGATGATCAGTCGAAGTCGCTGTTCAGGAGAACGTCTGTGCCGCCCACGAGCCCGTCGTCAAGGGCATGGGCGTCGAGGGCCGCAAGGGCGGCATCGCATGCTTCGTCGAAGGGGTTGGAGGAAGGGGATAGAGCCTCGCGGGCCGGCGACGCCGCGCTGGCGGACGGGTCAGAACCTGGTGGGCGCGTGGAGGCATCGGGAGATCCATCACGGAGCGCAGAGAGCACCACGGCCGCGGCCGCCACCGACGCCAGCGCAAAGGCGAACCCGCGCCAGCGTGGGCGCTCGCCGACCGTCGGTGGGGCGGACGGTTCGATCGCTTCCATGAGATCGGAGAATGGCGGTGCCGCCGCGCCTTCACGCTCCCGCTCGGCGGCGTAGAACCTTTGAAGTATAGAATCGTCTTGCGTCATAGATTTTGTCCCACCGAGGGGGCGCACTGGTCTCGAACGGCTTCCTTGCCGCGGGCATAGTGCTGTCGCACAGAGCCGACCTTGATGTTCAGGACGGCGGCGGTCTCCGTCAGGGAGAGCCCCTGATAGAAAACGAGGTGGAGTACCTCGCGCTGCCGTTGGGGCAGGGCATCCACGGCGCGCCGCAGCGCACCGTGAAGTTCATGGCTCTCCGCCAGATCCTCGGGCGAAGGCGCGGCCGCTTCCGTCTCCGATCGACTGGCGCCCAGATGGGCCTGGAGCTGAGCACGCAGATCTAGCTCGCGCCGCGCCGACCGAGCGTGCTCGAGCGCGACCCTGCGGATCACGCCAAACAAGAACGCGCGTAACTCGTCCATGGAGACGAACTCCCTGGAGCCCCCAAGAATCCGCGTGTAGCTGGTCTGCAGGACTTCCCCCGCGCGCTCCGGATCTCGCCGGCAGCACACGAGCGCCCAGCCGTAGGCCCGGGGATGGAGTTCCTCGAACCAGGGCCGGTGGGGAGGGGACGGAGTGCGGCGCATCGCAGAGGAGTGGCGCGGGCGAGATCCGCGTATGACCTGAATCTCGCACAAATCCCCCGTATCCGCCAATCAACCGCTGTGACCGCCCCCAAGGCTCGTAGTTGGACCACGGCGAGGGGTCCGATGCACTTTGCCATGAACGCTCCTGGCAGACCGATTCGGCGTGCCGTGCAATAGGGCCCCCGGCCTAACTGTCCTTCTGATCCGCTCGCAGCCCAAGACATGATTCGTACCGCCGCTCTCCTTTGCCTTCTCTTCCTCGGGCTCTTCTCCTGGGCGAACGCGCTTCCAAGCACCAACGCCTTGGACGTGTGCGAGGACTGCGGTCACCAGAAGATCTGCAAGTCTCACCGGGCCCATGACGCCGCCGAGATCAAGCGCCTTGGCCCCGACCTAGAGTCGGACGATATGAACACTCGTCTCCGCGCGATCGAAGCGGTGGCGGACCTTGCGAGAGATCACCCCAAGGCTCCCTTCAAGGGCGCGGCTGAGGTCCTGGTCGAAGCCCTTGAGGACGACAAGCTCGTCGTGCAGAGCGCGGCGTTCCGCTACTTGGCGGACGGACAGCACCCCGAGACAGCGGTCGCGGGCTACGTGAAGCGGATCAAGTGGTTCAAGGGTCACATGTGGACGCTGGTCGCCGACATGACCGGACCTAACGAGGAGCACGGGGGTGTTGGCGACGCGATGGAGGTGCTCAAGCGCGCCGTGTCGTGCGGTGAGAACCTTCGGGATGATCGCGTGGTCGACGCGCTTTCCGGACTGCTCAATGCCTTCCCGACGGAGATGCGAGGTGAGCCCGTCGCCATGGCCACGTCCCGAGCGCTTCTGCGCCTCGGCACGGCCGACGCGGTGAAGGCGGTGATCAAGCAGTTCGGGTCCCAGACGGACCAGTCGAAGACCCGCCAGATCCACTTCGCGCTGAAGACCTTCGCGAATCGCCTGGAGATCGAAGAGTCGCCCGACTTTGGGGACAACGTCGAGGGCGCATGGATCGCGTGGTCCCGCAAGAACAAGAAGCGCATCCCCAAGAAGCTCGGCAAGTGGACGGGCCCGCCTGAGGAAGACGAAGAAGACGACGATTGAGGCCCCAGGGCGCCTCAGGGCGGTTTTTGAGGGAAATGGTCGAATCCCTAAGTGTCTCCGGGCCGCCGTGACAATGGCCTTTTGAGATGAGGCATTCTCCTACTTCAAAGCCCCCCGTCACGGAGGAGCACCTCGATCAATGGGTGGAGTCGTTCCGTGGCCCATTGGTCGGTCTGATCGCTTCGTGGGGCCCC
>CALHGQ010000211.1 GCA_938030175.1 uncultured bacterium | reverse complement strand
CCACCCCATTTGCGTCACAAAGGTTCCACCGAGGACCTGTGATCCTGCGGAAGGAAGCGACCGAACAATCGCGAGCACTGCCAGATTGTGGTCGGTCTGGACTGGAACGGCGAAGGGCATGGATACGACGAACTCATCATCTGCCTGGGTGCGAAGGACCGGACCGATCGTTGTCCAGTTCGGCACCGTGCCGTTCGGGAGCGCGGCGGTGGGGTCCGAGTTCGGAACGATGGGCTCCGACCCGACGTACAAGAAATAGGTGACATAGCAGTCCTGGGGAGTGACTCCCGCCCAGCCAGAGATCTGCGCCATCAAGCTCTCAGGGCCCGAGAGCCCCGCGAATCCACGCTCGAGGCTCAGCCCCATGATTGGCAGGGTTGCCGGTTGGGAAGGGATCTGCGCGGCCGTTGTAACGGCGATACCCACCGCTCGATCGTAAACGTACGCTCCCTCAGGGTCGATTCCGCACAATCCGTCTACGTCGTCACGCTCTCGTCCAAGATCGAGTTTGTCCTGAACGGGTGTGTTGGTGGTGCCTCCCTGATCCGTATCCTTGAGTTCTTGACTGGAACCGTTGCCGTCGCTGATCAGGAGCTGCGGTGCTGCAGGGTTGGCTGGATCAAGTACCGTCGAGAAAACGATCACGCCATTCGCGCGGTTAATGGCGAGTGCGTCGATGTCCTCGGTCGCCGCGATTCCGACGTTTAGGTGGGTTCGATAGATCTTCGTCGGACCCCACGAGCGATTGGTTTCATCCCATTCCTTGACGTAGATGTCTCCGGCGTGGGGCGGCTGGCCGTCTGCGAACGGCGCAGTTCCGTACCACCCAATCCAGTCGGTGACGGTCTTTGGCGTGATTGAGAAGTAATACTCATTCGAGCTCGGGAACAAGAGCTGGGACACGCCCGACTGCTGAGCGGTGAAGGAGTGGATTCCGATCCCGTAGTCAAGGGCATCAACGTCGCTCACGTTCGAAGGGTCGTAGCCCAACGTCATCGCGCTCGCTTCCACCGCATTGTTGCCCACGAGGATGTTGGCGATGTTCTGACTTTCGGAAGTGTAGTAGCTGATCAGCTCGGCTCCCACGGGTCGTACCCCTTGAAGCGAGTCGAGGTAGCTTCCCGTAGTGCCCTCCGCTCCGTTCTTGACGCTCACGACATAGGCGAGCCAGTTTTCCTCCGTCTCGCTGACGTCCGGCACACCGTCGTCATGATGCGGAATCTGATCGCTGCCGATCGAGTGTGCGTCCACTTCGATCAGCCATGCGTCTTGACCGAAGAGCTCCATGGACGAGTAGTCCGGGACGAGCAGGGTCGGACCGCCGGCTGGATGTGCCCACGGGGCTGGAGGTGCACTCGGAATCATAGGCGCCTTCAGCAGAGTCGGGTCCGCTACGGCCGCGGTCGCTTGAGGGACGCGCTCAGACAATCCCGCGGCCCATACCGACGCCATTCCGCGAAGCTGTGCGGAAGCGGTTGGGGTGAGGGTTCCGAGGGCGGCGACGACGAGTGCAGGGGCCACGGCATGTTGAGAGAGACGGAGGTTCATGGTCGTTTCGGTAGTACGCTTTGGTAGGGGGGACTTGACGGGAAAATACAGTCAGGGGTCTGGGCAGTGCCGCGGCTATCGAGAGCTGGGTGACTCCTCATCAGCCACAGCCTGCCAACGCCGGCCAAGACGGTCGGAGATGGCAGTCACGACTTCCATCAAGCCAGCGACAGTGTCTGGCCCTGGGTCGACGCGAGATGAACGCATGAGAGCGTCCAATGTTCTGAGCCGGTCGGGCCAAAGGGGTTCGGCGACAACGCGCTTCACAAGTGCATCAAAGACCCCGGCTGGATCCCCTTCGACGATCGACTCACACATCAAGGCGTGGTCTCGGTCCACTTTTGCCGCCGAATCGCCCTGCTCCTTGAAAAGTGCTAGCGCGCCGGACGCAAGTTCCTGCGCTGCTTGGCTTTCTGACCGTCGAAAGAGGTGGAGAGCTTCGTACGTATCGATCTGGATCCTCCAAGATCGCTCCGTGCGTCTGTCCCTGGCGCTCGAATCGTCAAAGGGCATTCGCCCCAGCCACGTCCTTGCGTCGTCGAAGTCTCTCTTTGACATGCGCACCAAGAGTCCCGTCTCAAACGCCTTCGGGTAGTGTGGCAGGAGGCTCGCGGCGCGGTCGATGAACTGCCCAGCCAGCTCGAAATCGACGTTCCGCCATGCAGCCCGAGCCGCGTTGATCGCGGTTTCCGCCGCGGCCGGGCAGAGCTCAAGGCCCTCCTGACAGATTTCGAGGGCCTCGTCGAACCGTTGCTGGCGGGACAGCGCGTACGCCGCCAGGTGAGCCGTCATCGAGCTGCGGCCGCCAAACTTTTGTTCCACCGCGATGCTCGCCTCGAAGAGCACGTTGGCAGCTCTATCCACCTCGGCCACACCGTCCCGGGGAATATCCAGGATGAGGAGCATCGCCCGCAGCTCAGCCGCATGCCGCCAGTTGTCGAGGCGCTCGTCCTTCAAGTATTGGGCCGCGCCCCCGTACCGGCGCTGACGAAGCTCGTGGAAGCCTGCTAGGTAAGCGTCCCCGGCGCTTTCCGGGTCGGGCAGTCCCGTGAGGTCCAGATCCGCCGCTGACGCCGACTCTCCGAGGAGTCCATAGGCGTCACTCAATGAGCGTGCGTAGGGTGTTCCCACCCTATCAGCGACTCGCTGCATGTCTGCTTTGGCGAGGACCGTCTCACCGCGATCGTGACGGAACGCGGCCCTTAAGCAGTGTGCGACCTCCGGTCTATGCCCCGACGCCACCAACCGATCGAACACGGCGGCCACTTCCTTTTCAAGGTCCGGATCTCCCACTCTACGGTTGTCGTAGCTGACCACGCCAAAGTTCGCGGGCATGTGGAGGGCTGCTTCGTTGAATTCAGCCGCTCGACTAGCGGCCCTCGCAGCGTCGACTTGGCGGTAGCCAAGGACGCCTACCGTCAGGACAGCCGCGGCGAGCAGCCCGCGACCGAACTGCGAGCGACGCGCGCGGCGCATGAGCCGTTCCATCCGGCCCGTAGGTCGAGCACTGACGGGTCGGTGGGACAGGAATGCGAGCAGATCCGCGCGCAGTGCCGCCATCGATAAGTAGCGCTTGCTCGGGAGACGGTTCATGCCCTTCTCGAGGATGCCGAGGAGGTCACGCTGAAGCGTCGACGCCAGCGCTGGCTCGACCCGCGGCTCGCGCGTTGCGAGCGCCGCGATGATCTGCGACGGTGTACCGGTGTAAGGCGCCCTTCCCGTCACGAGATGAAAGAGTGTCGCGGTCAAGCCGTAGACATCTGATTGCGGCGTCGCACGGGATCCGCCTTCGAGGATCTCTGGGGCCATGTACGCTGGTGTGCCCACCGCGGCACCCGTCCGGGTCAGAGAAGCCGCTTCTTCGTCCGCAGCTGTTCCGAAGTCGATCAGTACCGCGCCGCCGCCTCGCCTCAGCATGACGTTCGAGGGCTTTACGTCGCGATGCACGATGCCGCGGGCATGGGCCGCCTCCAGGCCTGACGCCAACTCGGCGCACCAAGAGACCGCCTGACGAAGGACGGACCCCTCGTTGAGCGCCTCTAATTCGAAGGCCTCCTCCATCCAGCTGACCTCATCGTGGCTCGAGTGCTTGGCGATTCGATCCGCCACGGCCGAGAGCGGCACCCCATCGATCAGCTCCATGACGATCAAAGGCGCGCCCTCAAGCGTGGAGCCGCGGTCGTAGATGGTCACCACCGAAGGGTGCTCAATAGCGGCTAGCGCTTCGGCCTCACGCTCGAAGCGGATCGTTGATGAGTCGCTATCGAGGATACCGTTGTGGAGGATCTTGATCGCTACTCTGCGCTTCAGCTCTAGGTCCTTCGCTTCGTAAACGGCGCCCATCGCCCCTGCACCGAGGCGCGCATCCAGGCGATAGCGATCGTTGATGGCCTCGGACAGGCGTGGAAGGCCCGGCACACCTGCAAACTCGAAGTTCTCTACGCGCGTCGCGGCCTCGAGCACGCGCGCCACCTTGTCACGAAGGTCTGGATGCTCTCGACAGACTTCATCGATCTCTAGCTGAGTGCCCGTTTCATCCATGTGCTCAAGCGCAGCGGCCACGAGCTCTGAAACTGTTTCTTCCTCTGATTGCATCAGTCTTCTCTTTGGGCCTCGGGCTCCGGCGAATCCGCAGAAGACTCCGTATCGAGGCCAAGCAAGGTGGCGAGCTTTGCATGGGCCGCGAAGAACGCCCTTCGGACGGAGGAGATCGAGCCGTAACCCAGTTGATCCGCCAATTCTTGAAAGCTCGCTGTTCGCTCGAATCGGGCTCGGAGGACTAGCCGCTCACGCTCAGGCAGCTTCGCGAGGGCCGCGTGGAACTGCTCGAACTCCTCTCTGCTCACGGCCAGTCGCGCCGGGTCGGTGCTGTCCGTCCCGATGGGCGCATCGACCACATCGATCGACGGCCGGCGTCCATCTCGACGGGCCGCCTCATGAAATCGAATCAAATCGAGGATACGGTTCCGAACGACCATCGCGAGGTACCCGGCGAACGCTCCCTCATTGGTGCCCGCAAAGACGCCAAGGTCGCCCAAGACACTGGTGAACACCTCTTGCACCACGTCGCCGGTACTGAACCTGGTCGATAGCCAGGGCCGGTTGACCCGCAAGTCCGTGGCAAGGCTCTTGTGAACCATGCGCTCTACCGGCGGGTAAAAACGTTCGAATAGTTGCTCTATGGCCCTTTGGTCTCCGCCGCGTGCCTCTTCGAGGACGCGAAGGAAGTCAAAGGCGGAGGGGTCGTCGCTAATGTCCACGAACGCAATCATATCTGGTGAGGGCGCGATGATCGGATGGTGGGCCAGAGAAGAAGTAGCGCGCCCCTATGCGTGAAGGCGTCCTTCGTCGCAGAGTTTGCCGCTCGTTCCCACGATTTACCCCGGCAAGTATCGGAGTGAAACGAGAAACGCCCCTGACGCTGGCTCGACTCGGGGCCAGGGGCGAAGGGGGGGCACCCGACCGGGAGGGCCAAAAAATCTGCTCGATCAGCGCCTTCGTTGCCGTCAAGGCGGCTCCGGCCCATTCGATGAGCGGGACGAACTTCGAGCCCACCTTGGCGGCGATCTTTCCAGCCTTCTTCGCGCCGACCCTCTTCACAAGGGCCTTACCGAAGCTCTTGCTCGCCATCTTGTCGAGGATCTTCGCTGCCGTCTTGCCAGCTGCACGGTCATCACCGCTGTCCACCTGCTCGCCGAGCTTCTCCAGTAGATCGCCGGCCTGATCTTCCAGGACGTCACCGAGGTCCTTGCCGAAGCCCTGGAGGCCGAGCAGCGCCATCAGCTTGGCGATGGACACCGTTGCGAAAGCTTCACTCTGGGGGATCACTCCATGGTCGATCAGGATACGGAGCTCGTCGACGTTGGACGCACGACCGCCCGTCATGGCCATCAGGACCTCGCCTTCCGCACCGACAGAGTCGTTGTAGTTGGGGAGGTTCGGATAGAAGAAAGTGGTGACGCCGGCGAACGCTGCGATGGCGGCCGCCATCATGGCCTCGGCGTTGTCAGAGCTTGTGTTCACGTCATCGGCCGTGATGAGTGAGCCATCGGATCCGTCGGCGGGAAGGTCTGGGCTAGCCTGGATCTGGTTCCAGATAGCCCCGCGGTAGAACTCTTCGAGGTCTGCCGAGATCACCGCGCTTGTCAGTGGGCCAGAGGCCAGCTGGAGGGGACTGAGCTGAATCTCCATGGCGCCAGGCTCCGCGGTGACCGCCCCGAGAACCTGAAACGGGCCGTACTCAACGCCTCCGGCGACGTAGCTCACGTCGCAGTCGCGAAGAAGACTGTTGACCGTGAACATGGTCGTTGCTGTGACGGGGACCGAGTCATCGTCCGCGACTATGTGGATCCGTAGGTCGGAGATCTCTTGGCCAACATGGTCGAACGCAGCCCCAGCGAAGTGGGTCGCAAGGCCATCCTCAACGCATGCGCCGGTTTCCGTCAGCGTGGTCGAGTGAAGGCCCGAGGCCCCATGGAGGCGAAGGTATCGATGGCAATGGACCCGCTGGGAATCGATGAGTGGATCAACGGCGCCGTGGAGTCTCCGACCTCGACCTTCGCGGCAGAGGATCGCTCTAAGATCCCGTTCGTGCTGGTCACGCCCTAGAAGGAAAACGCCGACCCAGGCGCGATGCCGCTCGGAACCTGGAGCTGATCGGTCGCACGGCCGTTGGCATCGGCCGTAGTGGCAAACGTCAGCATTCCTACCGCATCAATTCGCACAGTACCAACGCCTGGGAGGATCAGGTTGGCTGGATCGGATCTGCTAGGAGCAGGCCACGTTGGCTTGAGAGGGCGGAGCGGCACGCGTCAGCTCTGGGCACGGGGGGAGACCGTTTCTCGCGGTAGGTAGGGCCATTCGGAGCGGCGCAGGGGCAACAGCAACGAACGAAACACCGCACGGCGACAGCCC
>CALHGQ010000210.1 GCA_938030175.1 uncultured bacterium | reverse complement strand
GGACCGTTGCGAGGGGCATCGTCGCGCGATCGAGGATGTCCCTCGCGGCCTGGACCTCGTCCAGCTCGAGGGAGTTCTGGGCGGTCTTGGCGGCGGCGATGGCCTCGTTGAGGTCCTGCACGGACTCCGCGTCGAGGCGTTCGCGGGCAATGGGCAAGTTCGCTTCGGAGTGGCGCAGCATGATGCCAATCTCGGCGATCAGCTCGACGCGGCGGCGCTCGTCGAAGTCACGCTTGGCGTTAGCGAGCGACGCTTCGAGCATCGCTTCGACCTCGTCCTCGGAGAGCCCGTGGGATGGGCGCACCTCGATGGACGCCGTGGCGCCGGTGCTCTCTTCCTTGGCTGTGACGGTCAGGATGCCGTCAGCGTCGAGGTGGAACTTGACGCCCACGCGTGCCATCCCCGCGGCCATGGGGGGGATGCCGGTCAGCTTGAAGCGCCCGAGGGAGCGGCAGTCGACCGCCATCTCGCGCTCGCCCTGAACCACGTGGAAGTCGATGGCTGTTTGACCGTCGACGTAGGTGGTGAAGCCCTCCTTGACGGAGCACGGAATCCGGCTGTTGCGCTGGATCAGCTTCTCTGCGGCGCCGCCCACGGTCTCGAGTCCGAGGGCAAGGGGCGTCACGTCCATCAGGAGGATCTCGCGGCTGCCGCCCATCAGGACCTCGGCCTGGGCGGCCGCGCCGAGGGCGACGACTTGATCGGGATCGAGTTCCGTGTGGGGCTTGCGGCCGAAGAACGATTCGACCTCCGAGCGGACGAGGGGCACGCGGGTGGATCCGCCCACGAGCACCACTTCGTCGACGTCGGTGGGCGCGAGCTTGGCGTCGGCCATGGCCCGTCGGACGCAGTCGAAGCTGCGCTTCACGAGCGGCGCGATCATCGCGTTGAAGTCTTCACGGGTGATGCGCTTGCGCACGTTGATCCCGTAGTCGGGCAGCGAGAGCACGAGGTCCGACTCGGGACGCGACGAGAGCTCGATCTTCGTCTTCTCCGCGCTGAGGCGCGCGGCCTGTAGGAAGGCCGGATCCTTCAGGGCCTTCGGGTCGACCCCGTCGCCGATTTCGTCCGTGAGGAGGTCCATCAGGAGAGCGTCGATGTCGTCGCCGCCCAGGTGAGTGTCGCCGTTCGTAGCAAGAACTTCGAAGACGCCCTCTTCGATGGAGAGGATCGACACGTCGAAGGTACCGCCACCGAGGTCATAGACTGCGACGGTGCCTTCCTTGCGCTGGTCGAGGCCGTACGCGAGGGAGGCCGCCGTGGGCTCGTTCACGATGCGCAGGACGTCGATGTCGGCGAGGCGCGCCGCGTCGCGGGTGGCCTGGCGCTGGGCGTCGTCGAAGTAAGCAGGGACCGTGATGACGGCGCTCATGACCTCGGCGCCGCCCATGGCGACGCTCGCTTGGGCGCAGACCTCGCGCAGGATGAGGGCCGAGAGTTCCTGGGGCGTGAGCTTCTTGCCGCGCACCTCCACCTGGACGAGGCCGCGCTCGGTCTCGGTGACGGCGTAGGGCAGCCGCGCGATGTCACGGGCGTCGATGTCGGAGAGCGAGCGACCCATGAAGCGCTTGGCGCTGTGGATCGTGTGTTCTGGGTCGTCGAGGGACCGCGCGCGGGCGCTTCGGCCGACGATGGCGGTACCGTCTTCCTTGACGTGCACCACCGACGGCACAAGCGCGGGCTCGCCCTCGATGCGGAGGACCTCAGGGCGGCCGTTCGACCAGATCGCTGGCAGCGAGTTGGTGGTACCGAGATCGATACCGATCACGATGCGCTTTGGCTGGTTGTCGAGGACGTCGAGTTCGATGTAGCCCACGGGGATCGCTCTGGCTAAGGGGTCAGACCGGAAGGGTCAGATAGGGGCGGGGAGGCCGGCCACGCGCGTCAGGGCGCGGTCGATGTAACGCAGTGCGTTGAGGTCCTTGCGGACGTCCTTGAGGGCTTCTTCGCCCTCAGGTGTGCTTGGGTCGGGGAGCGGCGTGAGGTAGCCCTCGATGGCTGCCACGAGGCGCTCGCGCTCTTCGCGGAGGTCGCTTCCGAGTGATTCGAACTCGGGGGAGCCCGGCTCGTGGTCGTCGAGAATCTCGTTCCACTCCATGACCTCCATCAGGAACTCTTGGTGCATACAGCCGAGGTCCTTCTCGCCGGGGCCGCCGAGGTGGCCCACGATCCAGTCGGCGCGGCGCACGTCGTCGGTGACTACGTCGAAGGCGCGGTTGAGCAGCGCGTTGTTGTGCTCGGCGAGGGCGAGCTGTTCGGCACCGCCGGTGGTGTAGTAGTCAGGGTGCACCAGGTGCGCAAAGCGCCGCAAACGCTTGCGCGCATCCTTGGGGTCGACGTTGCAGGAGATGTCGAGGCCCAGCGTCGCGAAGGGCGTGGGCTCGTTCTCCGTTACATCGACCAAAACGCCGCAGGCTCCGCAGGCCAGCGGCGTTTCCATCGGGGCATTGCAGCTGGCGCAGGGGCCCAGCTGATGGCCGTGACTAGACATGACTTTGCTCGGACTAGACGCTGAAGGATTCGCCGCAGCCGCAGCTCTTGTCAGCATTGGGGTTCGTGAACTTGAAGCCGCGCCCCATCAGGCTCTCCTCAAAGTCAACGACGGTGCCGTTGAGGTACAGGAAGCTCTTGGGGTCGCAGACGACTCGAACGCCTTCTTCCTCGTTGATCTGATCCGTCGGGCGGATCTCATCGTCGAAGCCGAGGGTGTACGAAAAGCCGGAGCAGCCGCCGCCCTTCACGCCCACGCGCAGCGCGGTGCCGTCGGGCATGTTTTGATCCACAAGGATGCGCTCCACTTCGTTCTTCGCGCGCTCTGTGATTCCGATAGCCATAGGTTCAGTCTCTTTAGTCGTTGATCGGGAAGGTCACGTTCCTGGAGGGTCGACGGTCCAACCCTCGAACGTTCCTTAGGCTTTCTGCGCCTCGGCGGGCGCAGCGCTGCCGTTCTTGTCCTTGAAGTCCTTGATCGCCGCCTTGATGGCGTCCTCGGCCAGCACCGAGCAGTGGATCTTCACAGGGGGAAGTGCCAGCTCCTCGACGATCTCGGTGTTGGAGATCGCGAGTGCCTCGTCGACCTTCTTGCCCTTGATCCACTCGGTGGCGAGGGAAGAGGAGGCAATGGCGGAGCCACAGCCGAACGTCTTGAACTTGGCGTCGACGATCGTGTCGCCTTCGACCTGGATCTGGAGCTTCATCACGTCGCCGCATTCCGGCGCGCCGACGATGCCGGTGCCCACGTCCTTCGACTTCTTGTCGAGGGAGCCAACGTTGCGGGGGTTGTCGTAGTGGTCGAGGACCTTGTCGCTATAAGCCATGGTAGTTGCAGTGGTGGTGCGCCTGCGGAGCGCGGTGTTTGCTGTTGCCAGCGGAGCTCGTTCGATCGAACCAACGAGCGTTGGATTGTTCTAGTTCGCTACGTCCGCGTGAGCGGTTGTGCCGAGGGCACGTTGGACGGGCCGAAGCCCTATCGCTACGTCGGCGTCAGCCGCCGTGCCAGGAGGCATCGAAACGTCGGCGTCAGCCGTCGTGCCAGAAAACATGTTGATGGGGCGGAGCACCATCAATGCCCCGTCCAGGCGATGGTGGACAGGTCGATGCCCTCTTGGACCATTTCGTAGAGCGGTGAGAGCTCGCGGAGCTTCTTGACGGCGTCGATGACCTGCTCGGCGGCGAAGTCGATATGGGCCTCGGTGGTCATGCGGCCGAATCCGAAGCGGATCGAGCTGTGGGCCAATTCGTCCCCGACTTCCATCGACTGGAGCACGTGGCTCGGCTCAAGGCTGGCCGAGGTGCACGCAGAGCCGGACGATACGGCGAGGTCCTTGAAGCCCATGATGAGCGACTCGCCCTCGACGTATGCGAACGAGAGGTTGGAGCAGCCGGGGAGGCGGCGGTTCTCGTCGCCGTTGATGAAGACGTAGTCGAGGGCGTCGAAGATCTTCTTTTCGAAGCGCTCGCGGAGCCCGTTGCTGTGGGCGATGTCTTTTTCCATGTCCGCCTCGGCGACCGCGCAGGCCTTGCCGAGTCCGACGATGCCGGGGACGTTGAGCGTGCCGGAGCGCATGCCACGCTCGTGCCCGCCGCCGTCCATCTGGGCGACGAGGCGCACGCGGGGCTTGCGGCGGCGAACGTACAGAGCGCCGACGCCCTTCGGCCCGTAGATCTTGTGGCCAGAGAAGCAGATCATGTCGACGTTGTCCGCCTCGACGTCCACCGGGATCTTGCCGACGGCCTGTGTCGAGTCGCTGAAGAAGAGCACGCCCTTCTCGCGGCAGACGGCGCCGATCTCGCGGATCGGGTTGATGGTGCCCACCTCGTTGTTGGCCCACATGATCGCCACGAGGATCGTGTCCTCGCGGATAGCGTCGCGAACTTGCTCGGCGGAGACGGCGCCCGTCTTATCGGGCTGGAGGTAGGTGACCTCGAAGCCGTGCTTCTCCATGTGCTTGGCAGTGTCGAGCACGGCCTTGTGCTCGGCGAGGCAGGTGATGATGTGCTTGCCCTTGGACTCGTACATCTCGCCAACGCCCTTCATGGCGAGGTTGATCGCTTCGGTGGAGCCCGACGTGTAGACGATCTCCTTCTCCGACGCGTTGATCAGCGAAGCGATCTGGGCGCGCGAAGTATCAACGGCCTCCTCTGCGACCCAGCCGAACGCGTGGTTGCGGCTGGCTGCGTTGCCATAGGCATCCGTGAAGAACGGAAGCATGGTGTCGAGGACTCGCTTGTCCACCGGCGTCGTGGCCTGGTAGTCGAGATAGATCGGGTTGGTCATCGGATGAGGTTTCGATGTCCCGGAGCGGGTCCGGGACGATGAGGTGCGTTGAGTGTTCGGAAGGCGGAGCCGCAGGACTTCTCGAGGTGGCCGCGCCCTTCGTTGGATTCGTTTGGGGCCGTCAGCCGGTCGCGGAAAAGCCGTCGTTCTCTTCTGCGACTCCGGCGAAGAGAGCGTTGGGGTCGATCGCGCGGTCGGTCAGTGACTGCAGAGTGATGCCCTCGAAGAGGGTCCAGATCCCCGTGCGCAGGCGCGCGAGGGGTGAGCGGATGGGGCAGACGGGTTCCACCTCGCAGCTGTGATTCGAGCCGGCCGCGCCGAGGCCGGCACAGCTGGTGAGGGACGGCTCGCCCTCGAGGCTGGAGATGACCTCCCCGAGGGAGATCTCCGTGGCCGCGCGCGAAAGGCGATAGCCCCCGTGGGCGCCACGGGTCGAGTTCACGATGCCGTCCTGCTGGAGCTGCTTCAGCGCCTCCGCCAGGAGGCGGCGGGGGACGGGGAAAAGGTCTCCGATCGCCCGGGCGCTTACGACAGGGACTGGCTCGCCCGCGGGGGCAAGGGTTGCCTGATCTGCCAGGTGAACGAGGGCGATCAGGCCGTATTCGGTGCGTTTGGTGAGCTTGAGCACGGCGTCTGTGGCCAATGGGTATCGGCCAGGGGAATCAGCACTATTGAGGTGCTCATTCGATTAGCTCTAGATTAGTGCCAATTGGCTGGAGGGCAAGGGGGCGCGGGGGATTTGAGCCCGAAAGTTGGGTGGAAGATGGGGGAGCGGTGCCAGCGCCCCATTCTGGGCCTTCCGGGCTGGTCCCCGGCGCCTGGGCTCGTGGAGGTGATAAGTCGCGCCTCTTCAACGGGCTGCGAGCGATCAGGCGGCCGGCGGGCCTCTGCTCGGCGCCATCGCGCCTCATTCTGCTGTGCCTCAGCACCGATCTGGATCTAGCTGGATCTATCTGGACCTATTTGGGGATCTCGG
>CALHGQ010000209.1 GCA_938030175.1 uncultured bacterium | reverse complement strand
CTCGGTGGCTGACGTCTGGCGCCAAACCGGATGATCTTCCCAGGCTCAGGTGACCGGCGAGGAACAACACCCCAAGGGCGAAGGCCCCAAGAACTAGGAGGCGATACTTTGGTTGGATCATGTCATGTCCTAGGTGGCGCGACCGGCGGTGAACCCACGAGCGCTGTGCACTCGGACCCCGCCTCCGGTCTCAACACGTCAAGCGGCGATGCCGTCGGCCTCGCCTGTTGGCTTTCAGGGAGCCTCAACCGGGCAATTGTCGCCGCCCGGAGCGCAGTTGTAGACGATGCCGATCACGGCTCCGGTCACGGGGTCGACCGTGTAGGACGTGCTAACGTGCCTCTCCTCGATCGGAGGAGGAGGGGGTGGTTCGTCATCAGGTGGCCCATCAATGGGGCCAATGATGTCCCCCATGATCTGGGCGCGCGCCGTGCTGATCGTCGCGAAGGCCCCCAGTAGGAGGCCCAGTACGAGGATGATGGGTTTGATTCTCATTGTCATTTTCGAAGTTGGCTAAGAGTCTCGGGATGTTGGGCGCCCAGAGGCGGCGCCTTCGAAACGACGGTCCTCGAAACGGCCACAGATGTAGCTCGAGGCCGCTAGACGACGTTCGCCCGTGACACTCGTTCAAGGTTCGAGAGAGGCCTCAGCCCCCTCGATGTCGTTTCGCCGGCGGGTGGGAGCTGTTCCAAGAGAGGCCGCACACAATCTTTGAATTTCCTTCAGCTGGCTCTTCGGGGGGCTGGCGCGGCTCTGCGACTGCACGGGATCCGGTTGACGACGGCCGCCGACATCAGCAGCACCCCGTGGATCGCTCTAGAACAGAAGCGAAGTCTTCCGAAGAGGGGCCCGCAGCCCTCTGGGGCAGCGCGGCTGAGCGTTGCCGGTCCAGCGCCCAACGAGAGGGTACTGGACGGCGTTTGCCTTAGGGCTTTGGCATCCATCCCCGGCGGGATCTGGGAGCTGCTCTCTCAGAGGTTGAAGGAAAAGTCGCGACAATTTTCCGCCGACCTGAGCTCCTGATCGAGCTCTGCGAGGGGCCAGTTCGGCGAGTATGATCGACCGCCTATGACTATGAAGGAAGGCGATGGGTACTCCGAGTTCGAGTCGCTAAAGAACGTGGCTCGCTCGGTGCTTAGGAATGCTGCGGACGCGGACGACGTTGTCCAGGATGCTTGGATCGCTGCGTCGCAGAATCGCTCGACCCCTGTCTTGGACCGGGGAGCGTGGCTGGGGGGCGTGGTTCGAAACCTAGCGCGCAGCAACGTACGCGACCGAATTCGTCGCAGGGAGCGCGAGATGCGGAGCGAAAGGCCGGAGATCGCGGAAGCTGACCCAGTTGCTGAGGCTGCCCAGCTGGAGACCATTGAAGCAGTTCGTGCAGCCGTAAGGAGGTTGGAAGAGCGACAGAAGTCGGTCGTGACCATGCACTGCTTCGAAGGTCTGGATACCCGAGCCATCGCCACGCGGCTGGGGATCTCGCAGTCATCGGTTCAGCGCGACCTGCGGTTGGCCAACGAGTCTCTGCGAGTGAGCCTCCGGTCCCAATACGGAGGCAGCATGCGCGCGCTCGGCTTGGGCCTCGTCGGCGCGTTTCCGTGGGAGACCAGCGACCTCAAGGACGTTTCGTTCGTCGCGAAGGCGGGTGGATCTGCGGCCGGGCTCGTGGCCTTGTCCAAGTGGCTTGCCGCAGCGCTAGTTCTCGTCCTCGGGGTGGTGGTTGTAGCGCGCACTTGGAATCCAGGCGGAGAGGCCGACCCGCTCCCGGAGCCAAACGTTGACGCCGAACTTGCGGGGCTAGACCCTGGGGATCGTGGTGAGGTCGACGGAGTCATTGAGAGGTTGACGTCAGGCGACCGGGAAGTCATCTCAAACGGGACGGAGGATGACGAGACATCGGGGACGGCGCCTGAGTCAGAATCGCAGCCGGTTGTGGCGACAGAGACGTCACCCGCCTCAGGGACGACTCAGGAGGTACTCGTGGTCGACCCGACAGGTCTCCCTGTCCCGGGGGCTGACCTGGTGAGCACGTTGGCATCCGGCGATGTCATTCTCGGAACGACCGACTCAAGGGGTCGTGCCAGTCTCGACCTGGGGGTTATCGACGACTCCGCGTTGTTTGACACGAATCCAGTCAACAGGGCCGTCCAGCTCTTTGCGCGATCGCCGGGCTACGTTGATACTCATTGCTACTTGGTGGAGAAGGAGTCGGCGGAGCGGTCGATCTTGACCCTACCTTTCATTGGGCTATCGATGCGGATTACTGGACGTGTGCTTCAGCCAGATGGCGCGCCGGCGGTAGGCGCATTGGTCGTGCGAAACTACGCCAACAGCCGACAGGATCCACGCGGAGAACCGGTGCGAGAGGACGCGGAAGGGCGCTTCTACGGGCTGCGCCGCTTCCAAGCAATGACCGACGAACGAGGTGCATTCGAACTGACTGGCGTCCCTCGATCTCTACACAACTTGCAAGTCACAGCCGATGGTTTCGCCGCCATAGGCCATACCGTTGAGGTTGGCGATGGGTCCGTTTCTGAGTGCACCATCGAGCTTCAGCGCGGTGGAAGTATTGCTGTCACGGTGCTGGCTGTCGACGGGACGCCTGCTGTCGGAGCCGTTGTCGATATTGCGCCTGTCAAGCTGTCCATTGCCACGCCCGTGAGGGGCGCAACTGACGATGCGGGGCGGCTCAGGATTGATGGCGCTGTCGCAACAACGACCCTTCTCGTGGCGTCGTTCGCCGGCGCGCGTGCGTCGAAGGAGGTCAATGTCATCAACGGGGAAGAGACTTCCGTCACGCTTCAGTTAAAGGAGACGAGGCGCATTCGCATCCGCTTGGTCGATGATTCAGGGGAGCCTCTGCAGCACCATCCGGCGAGAGCTATGAACGCTGCAATGACTTGGGGTACCGAACCGCTCTTCACCGACGAAAATGGGATCACCTTCATCGAGGACTTTCCCGTGGAGCCATTGAGGTTCCTGGTCTTCGCCACGGAAGGAGTGATCCCCGTTGTACAGCATCCTATTGAGCACCCCGTGGAGGGTAGCCTCGTCGAGATCATCGCTCCGCGCGAGCACGCGTCCCTCGGAACTGCAAGCGGCCTTCTTCGGGTCGGTGGAGCGGTGCCACCACCAGGTACCCGGATGAGAGCGAGATTCTCAGGCGTTCCGCTTGGCAGGACCGTGTCTGTTGATCCAGCCTCGGGAGCGTTCAGACTGACTGGGCTCCCCGTGGGCAAGTACTATCTCACCATGATCTCCCCGGACCAGATGCGCTTTGACTTTGGAGCGGTTGAGCTGCAGGGGACCGATGCCGAACTCGGGACGCTGGACGTGCCTCCGCGGGGTACGATTCTGTTCGATTGGCGTTGGCCGGCGGAAGACGCTGCCTTCTACAGAATTCGGCAGGTGTGCTCCGTTCCAGACACTCCGGCCGACGCCCTCTTCACGATTGCGGAGAGTGCTGGTCAACCCGTTGCCGAGCTCGACGTCCTGCCTGGCTTCTATGCGGTGATTGTTCTTGATCGTGACGGCAATGACCTGGAGCAGAACGCCGTTGAGGTCCTGCCCGGCGCCCGACAGCCATTCGTCCTCGGTCCCGACCCTGTCGTCAATGCGGTCGTCAGCCTAAAACTCGACGGGCCTGTACCCGAGTCACTCAGCGTGAAGATTTACGCGGCCTCCATCGAGGACGACGCGGCGTTCGACCTACTTGACCAAGCTGGACTTGCAAACCATACGACGCCCGCGAACTTTCGCGAAGAAGTCAGCGCGAGCCAAGGGTGGAGCGGCGACTTCTTGCTCCATTTCGGCATGAACGAAACTCATCGTTGGATTCTCGAGACCGAGTGGCCCGAAGGGCATATCCAGCGCGCTTCACTTTCTCGCCACTCTCGGGATTTGGGGCCCGCCCCCGTCGCGACGACCTTCGAACTCGGTGAATCCGGCTTCGAGAAGATCAGCGAATGGAGGGACTAGGCGGCGCAAACACACCGCCCACCCCGCTAGCGAAAGAGGATCTCGACAGCGTTGGTCAGGTTTGCTGTCGATGCAGGGTTGGCGTCGCGGT
>CALHGQ010000208.1 GCA_938030175.1 uncultured bacterium | reverse complement strand
GCACAAGCTGGTCATGGAGTCGGACGTCGAGACCTACGAGTCCGATCCGGAGCACTTCAAGCACGTCTACCACGTGCCGCCGCGGGCCTCTCTGTTCGATCAGAAGGCCTACAAGGGCCAGCACCAGTGGGGGATGACCATCGACCTCTCGACGTGCAACGGCTGCAACGCCTGCGTCATCGCCTGTCAGTCGGAGAACAACATCCCGATCGTCGGCAAGGAGCAGGTCAAGCGCGGCCGCGAAATGCACTGGATGCGGGTCGACCTTTACTATCAAGGCGACGCCGACGAGGCCGACACCGTCGACGCGGTGAACCAGCCAATCAACTGCTTGCAGTGCGAGAACGCGCCGTGCGAGCAGGTTTGCCCGGTGGCCGCCACCGTGCACGGCGAGGAAGGGACCAACGACATGGTCTACAACCGCTGCATCGGCACGCGCTACTGCGGTAACAACTGCCCGGTCAAGGTGCGCCGCTTCAACTACTTCCACTACACGAAGTTCATGGACGAGCCGGAGCACAAGCTGCTCCAGCTGCGCAACAACCCGAACGTGACGGTTCGCTCCCGCGGCGTCATGGAGAAGTGCACGTACTGCATGCAGCGGGTTTCCGAGGCGCGCATTGTGGCGCGCAACGAGGACCGCAAGATCCGCGACGGGGAGGTCATCACGGCCTGCCAGGCTTCGTGCCCGACCCAGGCCATCACCTTCGGTGACCTGACGGACCCGGAATCGCGCGTGTCGAAGAAGCAGGCCCTCGGCCGCGACTACTCGATGCTCGCAGAGCTCAACATCAAGCCGCGTACGCAGTACCTGGCTCGCGTCTCGAACCCGAACCCCGAGCTTAGCTCGGCGATGCCCCAGGGCGTGAAGGGACGGGACGACTACGACCCCGCAACCTATGGCCATGGCGGCCACGGGGGACATGGCGGCCATGGCGGCCATGGCGACGACCACTCGGGCGATCACTCAGACGACAACCACGCAGGAGACTCCTCGGAAGGAGCCGGCCATGACGACCACTGATCCCAGCGCATCCTTCGGCGGCAAGCCGCTGAAAGGCCAGGACCCCAGGGTGAGACCCGCCCTGGTGGAAGGCGAGAACGAGAGTTTCGCAACGGTCACCGAGGCCGTCGCGAAGGTCTCCGAGGTGCCTGTTCCCAGTACCAACAAGGCGTGGATCGTAGGATTCGCGATCTCGCTGTCGCTCCTCGGGATGCTCGGGCTGTTGCTCGTGCACCTGATCACGACCGGCGTTGGCGTTTGGGGTAACAACAACCCGGTGTACTGGGGTTGGCCCATCGTGAACTTCGTGTTCTGGGTCGGCATCGGTCACGCAGGCACGCTCATCTCGGCCGTGCTCTTCCTGACCCGCCAGAACTGGCGGACGGGCGTGAACCGAGCGGCCGAGGCCATGACCATCTTCGCCGTTGTGTGCGCGGGAATGTTCCCGGGCGTCCACATCGGCCGTGTGTGGGTGGCTTACTGGCTCTTCCCGCTGCCGAACCAGATGGAGATGTGGCCGAACTTCCGTTCGCCGCTGCTCTGGGACGTGTTCGCCGTGTCGACGTACGCCTCGGTGTCACTCCTCTTCTGGTACATGGGCATGATCCCTGACCTGGCGACCCTTCGGGATCGTGCGGTCAACACGCCCCGCAAGATCGCCTACGGCATCGCTGCCCTCGGCTGGTCGGGTTCTTCGCGCCACTGGCACCGCTACGAGCGCGCTTACCTGCTCCTCGCAGCCCTCGCGACGCCCCTCGTGCTCTCCGTGCACTCCGTCGTTTCCTTCGACTTCGCCGTGTCTCAGGTGCCCGGTTGGCACACCACCATCTTCCCGCCGTACTTCGTCGCGGGCGCCATCTTCAGTGGCTTTGCGATGGTGTTGACGCTGATGGTGCCGGCGCGCCAGTTCTTCGGACTCAAGCACATCATCACGATGAACCACATCGATGTGATGTGCCGCATCCTGATGGCCACCGGCATGCTGGTGGGCTACGCCTACGCGATCGAGTTCTTCATCGCTTGGTACGGCGGCGTTCAGTACGAGACCTTCGCCTTCGTCAACCGCGCGTTCGGCAACTACTGGTGGGCGTACTGGATCATGGTGTCCTGCAACGTGATCTTCCCCCAGATCTTCTGGAGCAAGAAGCTGCGCCGGAACCTTTGGGTGGTGATGCTCGTGAGCATCACGACGAACATCGGCATGTGGTTCGAGCGCTTCGTGATTACGGTCACCTCGCTCTCCAGGGACTTCGTGCCGTCGAGCTGGGGCTACTTCAGTCCGACCTGGGTGGACATGTGCATGTTCCTGGGCAGCTTCGGCCTGTTCTTCACCCTCTTCTTGCTCTTCCTGCGCTTCCTTCCGACGGTCGCGATCGCAGAGGTCAAGACGGTCATGCCCCAGGCCCACGCCCACGGCCATGACTCGCACGGCAGCTCTGACTCCCACGCCCCCAGCGGTGCTCCCATTGGGGGCGGCAGCGCAGCCCCCGCTTCTAAGCAGGACGCCTGATTCAAGAACGATCCATGTCTGACCAGAATCAAAACTCATCCGAGATCCACGGCGTCGTCGGCTACTACAGCGACGTCGATGGGATCATGAACGCGTCCCGGAAGATCCGAGACGCGGGCTACAAGAAGTGGGATGCCTACACGCCGTTCCCGGTGCACGGGATCGACGAGGCCATGGGCACCAAGCCGACGATCCTCCCGTGGATCGTGCTCGGCATGGGGCTCACGGGTCTCTGCGTCGGCCTCGGCCTCCAGTGGTTCACGAACGCGTACGACTACAAGTTCCTGATCAGCGGCAAGCCGACCTGGAGCCTTCCGGCCAACATCCCGGTGACCTTCGAGGTCATCATCCTCTTCTCGGCCTACACCGCGTTCTTCGGGATGCTGGCGCTCAACAAGCTCCCGCACCTGTCGAACCCGCTGCACAAGCTTGAGCGCTTCAAGCGAGTCACGGACGACAAGTTCGCGATCTGCGTCGAGTCCAAAGACCCGAACTTCGACCTCGCGCGAGTTTCGAAGCTCCTCGGCGTCGGCTCGGAGCACGTGGAAACGTGCCCCATCGACACGACGAAGGCAGCCCTGCCCATCTGGTTCCACGGCGTCGCCGCGATCCTGACCTGCGCCTCGTTCATCCCGCTGGCGCTGGCCTTCAAGGGGCGCTTCGCGACCTCCGAGAAGCCCCAGTACCACGTCTGGCCGGACATGGACTTCCAGCGCAAGCGCAAGACGCAGACCGCTTGGGAGGGCTTCCCGGACGGACGCGCCATGCGCCTTCCGGTGGCAGGGACCGTCGCGACCGGCGAGCTCCGCGATGACTTCGAGCTGTACCACGGCGTCGCCCAAGGGACCGCCGTCCCCGCGAGCGTCCGCTACGACGCAGCCCTCTTCGGCTCGGCAGCGGGCGCTGATCGACCCGAGTGGCTCGCTGGGTTCCCGGCCGCCGTCGTCGTCGACGAGCCGTTCCTCGAGCGCGGCCGCGCTCGCTACGGCATCTACTGCGCTGTGTGCCACGGCAACCAGGGCAACGGCGTCGGTGCCGTCGCCTTGCGCGCCGAAAACCTCGACGCCGCGAAGTGGGGCTGGGTCCCGCCCAAGGCTCTGCACTCGGACAACGCCAAGGCCTACTCGAACGGCGAGCTGTTCCACATTGCCAGCAACGGCATCAGCACCATGGCGGGCTACTCGGCCCAGGTGCCAGCGAAGGATCGCTGGGCGATCGTTGCCTACATCCGCGCCATCCAGGCCACCCAAGCGCTCGATCCGAGTGCGGCTCCCCAGGACGTCGAGTTCCAGCCGGTTCCGACGATCGACAGCGTCCGGGTCTCTGACTCCGGCGCGGACGGAGAATAGCTCGACCTCTCCGTCCTTCGGCACCGTCCTTTCTCCCACACAACGCTCCTCACTACCCCTGTTCGCGTCTAACCCAAATCGGACGCTGTGATGAACACCTCAATCGAACTCCCCAAGCGTGACCAAGTGATCGCGCGTGATCTCGCGGGTCCCGCCAAGGCGGGCCTCGTGATCGGAGTCCTAGCACTTGCCGCTACGGCACTGTTCGGCCTCGGCTACGGAGACGGCATGCGCCACTTCGGGCACTCGATGCTTGTGGCGCTCCTCTTCTTCCTTGCGATCACGATCGGCGCGCTGTTCTTCACCGTGCTGCACCACCTGACGAGCGCTGGCTGGTCCGTGGTCGTGCGTCGGGTGGCGGAGGCGATCACCGGGGCCTTCCCCGTGCTGTTCCTCGTCGCACTAGGCGTCCTCGTGATCCCCGTGATCATGGGCAGCAGCTACATCTACGACTGGGCGAGCCACGACTTCGTCTATGGGGGAGGTGACTTCCCCGGCTCGGAGCTGATCCAGGCCAAGGGCGGCTACTTCGGCTCGCTCTTCTTTGGCGCCCGGATCTGCTTCTACTTCCTCGTTTGGGTGGGGTTGAGCCGCTTCTTTGCGGGGCAGTCCTTGGCCCAGGACGACGACCAAGATCCGAGCCGCACGCTCAAGATGCAGCACCGCAGCGGCGTCAGCATGGTGCTCTTCGCCCTCGTCACGACCTTCGCCGCGTTCGACATGTCCATGTCGCTCAACGCCGAGTGGTTCAGCACGATGTACGGCGTCTACTTCTTCGCGGGCTGCTTCTGGTCGTTCCTCGCGACCTTGGCCCTCGCCACGATGTGGCTTGAGAAGCGCGGCAACCTGAAGGGGGTCGTCTCCATCGAGCACTACCACGACATCGGCAAGCTGCTCTTTGCGTTCACGTTCTTCTGGAGCTACGTCTCGTTCAGCCAGTTCATGCTGTACTGGTACGCGGACATCCCAGAGGAGACGCACTGGTTCCACTACCGCATGTGGGGCGAGTGGACGAACTTCACGCTGCTTCTGGCCGCCGGTCACTTCCTGATCCCGATGCTCGGGCTCATGTCGCGCCACGTGAAGCGCCGCCGCGGCGTCTTCGCCGCATGGTGCATCTACTGCCTCGTGTTCCAGTTCATCGACCTCTACTGGAACGTGATGCCCGAGATGGTGAACGGCGTTGGCATGGGGGACCCGGCAACGACGGGCCCGGCCTTCGGCATGATCGACATCACGGCCATGGTCAGCGTCGCAGGCCTTTTCCTGTTCGGCTTCCTCAACAAGCTCAACGGCAAGCCCGCGCTCGCGATCGGCGATCCGCGCCTGCCCGAGTCCCTTGCCTTCCAGAACGTCTAGGAGGCACCCACTATGAGTTCTACAGACCAGCACGACGGGACCAAGCCAGAGCGCGAGATCGAAGAGGACATCATGAATGTCCCCGTGATCGCGTGGCTCGGCACGGTTTCCACGATCCTGATCATCGTTTCCGTCATCCTTCTGATCGGCGTCTTCTACCTCACGGAGAGCAAGCAGCTGGCCGAGCGCCAGAGTGAGGCAGATGCGCGCATCACCGAGCTTGAAGCCCATCGCCAGATCGACGCGATGATCGTCGATGGCTACTACAAGGACGCGGACGTTGAGGTGGATGGCACGGTGACGCGGGGCAAGCTCCACGTACCGGTCGAGATCGGCATGCGTCAGATCGCCGACAAGTACTAGTCGCCTTAAGGCCCCTTTTCTGCCGATCCAGACCTACATAAGAAGCGAACACTAGAAGCCGCCCACATGTTCTCCCTGACCTCCCGATCCACCTGCCTGCGCAGCCTGACGCTGTCCCTTTTGGGGACCAGTGCAGGGCTCTTCGTGGGCGGTGCGGCATTTGGTCAGACGTACGGGGAAGAGCGGGTGGCAGAGCTTCTGACGGACGTCGGGATCGAGCAGCACCTTGAGGCGCAGCTGCCCCTCGACACGACCTTCACGGGTGTCGATGGTCAGGCCTTCGAGCTGCGCTCGGCGTTCGACGGCACCGTGCCGGTGATCCTGACGCTCAACTATTTCGACTGCCCGCAGCTCTGCAGCCTCCAGCTGTCGAACCTTGCGGCGGCCATGGGCTCGATCGGGCTTGACCTCGGCACGGACTACCGCGTCGTGACGCTGAGCATCGACCCGAACGACACCCCTGCCCGGATGTCAGAGCTCCGTGCTCGCTACCTCGTGAACTACCTCGACGCTTCCAAGGAAGCGGGGGAGAAGCGCGACGACGAGCAGGCCAAGGACGGCTGGGTTTGTCTCACCGGAACGAAGGTTCAGATCGACCGCGTCGCCGAGACCGCGGGCTTTGGCTATTCGTGGGTCGAGGAGAAACAAGAATACGCACACCAGGCGGCGAACATTCTGTGTTCACCGTCGGGACAGATCATGCGCTACCTGGAAGGGGTTGACCCCTCCCTGGCGGGCGTGTTGAGGCTCTCACTCGTGGAAGCGAGCGAGGGCAAGGTGGGAAGTCTCTACGACGGGATCTTCCTGAACTGCTTCATCTACGACTCGAGTACGGGTCAATACACACCGGCGGTCATGCAACTTCTGAAGGTTGCAGCCGCACTGACCGTTCTGGCGGTCGTCACCGGATTCTTCTTCATGAAGCGCGGAGAAGCGCAGCACGCGGTCGCGGGTCCCGAATGGGCGAGCGACAGCGATGCGGCCAGCGCGAGTGAGAAGACGTCATGATCATGAGAATCGAAGCGCTATTGCTGGCAGGCCTCTGTTTCCTCGGAAGCGCCGCGCCAAACTTTGCTCAAGAGGCTGAAGCTCCCGCTGCGGAAGCTCCGACGGAGGCCGCCGCCCCCGCCGCCAAGAAGCCGATTGACGTGGACAAGCTCATCGCTGACTTCAACGCTGGACAGGCCGCACCGCGGACGTTCAACGCTGATGAGCGTGAGTGGATCGCGGGGGGCCTTGCGCCCGAAGAGGTCGAGCTCGTCTACAAGGGCCACGCGGCGATCCCGTCGGGCGACCCGAACAAGGTGATCTACATGCGCGATGGGGAGATCCACGAGATCGTTTCCCACGCCAAGTACTCGACGCCCCCCGTGGCCCAGAACCTGCCGCCGTTCGCGACTGAGGTCGAGAACGGTTCGTTCTGGCTGCCGGTGGCCGCGTCCGAGACGGCCAAGAGCGTCGACGCGATGTTCAACTTCATTATGTGGACGTCGTACATCTTCACGGCGATCATCGGCATCTTGATGGTGGTGTTCTGCATCAAGTACCGCCGCCGCCCGGGCGTCCGTGCCGATCAGAGCATCACGCACAACACGCCGATCGAGATCATCTGGAGTGTCCTCCCGACGATCCTCGTGGCGATCATGTTCTGGGGCGGGTACACGACCTTCCTCGACATGCGCACGCCACCGCCCGACGCCATGGTCGTTCGGGCCAACGCGTCCCAGTGGGCTTGGAACTTCGTCTACGACAACGGCGTCGAGAGCCCGGGCGAATTCCACGTGCCGGCCAACACGCCGATCGAGATGATGATGACGTCCGCGGACGTGCTCCACTCGTTCCACCTTCCGGCGTTCCGCCAGAAGAGCGACATCCTGCCGAACCGCTACACCAGTATCTGGTTCGACTCCGGGGAGCCCGCGACCTACCGCGTCTACTGCTCCGAGTACTGCGGCCAGCTGCACTCCGACATGTACGCGAAGCTCGTGGTCGACACGCCGGAGGACTACGAGAAGTGGCTGGTAGAAACTGGCAACTGGATGGTGGGTGAAGACGGAGAGCTCTTGCCGCCGCTGGAGATCGGAGAGCTCACCTACACACGTCGGAACTGCAAGGCCTGTCACTCCATCGATGGGACGAAGGGCGTGGCCCCGACCTTCGCGGGCCTCTTTGGCAGTGAGCGCAAGTTTGCCGATGGTTCGACGCGCGTTGCAGACGCCGATTACATCATCCAATCCATCCGCGAGCCTTACAGTCAGCTTGTCGAAGGTTACGGCGAGCAGATGACCGTTTATAGCCCGATGCTGCCGCCTGAGCAGATCGACGGCATCATCGCGTACATCAAGTCCCTCAAGGACGTCCCCCGGGTCGATTGACACCGGGGGCCTCTGAAGGACCCAGAACCAACAAGCCCGCAGGGCGGAATTCTCCACCCTGCGGCACACCGCGGAACCTGAGCGCGCGGGACAGGGCTCAGCCAAAGCAACACACACTCACACGACGCGCCTTCCCCGCCGCTCCTTGCGGCGCCTAGGCGCAACGAAGACTCGACCGGAAAGATGACGCGATGACACAAGCTGATATTGCACCTTCCCAGGTACAGGGCCGACCGGTCCAACACCTAGAGAAGAACTACATCAACCACTCCTCAGGGATCGCCTCTTGGCTCCTGACGCTCGATCACAAGCGGATCGGGCTCATGTACCTGATGGGTATCTCGCTCTCGTTCTTCCTTGGCGGCCTGTTCGCCTTGGGGATTCGCTTGGAGCTTTTCGCGCCCGGCATGCAGTTCATGGACGCGGAGACCTACAACAAGGTCTTCACGCTCCACGGCGCGGTCATGGTGTTCCTCTTCATCATCCCGGGCATCCCGGCGGCCCTCGGCAACGTGGTCCTGCCCCTGATGCTGGGGGCGAAGGACGTGGCGTTCCCGCGATTGAACCTCGGTAGTTTCTACCTGTGGCTCTCCGGCGCGGCGTTCTTCATCTACACGCTCTTCACTGAACAGCTCGACACCGGCTGGACGTTCTACACGCCGTACAGCTCGAGCTACTCGAACACGGCCGTGATCTCGGCGACGTTCGGCGTCTTCATGCTGGGCTTCAGCTCGATCTTCACCGGGCTGAACTTCCTGGTGACGATCCACAAGATGCGCCCGCCGGGGATGACGTGGCACAAGCTGCCGCTCTTCCTGTGGGGGATGTACGGCACCGCCGTCATGCAGCTTCTCGCAACGCCGGTCCTCGGGATTACGCTCCTGCTGCTCGTCATGGAGACGACCCTCGGCATCGGAATCTTCGACCCGAAGAAGGGCGGCGACCCGGTCTTGTACCAGCACTTCTTCTGGTTCTACAGCCACCCGGCCGTGTACATCATGATCCTGCCCGCCATGGCAGTGATCTCGGAGATCATCGCGACCTTCAGCCGCAAGCACATCTTCGGATACAAGATGATCGCCTACTCGTCCGTGTCGATCGCGCTGCTCTCGTTCCTCGTGTGGGGCCACCACATGTTCGTGAGCTCCGAGTCGACCCTGGCGACGCTGATCTTCTCGGCGATCACGTTCACGATCGCCATCCCCTCGGCGATCAAGGTGTTCAACTGGCTGGCGACGCTCTACAAGGGCTCCGTCAGCATGGACACGCCGATGCTGTACGCGCTGGAGTTCATCTGGCTCTTCACGATCGGTGGCCTAACCGGCCTGTTCCTGGGCGTGCTGTCCACGGACGTCATGCTCCACGACACCTACTTCGTGGTCGCGCACTTCCACTACGTGATGGTGGGGGGCACGCTCTTCGCGTTCTTCGCCGCGCTTCACTACTGGTGGCCGAAGATGACCGGCAAGATGTACAGCGAAGCCATGGGCCGCGCCGCTTCGGTGATCGCGTTCCTCGGCTTCAACCTGGCGTTCTTCCCCCAGTTCATCATGGGCTCGCGCGGTATGCCGCGCCGCTACGCGGACTACAAGCCGGAATTCGAGCTGTATCACCAGCTCTCGACGGCGGGCACGTTGGTGCTCGGCGTGGGCATCGCGCTCATCGCCTACAACCTGATCCGCTCGATCTTCAGCGGGGCCAAGGCGCCCGCGAACCCGTGGGGCAGCGCAACGATCGAGTGGGAATGCCCCTCGCCGCCGCCGCACCACAACTTCGACCACCCGCCCCTCGCCACGGATCCGTACGACATGGAGCGCGTGGAGTGGGACGAAGAGGTCAAGGGCTACGTCCCTGTGGTCGGGCGCCGAGCGCCGGTCGCCCACTGATTTGAAACGACAGCCGGGGAGCATCCCCTCGATGCTTCCCGGTTACTGACTCAGCTACTCACTCAACTCTTCGCCCGCCTGCAAGCCTCACGGCTCCTCGGGCGAGCCCTCTCTCCCTTCCTGGACTCCCTTCGCTCCGCTTGGAGCGGCCCCCAGAGTCCTCGCCTTTCTCTCGAACCGCAGCCCCATCCCGCGCACCCTGCACTGGCCGGGCTGCAGGAACGACGATACCCCCAATGTCTGACGATCACGGACACGGCGACAAGCCCTTCCTCGCTCATCACTTCGAGGACGAAGACCACCAGTTCGACTCTGGCAAGCTCGGCATCTGGGCTTTCCTGGTGACCGAGGTGCTGTTCTTCAGCGGCCTCTTCTGCGCCTATGCGATCTACCGGGCCATGCACCCGGAAGTGTTCACGTACGCTGCGCGATCCCTCGACACCACCTGGGGCGCCATCAACACAGGCGTCCTCATCTTCTCGAGCCTCACGGCTGCTTGGGCGGTGCGCAACGCGCAGCTCGGCCAGAAGAAGATGCTCTGTGCCAACCTTGCGATCACGATCCTGTGCGCCTTCGGGTTCATGGGCATCAAGTACAAGGAGTACAGCCACAAGTTCCACCTGGGTCTTTACCCGGGCAACGACTACGCCCCGCTGGAGGGTGCGTTCGGCGACGACCCGAAGGCTGCTGCGGTGAGCTTGGACGTCGCCACAGCCGTCGAGGATCTTGCGGCACAGGCTGAGGCAGAGCACGCCGAAGACGCTGCCCACGCTGCGGGCGAGCACGCCGGCGATGACCACGGTCACGCCCTCGTGAGTTGGGACGACCCGAACCTCGACATCGAGACGAAGAACCAGCTCAAGACGTTCTTTGGCATCTACTACTGCATGACCGGCCTCCACGGTATCCACGTGGTCATCGGCATCTTCCTCCTACTGTGGCTGCTCACGCGCGCCATGCGCGGGCACTTCACGCCCACTTACTACGGCCCGATCGACTACGCCGCCCTTTACTGGCACCTCGTGGACCTGATCTGGATTTACCTGTTCCCGCTGCTCTACCTCATCAACTAGGCGTCGAGCTCTTCGAACCTGCGCGAACAACACCACATCCATAACAAGCACCATGTCATCCACTACTGCTGCTAGCACCGACGCCCACGGCGGCGACGATCACCACGACGACCATCACGATGGGCACCACGTCCTGCCCCTGTGGGTCCTTCTCGGGACCTGGCTGGCGCTGATGGGGCTCACGGTCTTCACCGTGACCGCTTCGACCTTCGAGCTCGGGGCCTTCGACCTTCCGGTCGCCATGGGCATCGCGACCGTCAAGGCGATGCTCGTGCTGATGATCTTCATGCACCTCGGCTTCGACAAGAGCTTCCACTCGCTCCTGATCTTCGGGTCCCTCCTGTTCGTGTTCCTGTTCATCAGCTTCGCGTTGATCGACCGCGGCCAGTACCAGCCTGAGATCTCGAAGAAGACGAACGAGACGCTACTCCAGGGCAACTGACGCCCTCCTCGGGCTCCCCTTGGGACGGCCCGCCCCCGCGCATGCGCTGGGCGGGCAACGCCACGCTGCGGCAGGAGACCACTCCTCCGCAGCGTGGCTTTCTAGGTGGGCGGTTTCCCCATCTCTGCCGCGTCCTATAAGAGCGTGGATACGAACGCCTTGGGGGCGCATCCGCCCCGCCAGCCACACCGACCAGGCCCATGACCCAGCGATCGACCGGACATCACCGCGGACTGATCCGCGCTTACCGCTACCAGGCCCCAGCATCGACGGATGGGGCCCTGCCGGAGGACCCCTCTGGGGGCCGCTTCACGCCCGCCGTGGACGGCCCGGCCCCCGACGTCATCGCGTTCGGGATGAAGCTCTTCCTGGCGTCGCTCACGATGGTCTTTGGAGGCACCTTCGTGGCTTACGCGGTCTTCCGCTGGCGCGAACGCGACGGCTGGGAGAGCATCCTCGACACCCCCGAGATCATGGGCCTCGTGGCCGCTAGCATCCTCTTGGTGATCGCTGACATCGCCGCGATGCGGGCCCTCAAGAAGGCGGAGACGCGGGCCGCGGCGCGCAAGCTGACCCTCGTGACGGTGATCTTCGCAACGATCTACCTGGTGGTGCAATCGATCAGCTGGGTGCCGCTCCTCAACCAGGTCGGCGAGCGCATTGGCGGCAGCATCGTGGGGGGCACGCTCGACCACGCGGGCGGCCTCTTCCTGATGCTAACCTTCGCCCACGCCGTCCACGTGTTCGGCGGCATCGTCGCAAACGTGATCGTGCTGCTGCGTTCCAAAGACGACCGCGGACCCGCGCGGGATTCACTGCGAATGCTCTACAGCTACTGGCGCTTCCTCACGGTGATGTGGGTCGCAGTCCTCATCGCGCTAGCGATTTAGGCAGTACGGTACAGGAGTGATTGTCGCCACTCCACGGAGGGGGGGTAGGACCGATAG
>CALHGQ010000207.1 GCA_938030175.1 uncultured bacterium | reverse complement strand
CCTGATGTCCCTGGACGAGTGGGACAGCCGATTCGCCCATTCTTGACGCTCCTCCCCCTCCGCTTGGCCGCGCCCCACTCCGTTGACCGTTCGTTCGCCTGACCTCGTCGCTCTGGTCCATCTGGGCTGCGCCCGCAATCTCATCGACTCGGAGCTGATCCTGGGTCGAATGGCCGAGGAGGGGCTCATCGTCACCGGTGATCCCGGGGAAGCGCACACCGTCGTTCTCAACACCTGCTCGTTCATTGGACCCGCGCGGGAGGAGAGCCACGGCGCCATTCGCGAGCTCGTCGAGCGCAAGCAGAAGGGCGACCTTGGCGCGGTCGTCGTCGCCGGCTGCCTCGTGCAGCGGTACAAAGGGACCCTTGCGCGCCAGTATCCCGACGTCGACGTGTTCGCCGAGATCAGCGACTACCGCGAGCTAGCGAAGTCGATCAAGCGTATCTCTCGGGGCGAGTCGCACCAGCGCTACCTCGAGGGGCCCGGCCTGCGCGAGCCCAAGCGTGAAGGTGCGCGGCTGCTGGCGACGCCGGGCAGCTACGCCTACCTGCGCATCAGCCACGGCTGCGACCACACCTGTTCGTTCTGCGCGATCCCCTCGATCCGCGGCAAGCACCGGTCCAAGCGTCCGGCCGCTGTTCTCGAAGAGGCCGAGGAACTGATCGGCGCGGGCGTCAAGGAGCTCGTCGTGGTGGCAGAGGACTCCACCGCCTGGGGCCGCGACTTCGGGATGGAGCTCCCGTCGCTCATCGAAGGTCTCGCGAATCTTGATGGCGACGCGCGTATTCGGGTCATGTACGCCTACCCGAACCGCTTTCCGTGGGATCTTGCGCCGCTCCTTGCGGATCACCCCAAGGTCGTCCCGTACCTAGATATTCCGATTCAGCACGCTGCCACAAATACCCTGCGGGCCATGCGGCGTGCGGGCAGCGGCGATCAGGTACGCAAAATTCTGGATCGCCTGCGTTCGGAAGTTCCCAATCTCACGCTGCGTACCACTGTGCTGCTTGGATTCCCCGGCGAGACGGACGAGGACGCGGCGCAGGTCGCCGACCTTGTGCGTGATTACGGCCTGTCCCGGGTGGGTGCGTTTACGTACTCACCGGAAGAGGGCACGCCGGGCTATGACCTGGAAGGCAGCGTTCCCGAGGACGTGGCGATCGCGCGCCGCGATGCTGTCTTGGCGGCCCGCGACGATGAACTCGCCAAGACCCAAACGGCGGCGATCGGCACCGAGGTCGAAATTCTCGTCGATGAACCGCCTGACCCCGACCAAGGCTTCGTGGTGGGGCGCGCCGCGACCGACGCCCCCGAGGTCGACATGGTGACTTTTGCCCATGCGCCTGACGCCGAGGTGGGGGATCGAATCATGGTCCGCATCGACTCGGTGGATGACGAGCAGAACTGGATCGGAGCGGCCGTGGAAAACGGCGCCCGTCCGAGCCCCGAGCCCGCGCGATGACCGCCAGCGACATCACCGACGGCCCGAAGGGTGCGATGAACCGCGATGGAGTCTTCGCGCACTGGCCCAATCGGATCACGATGATCCGCTTCGTGGGCGCGCTGATGCTTTTTGCGATCTTCGCCATTTGGGGCGACGTCGAACGCGAGGAGATCGCCAAGGATCGGACGGTCTTCCTGATCGCGTTCTGGCTCTTCACCGTCGTGGCGGCCACGGACTTTCTGGACGGCTACCTTGCGCGGCGGGACTCCCTCGTCACGGCCTTCGGGCGAATCGCGGACCCCTTTACGGACAAGGTGCTCATCCTCGGCGCGATGGTGTACCTCACGGTGATGCCTTGGTCGGAGCCGAGGCTGCCTGCCTCCATCGTCGTCGCGATCATCGCGCGTGAATTCCTCGTGACGGGCATCCGCGGCTACGTGGAGAGCCTCGGGCGGGAGTTCCCGGCGGACGGCTTTGGCAAGATCAAGATGATCGTGCAGAGCATCGCGGTGGCGGGCCTCATCTGGATGGAGGCTTTCCCGTGGGGGCCTTGGTGGTACAGCCTCTGGGGCTACGTTGTCGAGGGCCTCGTCTGGCTGACGCTGTTCGCGACGATCGGCTCCGGCGTGACCTACGTGTTGAAGACCAAGGACATCCTTGCGGGAGAAGATGCATGACGGCTGCCAGCCCCTCTGACTCTGCGACGGGCCCCGACACCGAGTGGACGCCCAAGGGCATCCTCTCCATGGGGATCTGTACTTTCGGCGGCCTTGGGCTCTCGCCGTTCGCGCCGGGAACCTTCGGCACCCTCGGCGGTGTCCTGATCGCGTGGCTCCTCGCGTCGTCCTCGAACTTCCTGATGTGGACGCTGTTGACGGCCGTCGGTCTGTACATCCTTGGCCGGATCGTGGCTCCGTGGGCAGAGGCTCGTTCCGGCAAGGATCCGGGTTACTACGTCATCGACGAGGTCATCGGCTACCTCGTGACGATCGCCTGGACGGGCGGTCCCACGCTGCTCACTCTCCTGGCGGCGTTCGTCGCCTTCCGCTTCTTCGACATCCTCAAGCCGCCCCCCGTGAAGTGGTTTGAGCGGATTCCGGGCGGCGATGGCATTCTGTTGGATGACGTCATCGCTGGCATCTACGGTCTCTTGGTCATGGTCATCCTGCGACTTGTCTTCTTGGAACCCTCCTCCTGGGACATTTCGCTCGCCCCGCTCCGCTAACACCTCCTCGCTAGAATGAGCACCCAACGCGACGCACGCACCACCGGCTCCGGCCTTGGAATTGCTCCCCGTTTCGCGATCGCAACCACCGCAGTTCTAGCGCTGGTTCTCATGCTCTTCAGCTTCGTGCTCCTCGGGACCACCCGTGAGATCGTGACGAGCGCGGTGCAGAACTCCCGCGACAGAGCGGCCGTCGCGCAGTCGCAGTATTTGGAGAAGAGCCTCGACTACAAGCAGATCGGCAAGAACGCGACGCGGGTCAAGGGGTCCCACTTGCTGCGCGCTGAAGCCGACCTCATCAGCGAGGGCAAGCCGACGGTCAAGGGCTTTGCCTACGTTCGCGCCGACGGGTTGAACACCCAGGTCCTTGTGGCGCCCGCCGCGTCGAAGTCCGAGGACCCCGTCGAAAAGCTGTACGGGCTCTTCTTCGCTGTCACGGTCCTTGCGCTCCTCATCACGGGCCTAGTGGCTCTGATCACGGCGACGCGGGTCTCGCGCCCGATCAACCACCTGGTGGATGACGTTCGCGCGATCTCGAATGGCAACCTATCCCACCGCGTGCGTGCCCAGGGCGGGGGCGAGGTGGGTCTGCTCGCCGGCGCCATCGACCGAATGACTGAGTCGCTCCTCGACGCCCGTGAGGCCGAGGTCGAGCTCTCCGTTCGCGAGCGCGAGAGCGCCGTTGCGTTGGAGGTCCAGGAGGCTCTCCAGCCCACGAACGTCGAGGTGCCCGAGGGGTACTCGGTGGCCTCAGAGCACGTCGGGTCGAGCGAGCCCGGGGGCGACTTCCATGACATCGTGCAGGCCGAAGATGGCCGGACCGTCTTCTTCGCCTGCGACGTCAGCGGTGCAGGCGTTCCCGGAGCCCTCGTGGGCGCCACCGCCCGCGCCTACCTCAAGAGCGAGCTAAAGCGGGGCGGCTCATTGGAGACGGCTCTCAAGAACGTGAACCGCACCATCGCGGGTGACGTGCGGCGCGGCATGTACGTGACGGTCCTCGCGGCAGCACTCGACCCTGACACCCACGAGCTAGAGGTGGCATCCGCTGGGCACAAGCTGCCCCTCGTCCACTGGTCCGACGCCGACAAGTCGATCCGCGCGATCCAGCCCGATGGCATCGCCCTGGGCTTCGACAAAGGCCCTGTTTTCGACCGCGGCATCTCCGTCCGCCACGTTCCCATGGACCCCGGCGACCGCGCGGTGATCGCCGGCACCGGCGCCGTTCGCGTGATCAACGTCGAAGGCGACGAAATCGGGGAGAAGCGCTTCTACAAGCTCATCGCTCGCAACGCCGCTGACTCCCCGGAAGAGGTCCTAGACGGAGTCCTCACCGCACTGGAAGCCTTCGCAGACGAAGAACCATTCCCGACGGACGTGAGCCTCATCGTGCTTGGCAACGACACCGACCCAGCAGAGTTCGGCGTCAGCGCCGAAGACCTCGCCCCCGAGGCGTAGCGGCGGTCGCTGGGACCTCCTTCCCATCTCGAAAGCTCCGGCATCTGAGTGAAGGGCTGGGGCTCCGAATTGCGCTCCCGCCACGTGCAATGAGCCAGCGAGTACGCGGTTCGGTAAGACCGTGTCCGCCGGGCCTGTGCTACAGGCGGCCACGCTCTCAGGATGCGGAGTCATTCCGAATGGGTACCCAACAGTGGGCCTCGCGTCCAGAGTGACTGGGGTAGGCGTTTGGGCATGAGCGGCCTGGGGGTAAGAGGCGTCGAGCGAAGGGCTTCTGGCAGTCCAAGCGCGCCCAGCTCGTTCCTCCTGCGAGGCCTACCCCAGCCCATGCCCAACGTTGAGATCCAGCTGGGAAACGTAGCTAGGGCATGACCGCTTTAGCGGCTGCCTCCGATGGAGGCCTTTTCCGTTCCTTGTCCCTGCAGTGCTAGGCGGCTGGAGAATCTCAACATTCTCGATGCACCTTCTCGCGGCGACGGACATTCCCCTTCACCTGCACGTGCAGCGGAAGTCCAAGTGGCTTCACCTCTTTCCGAGTACCGAAACTACACCGAGAGCTATGCGATCTAACCACACTCAATCCGTCCGTGCCGTTTCCTGCGCCATTCCCATGG
>CALHGQ010000206.1 GCA_938030175.1 uncultured bacterium | reverse complement strand
GGGGAGTGGCGACAATGACTACGGTACCGTACTGCTCACTATTCGGCGAGCGCGGCTGAATGGCTTCGTGCCGTTCGCGTGAGCGTGAACGCGCCGTAGGCGAGTCCGCCCATCAGCGCCACGCCGAGAAGGATGAGCAGCGCGCGCTTGCCCCCTGACACCTGGGAGAGGTCCGTGCCCGACGAGCGGTGATTGGCGGACGCGTATTGGAGCACCGGACGGCCGCCACCCGATGGATTGGCCTGGCCCCCGACGGCGGCACGCGCCGCGACGGATCCACCTTTCAGCGCATCCTGCCGGCGCTGGCTTCGCTGTTCTGTGGCCCGGGCCCCGGCGCGGGTCGCTGCGGGCGGTGCACTTTCCCCCTTGCCCGAAGGCGGCAGCGTTCGAGCCGCCGGGCGAGCCGTGGGCGCTGGCTCCTTGGCCGTTGCCTGGATCGCCTCATCAAGCTCCTCCCCGAACTCCAGCTCGAATTCGCCTTCGTCGTCTTCATCCTCTTCGAAGGCCAGATCGTCCTCGGGCTCGGCGACGTCCGCGATCGGTTCGTCGTCTTCCTCGAACTCGGGAGCTGCATCGGCACCCGATTCATCCCGGAGGCGCAGTTCCACTTCCCCGAGGCGGAACGTATCGCCGTCGCCCACGATGCCGCTCTTCACCCGCTTGCCGCCAACAAAGACTCCGTTGCTAGAGTCCAGATCGACGACCTTCCAAAGCCCCGGATCAGAGCGGGGGACGAGCCGAGCGTGCTTGCGGCTGACCGAAGCCTCCGCGATGACGATGTCAGCGTCATCCCCGCGGCCGACCACCGAAGTCTCGTCGAAGTCAAAAGTAGCGCCGAGGGAGTTGCCGGATAAGACGAAGAGTCGAGCCATGGACGCCAGCTTAGCAGGTCGCCCCCACCAGGCAACTCGCGGAGGGGCGGCTCCCTCTCTGTAGCCCAGGGCGCGGCCCATTGACTTGGTCATCAAGTGGGCGGTGCCGAGCTTTGGGTCCGAAGATCCCTTAGCGTTCCGGCTCCCCTCGGTGAACCAAGTGCCAGCGGAGTTCCAGCCGTCACTTCACCCCAAAGAGGAAGGGTCGATCCGCGAGGTAGAGGTCCGCGAACTGCCTGGCTAAGGGAACCGCCTGCGCCAGGTACTCAACCTCGTCCGGATTGGGTGCGTGGTGGGCAAGCGTCTCGATGAACGAACCGACGAAGTGCTCCTCCAGAACACGCACATCGTCGGTCTCGAGCGGGAACACTTCGGCGTATGCGTCGACACACGACTGGCGGACCGCTGGCGACAGCATCTGCAGGGCCTGGGCGAGGTCGTAGCGAAACGACCCGACGCCCGCCCGCCCGAAGTCGAGGATGGCCATCCCCGCGTCCGTGCGCAGCAGGTTCCCGTCGTGGAGGTCGCCGTGGATGAGCCCGACGATCTCGTCAGCAGGCATCCGAGGCTCTCTCTCCGTCGCCGCCATGAACGCCGCGAGTCGATCCACGTCGTCCCCTGACAACGCTCCGACCTGAACAAGGGCGTCGAAGTGCGCGGGCAACGCGGGCCAAGCCGTTCGATCGAGAACCGACGCTTCGAAGCCAGGCGGCATGGTCCAGGAACAAGCGTGCCCGTGGAGCGCCGCGATCTGCGCGCCCAGCTCACGCCCGAACCCATCGTCACGGGGACCCTCGATGGGCTCACCCTCGATCCAGCCGAGCGCCGTGCACGCGACCGGGTCGCCATTCCTTCGGTCAATGCGCTCGACGAAGCCGCCGCCATGTTTTGCCGCCACCGGACGCGGAACGATCAGATCGAGGTCCTCGGAAAGTGCGTCGAGCCACATGCACTCCGACTCGATGGCCGCGTCACTCCTTCGGGGACCCTCGGCCCCCTCCACGAGCGGGACGTGGAGGCGCAGCACAAAATCCGCCTCGCGACGGACGCGGTAGACACGCGTATCCCCATGGGCCACGAACTCCGGCGGAGGCCCGTCGCCGAAGAACGTTCGAGCTGCCGCCCGGGCCGATTCCTCGAGCGGACGAGAATTGTCTGCACCCTTGGTGCCCACTTCGTCGCCCTCAGACATCACTCGAAACCAACCACGGGCGAGGACTCAGAATTGACGACGGCTCCAGCCCACCGCTGGGCCAGGAACAATCGCTGTGGATCCCCTGGGTCCATGGGGGCGTCGGAACTTCTACGGAGTGGGAATAGAGCGGCATCAGGTCGATGTATCTGGAGGATGGATCAAAGGGGCGGAGACGCGCCAGTTCACGGAGAAGGTCGGTATCCCAGGAAGCCAGCAGGAGGTAGCTGTCGTAAGCTCCTCGGAGGGACCATGCGAGCTGCGCTCCCCCTAAGGAGCGCCGGGATCACGCACCCTACGCCATGCATTCGACTTCCGTTTCCGTTCACCAGCTCTTCCGGTCGTTCCGGACCGGCCTTTGGCTCAGCCAGAAGACCGAGGCCCTGACGAACGTCTCGATGGAGGTGCCCGCGGGAGCCACCCTCGGGCTCGTGGGTCCGAACGGGTCGGGAAAGTCCACGCTGCTGCGACTCCTCGCGGGGGTGGACCGGCCGACGAGCGGGTCCATCCGCCTCTTCGGGGAGCCCCCCACCGAGGTCAGCGTGAAGCAGAGGCTCTCGTTCCTCCCTGACGGGCAGCCGTTCCCGCCCGAGCTCAAGGCCGTCGACGCGCTCCACCTGATCGCTTCGCTCAAGGGGCTGACGCGCGCCGACCGCAGAACGCGCGTGCCTGCGATGCTTGAACGGGTAGGCCTCGGCGCACGCGGCGGCACCCGGCTCGGCGCGTTCTCCCGCGGCATGCACCGACGCTTCGGACTCGGTCAAGCGTTCATCGCAGAGCCCGACATCGTGCTTCTGGATGAACCCACCGCGGGCCTCGACGCGCCCGGCTTCGACGTGCTCAACGACGTGCTCCAAGAAGCCCGGCAGCGCGAAGCCACCGTGATCCTCGCGTCCCACGTGGCTTCGGACCTTGTGGATCACTGCACTCGACTGGCGTTGCTCGCCGGTGGCCGCCTCCTACGCGAGGGAACGCCCGACGAACTCCTGGGGGAAGCCGGCACCGTAGAGCTACGAGTGCGCGGCCGCGATAGCGCGGCATTGGAGACAGCGCTTCGCGGTGCGGCCGAGGACGCCGGCGGCGAAGTCCTCACCGTTCGCAGCGCGCGGCGATCCCTCATCGACCTCTACGCCTCGACGAAGACCCCGGGGGCGACGGACGATGAGGGGGACAAGCGTTGAGCCTCGCGCTCGTCAGCCTCTTCGCCCGTCGCGTAGCGACACCGGGCGCGCTCGTGCTGATCGCTTTCGCCGCGTGGTTGACCTCGGACGCCACCTCGGCCTGGTGGTTCTCGATCGCGATCATCGCCCTGATCGCGACCGTGCGGGCCGCGGCCCTGCCCGATGCATGGCTCCGCGGCGAGGGCGATTGGATCGGAACTGCGCCACGCCCCCGGGCCGCTCTTCTCCGCGCCGCTTGGATCGGCGCGGCGCTCGGCACACTCGTCTTGGCAGCCGCGGCGACCGCCGCTATCGCGCTCAAGGGAGCTTGGATCGAGTCAGAAACAGAAGCGCTGCTGGAGCCCAGCAGCATCGGCGGGCCCAAGCGCTCGCTCGTGCTCATGCCGGGTGAGTCGTTCGAGCAGTCCTTTGGCTCCGACGAGGGCTGGGGCCGGGAGGTTCGGGTCCGCGCGACCGCGACGCTTGGCGCCACAGCGCCGACGACCCTAGCCCTCGTCGAAGCGGGCAACGCCGCACACCGGATCAACGTCGCACGCCGGACCTGGCTCAGCATCCACCTTGAGCCCTACGCATCCTCGGTGCGCGTGACCAACGTGGGCGAAGGGGCCCTCGCGATCCTTGGCCCTTTCCCGGTCGAAGTGTGGGCGCCGTCGAGCGCGCTGCTTCGCGGACACGTCAGGGTGTGGGCCCACGCGTCCTGCTTCTTAGTCGCGCTCGTGTCGTTGGCGCTCTTGCTCGGCATCGTCATGGGACCGGGTGTCGCGGCTCTTCTCGCGTGTTCTCTTTGGCTGGGCACGTGGCTGCTCGTTTCCCCCGCGGAGTTCGGCACCTTGGGGGACTGGTTGCCGGGGGGAGGCTCCCTTGGCCGCGCTTTGGATGCGATTCATGTGGGGCGCAGCCCACTTCCCCCCTCGATGAAGAGCCTGGCGAGCGCTGGCGCACTCTTGGTGGCCACGTGGCTCCTAGGTTCACCGCTCCTTCGCACCTGGCGCGACGAGGTCCGGGGATGAGCGCGTTTCGTTCATTCTCCGCGCATGGATGGCCGCTCGCGCTGGGGGCAGTCCTGCTGGCCGCGCCCTTCGTGCTGGCTCATCTGGACGGCACGGCGCAGTGGGTGGGCCCGGCGGACCGCTCGGCGCGGGCGTCCATGGGCGGGACGCAACGGGCCCTAGGCCCCCTCGCTTCCGTCGCGGCAAGCGTCGAGTGGTCCCGCTTCCGCAGCGCGCTGCTCCAGGGCGACACGACCGCCGCCTACGCGATCGCGGACCGGGCGCTGGCCCTCGATCCGAGCGGCGAGAGCGGCTGGCTCAACTACGCCCAGCACCTCATCTTCGAGCGCGGGTCCTTCGCCGAGAACGAAACGCCGGCGGGCAGGCGGCAGTGGATTGGGGCGGGTCTCGATCTCCTCAAGCGCGGGGAAGCGCTGTGCCGGACACCCGGCGAACTGGCGTTCATGGCAGGCCTCATTCGCACCGGCTACCTCGCCCCCATTCCCGATGAAGACCTGGGATGGCCAGGCGGACCCAGAGCGCTTCTGATCGAGGGCACCAAGGATCTTGAACGGGCTGTGGCGGCAGGGCGCATCGGGGCAGCGGAAACGCTGAAAGCCCTGCGCGCCACCCAGTCGGCCCAGCCCCCCAGCGTCAAAGACAACAAGTAGGTAAGTCCCTTGGGCCCTTCGATGACACGGGAGCCGGGAAGCTGATACGCTCCGCGCCGTGGCCCTACTGATCGAAGCCCAAAGCTCTCTGTCGGGCTTCTTCTCCGAGTTCGGCTATCTCGCGCCGTTCACGATCCTGCTCCTGTGCGGGTTCGGGCTGCCGATCCCAGAGGAGGTCACGATGCTCGGGTCGGGCTTTCTGCTCTATCAAGAGCGGGTCGAGCTGCTCCCCATCATGGCGGTGTGCTTTGTCGCAACGCTCCTAGGGGATTCCATACCCTACAGCCTCGGGCGAAGATTCGGTCGCAAGGCCCTGCGCGTACGGAGCGTCCGGCGGGCGCTGAACCCCGCCCGGATCCGAGCCATGGAGCGCCGGTTCAGGGACGGCGGCCTGAAGACGGTTTTCGCCTGTCGCTTCATCCCGGGCCTGCGCCTGCCGGCGTGGTTCACGGCCGGCACCCTCGGGATGCCGTACCACCGCTTCATCGCGGTAGACGGACTCGGGGCCCTCATCATGACGCCGATCTTCGTCCTGCTGGGACGCGCCTCGGGCGAGAAGATCGCCGAGCTGGAGGCCTCGGTAGAGGGCCTGACCCAGATCCTCGGCTTCGTGGTCGTGTCGATCGCGGCGATCGTCGCGATCCACTTCCTCGTGATTCGGCGACTCCCGTCCTCCCGTGAGGGCGCCAAGGGGGCAGGAACGAGGACCGGGGGAAGCCGAGGGACCAGTGGACTCGCGAACCAGGGCACCGGCGAGGAGATCGCCGACGGCGATCGGCCCTAGCGGCCCGCGGCAGGGACGCGCTCGGCATGCCCCTCCCGAAGGCCCCCGGGAGGCCCCTGAGGAGGCCCCCTGCTGTTAATGGGGTCAGATACCGGGGATCCTTCCCTTCGGGTGGACCCTTGTGGGACCGTCTCTACCGGAGCACGAGCTCCACGGATCCGTGAGTCAAGTTGACGTGTGCGCCCACCTCACTATTCTTGTTGGCCTGATTCCCCGCCGAACGGGTCCATCCGAGTGGCCCCGGCAAGCATTCCTCCCCCCGCCCGTACGCACCCGTTAGACGGTGCGCCACAGAGCACCATGACCTTCCTCTACGTCGCCGGCGCTGCAGCCGTCGCCGC
>CALHGQ010000205.1 GCA_938030175.1 uncultured bacterium | reverse complement strand
CAGGGGCGGAGTCGCACCAAGGACGCGGTGAAGAACTTTCTGCGCGCCTTCGGCACGAACACGGCTCTGAACCACCGTGGGCTTTGCTCGGCCGCCCGTCGCGCCGCGAACCTGACGTACCTCTTCGAGTCCGACTGGGACCTCGGGGACTACGAGCACTCGAAGTACGTCTTGAACTTCGGATCGAACATGTTCGAAGCGCACCAGGGTCACATCGCAGGGGCCCAGCGCCTCCAGCGCGGCCGCTTCGAGAACGGCGCCAAGCTCGTGACTTTCGACGTGCGCATGTCGAACACGGCGGGCAACTCGGACGAGTTCTTCATGCCTTCCCCGGGCACCGACGGCGCAGTGGCCCTCGCCATGGCCCACACGATCCTCTTCGAGGACCTCTACGACGCGAGCTTCATCGACGAGTGGACGAACGTCACGGTCGAAGACATGAAGCGGGAGTTCAAGGACTACACGCCCGCCTGGGCCGAGAAGATCTCGACCGTTCCGGCGGAGGACATCGCGCGCATCGCCCGCGAGTTTGCGGCCGCAGCGCCGCGTGCGACGACCATGTGCAACCGTGGTTCGTCGGCCCACGTCAACGGCTACTGGAACGACCGTGCGATCGTCCTCTTGAATGCCCTTGTGGGGAGCGTCGGTAAGCACGGCGGCTTCAACTGGATGTTCACGGGCGGCTACGATTCCAAGCGCTTTGCACCGCCCAAGGGGCCGGGCAAGGTCGACACGCCTTCGATCCTCGCTGACCCGCCGGAGTTCGCGCTGTCGAACGTCTGGAACACGATGAAGGTGGGGGAGATCGTCTACTGGTACCTCAAGACCAAGCGCGCGAAGATCCAGGTGTACATGACGTACAACCTCGACTCCCCGCTGACGTGGCCGGAGACGGGCGTGACCGAGAGCGTGATGCTCGACGAGGAAGCGATCAACTTCCACGTCTGCATCAACCCGTTCTTGAACGAGACCGGTTCGATGGCGGACATGGTCCTCCCGTGGGCCACGTACATGGAACGCTGGGACGTGGACGCGCGCGGTGCGTACAACCTCAGGCCGTACCTCTCCATGCGTCGTCCCATGGTCGATACTCTGGGCGAGGCCAAGGACGTGCGTGAGATCTTCCCGGAGATCGCGCGGCGCGTTGGTGGCTCGATGGCCGACGCTTATCCCATGGCTCCGATGCCGGAGTACATGGCCGAGTGGGTCAAGAACGTGCCCTACGACAAGAGTCAGTACGACTCGCCCATGGACTTCCTGGAGCAGGTCGGTGCGTTCGAGGACGAGAACGAACGTCCTTACTTCGAGCCGTACATGCAGCCGCTGTCGGCTGAGACGGTCGCGGCGGCCACCCTCGACAAGGCCACAGGCATCTTCACCGACGCCGACGGGAAGGGCATTGGCATCTTGCACAAGGGCAAGGCCGTGCGCGGCTTCAAGACCCCCAGTCGCAAGATGGAGGTGTACTCGGAGTTCGTCCAGAAGACGGGTCGGAACGAGGACACGACCGATCTCACGAAGCTGGCGAACTCCAAGGGCAAGAACCGTCCGGGCTACCACAAGGGGCACGAGTACGACATCTACCCATGGCCGAAGTACTCGCCGATTGACGAGCACCAGGACCTGAACGACGACCAGCTCGTGATGACGTCCTTCAAGTGGAACGTCCACAACCACGGCCGGACCGCCAACCTCAAGTGGTGCTCAGAGATCGTGCACTCCAACCCGGCGTGGATGCACCCGAAGACGGCTAAGCGCCTCGGCCTCAAGGACGGGGACTGGGTGGAGCTGACGGGCCACCGCTCGCTCTACCTGGCGAAGCTGACCCCGGGCCTTGGCCTCGGCAGCGGCGAGATCGAGAAGAAGCTCCGGATCCCCGTGTGGGTGACCCCCGCGGTGCATCCCAAGGCGATCGCGATCTCCAACAGCCTTGGCCACTGGGAGTACACGAGCGTCGCCCAGGGCAAGAAAGGCAACGACAACATCGGCTCCCGCGCGGAAGGCGTGGATCTCTCCGGCTACCGCGACCCCGACTGGGAGCGCAACATGTGGTGGGAAGACGAGTCCGGCGGCAAGCCGGCTGAGTGGAAGAAGAACCGCGGCAACGGCTGGGCTCAAAACGCGGTGCTGCCCATCGCGGCCGACCCGATCTCGGGCCAGCAGGCATTCCACGACACGGTCGTCACGATCCGGAAGGTCACGTGACCGACTCCAAGGCGATGGAGCCTGAGGTGGCTCAGCTCGTGGGGGCGGCGAAGCTCTTTGGGGACCTGCTCCTCACCGAGCTGAACCCAGCTTCGTTGGCTGCGCTTCAGGAGCCCGAGCCCTTGGCGGCCTTGACCGCCCTGGGCGTCGAGGTCCCCACGGAACCGAATCCCCCCGAGGCATTCTTCGACGAGTTGGCAGCCGAGTACCACGCGGCGCTCTTGGCGCCCACGGGCGGCGGTGCGCCTCCGGTGGCGTCCCTGTGGATCGAAGGCCGCTTCGAGGGCCAGACCGTCTCCCGCCTGCGCACCCTCGCAGAGTCGGCCGCCCTGAACTTCGAATCGGAAGCCGCCCGCGGCGCCCCGGTCGACCACCTCGGCGTGCTGCTTCACCTTTGGGCCGCGTGCGTCGACCGCGCCCCCTGGGTCTCCAACGAGCTAGCAACGGACCACCTCGCGTGGGCCGAAGCCCCATTGCGCCAGATGACAAAGCGCGGCGCCTTCTACGGAAGCGTCGCTGCCGCCGCCAGCCAACTAGTCGCGGTGCTCCAAGAGACGCGAGTGAGCAGTACGGTACCGTACTGCTCACTCGCCGCGAGCACGTCAATCCCGGCGACGCGCTGCGACCTGGATCTCTACCTGGGCGCCCGCTGGAAGTGCCGAGACCTCGACGCAGGTGCGAGCTGGGTAGGGGGCATTGAAGCGTGCCCCGTAGATCCCGTTGAAGTCTTCGTAGCGCCCGATGTCCGTCAAGTAGACGCGCGCCTCCACTACGTCCTTTAGGCCCAGACCTATCCCGCGGAGGGTCCCTTCGATTCTGTCGATGCAGGTTTCCACTTCATGTGCGAAGCCTTTGCCGCGCTCGCCGATTTTGCCCGCCAGAAGCGCCAGTTCGCCCACCTCGACCGCGCTGGAGTAGGGCCCTTGCGCGCCGGGATCGGAGTGGTAGCGAACGTCGGAAGTGGCGCAGCCCAAGATGGACAGCAGGCCTCCGATGAGTGGAACGCATATTGCTTTTAGCGGCATAGCACGAGCGTAGCGGCGCACCGCCTTTGCTTCAACTCGCCGCGTGCTGTACCGATCCGCATCTGATGCCGCCACCTTTCCAAACAGAGGGGAAAGCGGCGGAGTCAGTTCCGGATCAGTACCGCCAGGATCAGTACCGCCACAAGTTGGTAGGTCCATCTACCTCATTGAAAAGTCACAGCCACCGCGTCGCTGAAGTTCGAGGTGGGGAGACCCGAGGAGGCAGAATCTCGGTGCCAGGCTTGGAACGCCCACTCTTCTCCGGCGAGGGCCGACACTGCGCCCATAGGTTGGGGAATGGCCAGCAAGTCCACCGTGAGGCGCCGCTGGCCATCAGCGTTGGTGGGGCCCACTTGGCCAGGCTGTCCGAATCGACCCACCGAGCCGCCGACGCAAAGCGTTCCTTCTCCGCCGCCTGCATTGGGCTCGGAGACGCGCGTCTGACTAGTGATGAAGAGTGTGAGCGAGGTGGGCGGCAGGTCGCTTGCAATGATCGTCAGGTCTGCGTCGACGATCGCTCGGCTCCCAACCGCCGCGATCTCACCCCGGCGTCCAGTTGAGTTAGACGCTACGCCTGCGCAGTACAGATCGCCAACGGTGGTGACCTCCGTGCCTTTGAACCATCCGATACTTCCAGTCACCACAATATCGGTGTCGCCATCGCCATCGAGGTCTTCTGCAAGGAGTCGGGATGGGAAGTCGATTTCCTCCGTGAGTATGACTGGAGAGCCGTAGGAGAGGCCGTTTCCGATGCGCGGTAGGAAGAGAACCTGGCCGACGGGACTCGAGACGCTGACTACGATGTCCATGCCGCTCCCATTGGATTGGGGGCGCGCAATGGCGGCTCGCGGAGTGTTGGGGACCGTCGCGATAACGATGGGTGCTTCCAAGGATCCTGCCATACTGCGTGAGACGATCACCTCGGGGGTTGAGTCCGATACCCACCCCAGGTCTGCCACTCCAGAGCCATCGAGATCACCAACGAATAGCTCAGGACCGTCGAGGTTCGGATCAGAAGTCAGAATCACAGGCGCTGAGAATGTGCCGTCGGGTGCTTGCTCCACCCACGCGACCAACGTGAGATCAGGCACGGCAAAGGCCACGTCTAGCCTCCCGTCACCGCTGAAGTCAGCGACTTCCACTCGGTCGATGGCTCCACCCAAACCAGGATCAATAGGGGTTTGCGTGAAGGTGCCCGCGGGCCCTTGGAGGTGCATTTGGAGGCCGAAGCCACCGGGTGTTGTGCTCACGATATCGAGGTCGCCATCCCCGTCCATATCGCTCAAACTCAGTCCGAGGGCCAGAAATTCGCTCGAGAGGCCGATTTGGATCGGTTCCAACTGCCACGGTCCCGTGTTCCTCAGCCACACGAGCTCTCCGTTGAATAGTGTCACTACGAGGTCGTCGAAGCCATCTCCGTCAAGATCTCCGCCCTTGACCGCTCTGAGTGTCCCGACCGACTCCGAGATGTCGCGTGGCAGTTCGAACGTGCCAGGCCCACGATTCTCTGCTATCGCGAGAGAGTTGGCACTGACGAGGTCAAGGTCCTGGTCCCGGTCCAAGTCAGCTGCGACCACCGTGCGCCCATTGCCGTCAGAGTCAGACAGCACGTCGACTTCTGCCCCAGTTCCTAGCCCGAGTGCAGTCTGGTACGCCACCCAAGCCCACGCACCGGTAGAAGCCAAGAGGTCATCAAGCCCGTCTCCGTTGAGGTCAACCAGCAAGAGCTGATCAAGGCCCCGCGCTTTGCCCCCGTTCTGGAACGATGCCGGCTCAGCGAAGTTCAGTCCACCGAGGTTCTCGATCCACCTCACCCCGTTCGATCCAGGCAGGAGGAGATCAACGTCGCCGTCGAAGTCCGCATCGTAGACCGTCGCCCGACTCAAGCCGACCGTTCCGGCTAGCGACAATCGCGGTCCGAATCCTCCGTTCGATAGGCCCCTATGGAGGACCATCCCCCTTGTTTCATCATAGAACAGGAGTGGGTCGAGGATCCCGTCGCCATTGAAGTCCGCTGCCAGCGCGTTCTCGATCCGAACCGCGAAAGCGTTCCCGTCAATCTCGATCGGCGTCCCGAAGATCCCAGGGGACGTTTGTGGGACAACCGATACTTCGCGAGTACCCGTTCGGGCGATGTAGTCCGTGAGTCCATCAGCATCGAAGTCGGCGAGCCCCACAGAGTCCGCGGTCCCGAACGGCACGGAGATATCGACGAATTGGAATCCCCCTGCCTGGCGCAGGCCCACCCAGGTCTCTTCTTGGGTGAGGTAGGTGATCCGTTCTCGGAAGACGAGATCGTTAATGAGGTCGCCGTTGATGTCCTCGAATTCGATCCTCTGTCCCGGATCCTCCAGGCTGGGAATCGGCTCAGTTTCCTGCAAGACGAGGGTCTCTGGTCCCGTGAGCGAGTACCGGAGCAGGTTGAAGGAAGAGGTTGAGTTCGTCTCCGTGACGAGAAACAGCTCGGGTGTTCCATCGCCATCGAAGTCGTCGACGCCCAGCGTGAGCGGACTAGCATCCACCCCAATGTCCATCGAGAGAACTCGCGGGCGTTCGAATCCAACGTTGCCGTAGTTCTCGAAGTAGTAGACCTCTCCGCTAAGGCGGTCGACGCTCACCAGGTCTAGGTCTCCATCGAGGTCCACATCTAGCGGCAACGGGAGCGTCGAGATTCGTTTGAGGACCGAGATCCCGATCAGGGGGCCCAGCTCCTGGGCGACACCAGGGGTCAAGCTTGTCCCGGCAGCCATGCTAGGTGCAGCCGCCGAGATGAAGAACCCAACGAGGGGGCCCCAGGCTGAAACGGCAACGGTTGCTTGCGATCGAAGACGAGTTGTCATGAGTCGTAGTCCTGGGCGAGTAGCCAATTTCGAAAGGGTCCTGGTGGGTATCAGGCCGAAGCTGAAGTCACACCGTAAGTCAGAGCGGATCAGGCTGCTGATAAGGAGCGCCCAGCGGTAGGGATCTATGCTGCAGAGTGCTC
>CALHGQ010000204.1 GCA_938030175.1 uncultured bacterium | reverse complement strand
CCCATCTCGCGGTATGACCAGAGGTAGAGCTTCAGGCTCTTGAGCTCTACGCACGTGTCGCCCGGCGTGTACTTGATGCGGATCGTGGCAAAGTCCGGCTGCCCGGTCTTGGGGCAAACACAGGTGAACTCTGGGCAGTCGAACCGGATCTCGTAGTTCCGGCCGGGGCGTGGGTTCGGGAACGTATCCAGTTCCGTGGAGGGCTGAGTCGACATGGGGGCAAGCTAGCGATCTGGGGTCGGGCAGGGTGAGGTCCAGCGGGAACAATTGTCGGTAGGCTCGTCCGAGTGGCAGAAACCGCGACAGCGCCTCGGTGCCAGACACGAAGCCAACGCCTAGTCAGCCCCATCCTGCGACGAAGTGCGCCGCCCCCGCGCCCTCCCCACCGTGACGCCCCCGATCGTTCGGTCGAGGATCCAGTCGACGGGTGCCTCGTGGAAGACTCCCCCGCCCGGCACGTTGAGCCGTCCGCTGTCCGTCAGCGCTGGCGTGATCTGCAGGCCTTCGCCGCTGGCGCGGTCCACCACCCAAAGGACCCAGGCTTCCTTCGCGTCCCGTGAAACCCCTCGCACCGTGGGCGAACCGGTCACGTCGAAGCTCCAGTCCTCGCCTTCGTTCACGAGGCGAGGCTGGACGGACTCCGGGAGCGAAGGGGGACCGGCTTGCAGCCGCGTGGAGGCTGCGAACTGGAGATCCCCAAGGAACCAAAGCGAGCGAAGGGGACCCGCGAGCAGCCAACTGGGGCTGGTCGCCAGGGAGAACACGGCCTCGGGCCCATTTTCCCCCATGAGCCAGACTCCGCGATCGGTGCCGTCAACCTCCAGGTCAGAGCTACCGCGGAACCGCACGAGCGGCGGCTCCTCCGTGTCGACCTGGTCGGCGGTCGCCCCCGAAAGCGTCGCCACGATCACGCTCAGTGCCATCGGGTCTATGTGCACTCCGGGGGGTGACGTGCCCTCCCCGACCCAGCCCAGCCCGGGATGCACGGACGGCCCATGGCGGGGCGCCCCCGGATCCACCGCCGCCGCGGAGTTGCGCTCCAGGTAGAGCCCGCGCCGCGTCACATCCCGCGCGATACGCGCACGTCGACGCCCCGGCCGATCCGTGGGCGCCGTGTCGTCGCCCCTCACCGTCACGAGGAGCGGACCATCGCTTGGGTCTTCCTTAACCTCGGGCGGCAAGAGCAAGACAAGCCCGGCCTCGCGCACCGCATGGAAGTCTGGATCGGTCACAAGCACCCAGAAGGACGCCGAGCGCACACCGCGAACGCGAATCGGCTTCGAGCTCTTGGGCAGGAACGGCGCGGACCCGAGGCTCGCGTCATGGCGCGGCCTCAGGGTCTCTACCCCCGCCACCGTGCGCGGCGGATCGAGGACCCAGATCTGGCTGACCTCGCGTCCGTCGTTCTCGAAGTGCGCGCGCGCGTCGAGAATGGCTTCCTGGACCGCGCCAGTCTCCGCAGCGGCCTCCTGAATGGTCGCGCCGCTGCCTGCCGTCAGGACGGCGTACGCGAGACCCGTGAGCGCGGGTAAGAAGGTGCGTCGAGCACCGGAGAGCGCAGTGCTGGAGACCCCGAGCCCCACCGCCATACAAACCGCAAGGGTGAGCGTCCCGGGCGCGTCGGCCAAGCGCGCTGGCTCGGCGCGTTCGGTCACTCCAATAGCAAGCAGCACGAGGAGCGCGATCGCCCAGCCCGCGAGTACGCGACCCCACAGCCGCGGCGCGGCCCGTGCCGCGACGAATCCGGGATGCAAAGCCAACAGCAGCGCGGCCACCGCCAGCACGTAGCCGAGCATGCCGAGCCCTGTCGTGTTGACGGGCAGCACCACGACCCCGGTCTTCTCCGCCGCGAGCGCGAAGGCGTGCGCGAAGCCTGTCTCGGTCCCCGCGAGCAGCGCCCCCGGATCCACCGAGACTCCACCGCCCGGAAGCACGTCCTTGCCAGTGGCAAGGCCGAGGCGCACGGCCGACTCCAGCGCCAGGGCCGCCGCGTAGCCGAGCGCGACCTGAATGCCGGTTCGGAGCTTTTGGCTAAGGGGCCGGTGCCGACGCGCCGCGATGAACTCCAGTCCAAATCCGAGGGGCACCAGCGCGAGAGCCGCTGGCGAGGACGCGGCCGCCACCGTGGCCAGGACGAATGCCAGGGCGATCGCAACCGCTCTGCGATCCTGCCGGCCTTTCAGCAAGAGAGCCACGGACCAAGCGCTTGCCGCGAGCGCCACCACGTCGCCGCGACTCGTGAGATGCCCTACGACGGGCACGATCAGCGGCTGGAGCATAAGGAAGGCACCGGAGGCCGCCCCAGCGGCGCGCGCATGGTCCTCCCCGGTCCAAGGGCGCAGCGCACGAATGACCGCGATGCGCACGCCGAAGGCCGCCATCACCAGAAGCAGGAGACCCTCGAGCCTCAACCGGCCAGCGTCACCCGGCGTGTAGACGTTATCGGTCGCGTGGAGCGACCGAGAGAGCGCGAGGGAAAGGGCCGCCGCAGGACGATGATCGAGCGCGGCAACGCTCCAAGCAGCTCCCCCATCCCGCTCGGACCCGAAGGCTTGGCCGACATCTTCGAGGACAGCCGTATCCGATCCAAGGAAACCCGCCCCGAGGAGCGGCTTGTGGGCGTACCAGGACGCGAAGACGCAGACGGCGACGACGAGGAGGCGCTTGAGAGGTGCAGGCACGCCTGGGAGGTTACCTCGGAGCGTCCCAGGAAGAACTGAATCCGGTGGACGCTCGTACGATTTTCGAGGGTCGCGTCACCCGGGGAGCCTGATGACTACGGCTCCAGAGGGTGCACGGCGTCAAAAACGGAGGTCGCACTAGGCGAATCCGCTGCTTCGCGACAAGCTCCTGGGGAGCGCCCCCCGGTTTCTGTGGGGCCTGCGCCGCCCGCGCGCTTTGTGGGCGGTGGACACCGATGACCTAGCTATCGACGCCCAGCGGGCGGAGGTAGACGACAGACCCGACGACCCAGATGCTTGACACCTTCCAACCGCTCATCCAAGCCGCCACCGGCATCGATCTCACCGACCCCGAGGCCGCGAAGGCCGAGCTCTATGGACGGCTCGATCCCGCGTCGGAGGCGGGCAAGGCCGTGACCGCGGCGCTCGTTGATCTGCTGGAGAAGGGTGAAGTGGCCAACCGCGGTGAAGCGCCGGTGAAGTTCAGTCGCGCTGCTAAGGCGACAGAGGAGACGAACGACTTCTCGATCGACGTGGTGGATATGACCGGCCCTGGGCCGCGGCATCTTCATCCGAACGGGGAGATCAACTGGTGCATCGCACTGGAAGGGGAGCCGACGTTCCAGGGGCAGCCGCCGGGGTGGGTGGTGGAGACGCCGGGCAGCGAGCATGTGCCGACGGTTGAGGGTGGGCGGATGTTGATTGTGTATCTGCTGCCTGGGGGGGCGATGCAGTTTTTGTAGGCGGTGGCTTATGGCGGTGGGCGTGGGCGTGTGGCTGGAGTCGGCGGAGCCGACTTTGACCTTTGAAGGGGAGGGGTTGCGGGGGTGAGGGG
>CALHGQ010000203.1 GCA_938030175.1 uncultured bacterium | reverse complement strand
GACGGAGCTGCTGCCCTCGTTGTTCCCGAGGACCGACTTGACGGCCTCAGCGGCGACCGTGGCCGACATGGAGTCAAGCGAGAACGTCCGGGACCGTCCGCCTCCGGCTGACCCGTCACGGACGGAGTAGACCCCAGGAGGATCCTCCATCAGCTCCATGTTGTGCTGCTCAAGGATCGCGTAGAGCGCTTCCCCCACGCGAACCGACGGAAAGGATGCGTCGACCGGCTGCGCAAGCGCCGGGTCGAAGACGATGTTGACCTGGGCGGTTTCCGCGATGATGGCCACGACTTCGCCGAGGGTCAGACCACGAAAGTCGAAGCCGAGTAGCTCGTCACTGCCGATCGAGAGGGCCGGCGAGCCCGCCGAGAACGAAGCATCGACGACCTTCTCGGGCTCGTTCCACGGGCGGTCCAACTCAGCCAGCGGGAGATCTTCGAGGATCGGGCTGCGCCGGACGCTCGGGGTCACGGTGGGTCGCTTCGCGCCGATCTCGCTCTGAAGGCGGTATCCTCCCACTCGGTTCGAGTGGGCGCATGAAAGGGTGCAAGCTGCGGCCAAGAGGGCCACTTGCACAAGGGGTGATCGGGTCAGCATTAGAAGTCACCTGTTGAGCCGGGGAGCTCTGCGGATGGGGATACCTGCGCGTCTTCGGTGGGGCCTGGGATGGCCTCGGGGTCGGGAAGGTCTGATTCAACGGGTCCGGTCGAAGCGCCCGCGCCTTGCGCTTGGCTGCGTGCGTTCATGAGCTCTTCGCTGGTCTCTAAGGGCTTCAGCGTCAACTCAACGACCATGCTTCCCTCGGTCAGGGTGGCGTGGCCGCGCTTCACCGCGGTCAGCACCGCACCGGTGCCGGGAACGACCTCGCCAAGGTGGACGCGGTTCTTGCCGATCAGAGCCATTTGGGTGGTGTCTCCAACGAGCGTGCCGCGCAACGGGTTCTCCTGGAGGAACAGCATGAGGCTCGGAAGCTCTGGGGCAGCCTCCTCTTCCAGCTCCATGGCCTCGGGCTCCTCCACGACTTCTTCCAGTTCGTTGTCCACGCTGAAGGCCTCGGTCTGGCGCAGGGTCCGCAGGACCTCTGAAACGATCGCCGTGGAACCTCCCGGAGCGAGCTGACCATCTGCGATAGAAAGCCCTTCGGTCGGAGCGCTCACGAAGCCCGTGGAGCCGCCACCGGGCACGGCTTGGGAAACCGAGCCGGAGGGTCCGGGCAGCTGCCCCGTGCTCTCCATCTCGATGCTCAGCATCTCTTCCTCGTTGGGCCCGGCATCCAAGGCCACCTGTGAGCTCGTTCCACCACCCACACGCTCCAGGACCTGGGGAGTCCAGATCGCGGCTGAGAGGGTGACGAGGCCCCCGAGGACCCACTTCTGCTTGTTGGTAATCATGGGATCAGCGAGCTGGGGCTTCGCCTGCAGGACTTGGTGCTATGCGTCTGACGAAACCGAATCGGACTTCGGACTGAAACTCGCGCTGATGGGGCATCTCGCGAGCCAAGTCAAAGCCGAGGACAAGGACGGGTAGGCCGTGCTTGCGAATCTCGCTGACGAGCCCAAAGATTTTGTTGACGGGTTCACGGAGGGTCACGAGGACCTCGTCGACCACGACGTCGCCGCTTCCGTTGTCGCCGGTCACAGGATGCGCGCGCACGTGACGCACGCCCTGGAGCTCGACGCCAATGCTCTTCGCACAGGAGCGCAGTTCGCCGAACTCCGTGAGGTGACCGATGCCCTCCGGGATCATGCCCACGAGTTCTTCGTGAAGCTCCTGGAGCGAGGCCAGCGTGGCGCCCGAGCTGTACTCCGAGAGCGCCATATGGAGCTCTTCGCGCTCGGCAAGTCGAGCGCGCATCTCTTCACGCTCCGATACGGCGCGATTCTTCGCGACGGCCGAAGGGACGGTGATCCCCATGGTCAAAAGCGGAAGGGCCGCAACGCCCACGAAGAGCGCGGCGCTCACGTGGCGGCGTGCGAGGCCCTTGGCGTGGGAACGTAGCGTCGATGTGGATTGGGCAGCCACTAGTCGGCTCCTGGGAGGGGATCTTCACTGCCGGCGACATTGCTTGCGCTTGCCGTCGGGGCTGTTCGATACGCGAGCTCAGAGCCCGCAGGCACGAGGCGCGTCGTAGCGAGGAAGCGCAGGGACTCTGTGCCGGCGCCGAACTGATTGGACGGTCCTCGGTCGGTCAAGCTCGGGGGCTCAATGACGATGTTTACGACGCCTGGCACTTCGCTGAGCGCGTTGCGCAAGCGCCCAAGGGCCGCCATGGTCTCCCCGGGTGCGTTGATCACGATGCCACGCAGATGAAGCGCCCCTACCTCGCCGCGTTCCGGCGACACGGTCGCGCCGCCGACCGCGAGGCCCATGGCGCGCATCGAAAGAAGCCTCGTCTGATCGCCGAACGCCTTGCGCAGGCCAGCGACGATTGGGGTCGCACTCACGCCCAGCCCTTCGAGGCTGGTAAGGCGCTTGCAATCAGCCATCAGCAGGGCCTCCAGGGAGGCGACCTCTCGCTTGCGTGCTCGGAGGTCCTCAAGGTCGGCCGAGGCGGTTTCGACCACCCGCGCCTCCGTTGAGATAGACGATGCCAGGCCATCCATTCCGCTGCGCACGCCCATCGCGACCGTGCTGCAGACGACGAGCGAAGACAGCGCGACTGCCAGGATCGATCGCCCGCGAGGGCGAAGCGGTAGGCTGAGGTCGAGGCTCGCCCCACGGGGGTTCCGGACCGCGCGCAGGAAGTCAATGCGAGACTCGTTAGGTGCTCGCTCCAACCACGATCCGCTCGTGATCGGGATCGCGCTGCTGCCCATGGCACCGGCGACGCGAACGTCTCCCAGTGCGGAGCGGATGGACGGAGCCAGTTGTTCGAGTGCCGATGGAACGGCGCCGAGGATCAAGATCTCGGTCACCTGGTCGCCGCGGCTGGAGCGGCGCCAGAAGGCGTCGACTCCGCGCAGCTCCTGAATGAGTGAGCGAGCCCCTTGCTGACGAAGGTGCGTGTCCAAGGATCCGGGCAGCGTCGAGAGGTGCGCCAGGCGGCCGTCGCTGACGAGTCCGATGCCCACCGCATCGCGGTCGAAGGCGACGACGAGGGTTGCTTCGCCCTCTTGATCTTCACTGGGCTGCGGCGCGGACAAGAACGGAGCCGTCCTGGCCGGGACCACATCGCGCACGGTCCAACCGAGGCCACGCATCTCCATCTGGAAAGCCACCAGCGGCTTCGCGATCATCGGATGCACGAGCCAGCGGCGTTCGGGTTGATCGGGACCGTCCAGAGCCAGCGCCGAGAAGGCCACCTCCTCCGGGGTCGAATCGATGACAGCCGCCGTGCGGCGCGCCATGACCTGGTGGAGATCGCGCGCCTGAAGGTTCGGAACCTCGATGATCTTCGCCGGGAGGATCTCGTGGGAGAGGGCGAGGCGCATGGCGCTGCGGGCCACACCGTGGTCCTTCAGCGTCGACACGATGAACGTCGCGAGGGCCTTCCCCAGGGGCAGGTCGTGGGTGAACTGAATGAGCCGGGCGTCGCCTGCGACCCTGGCGGCCGCGCTGTCCTTGACCCGCGGCGCCAAGACCTCCACCTCAGTCGGAGAGACGAGCACCACCAAGGGCTCGGCTCGGGAGAAGCGTCCTAGGATGCTCTCGTTGTTCTGGACCGAACCGGCGGCCACGTCGTCAGAGCCCTCAAGGTCCCACGTCTCATACGCGGGTCCGTCCGGAGACGAGTGTTGGTGCTCGTCATCGCCCATCTCCTCGTCGGTCAGGGCGCCAATGGGCACCGTCCCATAGTCCGAAGGACCAGGGGTCGGAGCGTTACCTTGCTCGGGGAAGTCTGAATCGGGCTCGATCATGGAGGGCACGCGTGTAGGCGTGTCCTGGGTGATCGACGTACCGTTGGATCGACTTGAGACTTGGGCAGGGATCCACCCGCAAAAAGGCGGCCACCTTTAGAAGTTGCTTCGGGCGCGGTTGCGCCCCTCCCAAGGCCTTCTTTTCCTACTTACCGGCGTCATCCCCAACCTGCGCCTCCAGCAGGCCGCCCAACGCCGCGGCGATCTTGCGAACGGTGCTCGCCGCCACCGTCACGCGGGTCGTTCCTTGCACCAAAACGGCGCGGCATTCGGTGTCGCCTTCCGCGGGCTCGGCCAACTCAATGTGGAAAGCCTTTCCACCCAAGAGCGGCACGATCTCCAAGCGCAGCCACGGTGGCAGCTGGGACTCGCTTCCCCCATCCGGGTCGAGCGTTTCCCCAGCGGCCTTCGCCCCGGTCACGTTGATGGGAAAGAGCGTTTGCAGCCGGCTTTGAAGGTCCAGCACGCGGGGTACATCCCAACCACGTCCGGCCTCATCCACGAACCGTTCCCCACCGGGCACGAAGTAGATGGCGACCTCCTTCGGAACCGCCGCTCCGGACGCGCGAATCGACTCGATGGCCCGATCCCCGAGGGGCATCAGAGAGGAGTCGTCGAACCAAGCCCGCGGAGCCGGGGACGGCGGATTGAAGCGCGCGATCCGCCAAACCTCGCTCTCGCCGAACTTACGCACCCAGGCGCCGCGATCAGGCGCGGGCGCGAGCAGAAGGTCCACCATCGGCGAGTCCCCCATCGTCTCGTTGACCGAGGCACGAACGCGAAGCGCGCGGTCCTCGGTGAGCCCGTACTCCTCGTGGCGTTCTGGGTCAGCGGACACGAGGTCAAGCGTCGTCATGGATCCGATCCGCGAGAGAAGCCGTTCCACGCGGTCCCGGAACGCAGCGGCTCCGAAGAGCTCCTCTAGCGTCCACGCGGCCTGCTTTCTTCCTTCGGCTGCAGGCAAGAGAACGAGGGACGTCCGCTCGACGCCTCCGGTCTCTACAGCAGCTGCATCAGGGCGTTCGAGCACCACGCGCTGGACGCGATCCGCATCGAAGACATCGAACAGAGGACGCACTTCGCGTTCCTCCACGACACCGGCACCGTCACCCGAGAGCCAGAAGCCGAAGAGTCCCGCGAAGATCGCGAGGAGGCACCAGTTCCGCGGAGCGATGTAGATCGCGGATCCGAAGCCTGGTGCAGAGGTGGACGTCGAGTTAGCCACGGTTGCCCCCATCAAGGTCGCTGCCTTCCGCACGTCCCACGTCATTCCGTCTTGGCCGCTGGACGAGATTCCAAAACACACCGAAGAGCGCGAGGACCAGGAGTGCGCCGCCCGCCGGCATGAGCATCGTGATCCACTGCTTGCCGCTCGCGAGCTTCCGCGCGCGGTCAGAGTTCCGGTCGCGCTCTAAGCGCTCGTACGTCGTTTCGAACGGGTCACGCTCGAAGACGCCCGCAGCCTGCATTTCCTCGGTCAGGAAGTCTCGCAGCGGCCGAGGCTTGGGCGCGCGAGAACGGAGGCCGATGAGCTCCTCATCCAGCGTCAACCAGTCGACGAGGTTCTCGGCGAGGACGAGGCCGCCGAGCCCGCCGAACCCGACGATGGGCTTCCCTTCCGGGCTCCACGGGTCGCGGAGCCAGTCTGCGTCGCCGAACACCACCACCTGGCTGCGGCTCTTGGGGCCCGTGGACGGTAGCTCCTTCCCTGCGGCCGATGACGGCTTGCCGTCGGGCCCAAGAATAGGCGGCGGCGCCCCGTCGTCCCATGGACTGGGGAAGAGTCCACTGAACGCTGCGCCGATCACGTGCTTCGACCCTGGCTTCTGCCGCAGGTAGGTCATGCGGTTGCGCAGGTCGTTCGGATCCGAGCTGAGCTGGGACGAAATCTCGTCCAGGCGTGCGTCCAAAGACGTCCAGACGAGGTCTTCCCGCTCGACTCCGGGCGGAAGCGGCTGGAGCGCCTCGGGCACGATGGGATGCGCCCAGGAGAACTGCACTCGCTCGACCCCACGCGTCGGAGAGACGGCGTCGGAGAGGCCCGCGTCCGGGACGGTGATGACCATCGGCGAGTTGACCTGGACGAGCTGTGGTGACTGGCCGCGGAAGCCCACTACGCCGTTGCGGACAGACTTGTACTCACCGTCCCAAAGGTGCCGCTCCGTGTGGACCGCGATGCCCCAGCCGCGAAGCAGACGACCGAACGGGCTCGTCTTCAGGTCCCGCGGCTGGAAAGTCGCGGTGCCCAGGAGCGCGTTGTAGCTCGGATCGTCCACGCAGACCACGAGACGTCCCCCGCGCTGAACGAAACGGTCCAGCGCGTAGACCGTCCGCTCGGGCAGGCCGCCCGGATGCATCACGAAGGCGACGTCGATATCGTCGGGAACGGCTCGGCCTGTCTCCAAGCCAACAAGAGGCTCGAATTTCGCGCGGCGCTCCAGCGCAATCCGAAGGTAGCGATACGTCGGATTCGCGTTCGCCACGAGGGGGTTCTCCTGGGCGCCGGGTTGGCCAGACGGCTGCGCCGGCGGATCGATGTTCGCGCCGATCCAGCCGATGCCGGGCCGGCGATCAGCGAGGAGCCCGTGGAGTGCCGAGGCGAACTGAGTTTCGAACTCGAATGGACGCGGCGTCGCGATCCGCTCGGTGCGCTCTCGGTAGGTCATCTCCATCGACAGCCAAACCGGATCCCCAGACCCACCGCCGTCCATGGCGGAGGCGCGCCCCCGCATGGGCCGGAACCCGACGTCGGCTGCGTTGCGCTGGGCCTCGGACGAACGGGTGGGATCGAGGCTTTGGAGCTCGAAGACGTCCGGGCGGATCTGCAGGATCTCGTCGAGCTGGTTACGGATGCGAGCGGTGCGTAGCGCCAGCTGGCCGTCCTCCACGTCTTCCGTGGCGAACAGGCGGACGGTCACGCGGTCCTCAATGCGACCGAGGATGCTCCTCGTCGCATCCGAGATCGAGTTGAGCCCGTCCTCTGAGAAGTCCGTGCGCACGCGCAGATGACGCGCGGCCAAGAGGTTGCCCACGACCGCGATGCCCACGAGGAGGAGAAGCGACAGCAACGCGTTCCAGCGGAGCGCGCGCTTGCTCGCGTGGGCCAATGGGAAGGCCATCGGGGCGTGCCGATCGTTCGGAGTGCTTGCGGGCTCCATTCCTAGCGCCACCTCCGGCTCTCGATGCTAAGGGTGCTACCGGCGAGACTCACGACGGTGATCAGGGCAAAGTACGCGACGTCCCGTAGATCGATCACACCGTGGGCGAAGGCGCCCAAGAAGTGAGTCGTGGGGCTCGTGGCATTCAAAGTGGACGCCACGTCCCCCGGGAAGATCCGAACGAACAACGGCAACGCCCAAAAGAGGCCGAGGAGCAGCGCGCTCACCAGGAAGGCCACCAGCTGCTCGGAGCTCAGGGACGAGACGAACTGACTGATGCCCACGTAGGCGGCCACGAGGAGCGAGGCTCCTGCGAGACCGACCCAAACGGTGTTCCAATCCAGGTCGCCGAGCTGATCCACCGTCAGCGCTGCGCTCAAGACCGCAAGGGAGACCATGAGCAGCGTAAGGATCCACGCCCCGAGAAACTTGCCCAAGACGATGGCCCCCGTGCGCACGGGGTAGGTCAGGAGCAGCTCCTCGGTGCCGGAGCGTCGCTCTTCGGACCACGCGCCCATCGTAAGTGCGGGGACGACGAGGGCGAGTAGCAGCGGCAACCAGTGGAACAGGACGATCAGGCTGGCCTGTCCGCCCTCCCAAAGTCCTGGCAACGGCACACGGCCGACCGGGTAGCCGAGAAAGAAGAACAGCGCGGGCAACACGACGACAAAGAGCGCGATCGCGACGTAAGCCACCGGGGATTCGAACGCGCTTCGCAGCTCTCGTCGAGCGAACGGAAAGACCTTGATACCGCCCATCAGGCGCTCTCCTCCGCCCGGTCGATGGACAACGCATCTTCGCTGGTCGCCCCATCGGGCCGAATAAGCCGTGTGCGCTCCAGAAAGACCCGCTCGAGGGTCGGCACTTCGTGGCGCAGCTCAAGCACGGTAAGCCCTTTGTCGTGCAGAAGGCGTGATACCTTGGCCGCCACGTCGAAGCGGTCTTCGACCTCAATGAGAACGCGCAGTCGTCCGTGATCTCCGCGCGCGACGATTCGGGCAGCGGTTGCGCCGGGCACATCCCCGAGCCACCTGAGAAGGTCCGCCTCGTCCGCAACCGCAGTGACGGAGATCGCGGCCGCAACGCCTTCGCTCAGCTCCCCGATCGAGCCATCTGCCACGAGCCTGCCCCCGGCGATGATGAGCACACGGTGGCAGACTTCCTCGACCTCCGGCAGCACGTGGGTGGACAGCATGATCGTCTTGGAGCGCGCCAGGCGCACGACCAGGTCGCGAATGCGCACGATTTCCCCAGGGTCGAGCCCGCTCGTCGGCTCGTCGAGGATCAGCACCTCTGGGTCAGCAAACAGCGCCTGGGCCAGCCCGACGCGCTGGCGGTAGCCCTTGGAAAGCGTGTGAATCCGCCGCTCGGTGTAGCCCTCGAGATCGCACGCGTCCACGACGCGACTGAAGGCATCGCGCCGGGCCCGGCGGCCCATACCGTGAACCTGCCCAACGAAGTCGAGGTAGCGATTGACGCGCATCTCGCGGTAGAGCGGGGTGTGCTCCGGAAGATAGCCCACCGCCGCGCGGGCACCGATCGCCCGGCCGTTGAGAGGCGACCCTGCGACCGTGGCACGACCTGCGTCGGGCAAGAGCGAGCCCGTCAGCATCTTCATCGTGGTGGACTTGCCCGCGCCGTTAGGCCCAAGGAAGCCAACGAGCTCCCCCTGCGCCACCCCAAAGGAGACGTCGCGGACCGCATGTACGGCGCCGAAGGACTTGGAGAGTCCTTCCGCCTGGATCATGGCTGTTGTCATCACGCTGGCTGGATCTCGGGCACGGCCAAGCCTATGCGAAGCCCGTGCCAATCCGCTTGATTCGACCCACTCGTGTGGCTCATTTCAGGCTTCAGGATCGACGGTGAACCGTTCGAGGAACTCGTCGGTGCGTGACACATCGCTCAGCCGGGTGATCAAGAGATCAGCCGCCTCGGTGAAGTGCATCCTCGCGAGGACTCTCCGCAGAACGTGGATGAGCTTGAGCCGGCGCATCCCCACCAGCTTCTCCTCCTTCCGCGTGCCCGTGCGCTCGATGTCGATGGCCGGGAAAATGCGGCGGTCGGCGAGCTTGCGGTTGAGGACGAGCTCCATGTTGCCGGTGCCCTTGAACTCCTCGAACACGAGCTGGTCCATACGGCTGCCCGTGTCCACCAGCGTCGTACCAAGGATCGTCAGGCTGCCGGCCTCCACGGTGTTACGCGCCGACCCGAAGATCTTGCGCGGTCGCTCCATGGCCCGGCTGTCGAGGCCGCCGGACATCGTGCGCCCCGAGCCGCCGGAGTGGTTGTTGTAAGCCCGGGCGAGTCGAGTGATCGAATCCAAGAGGATGATCACGTCCTCCCCCATCTCCACCAACCGCATCGCACGCTTCCAAACCACCTCGGCCAGCTGGATGTGATGCTTGGCGGTTTCGTCCGCGGTCGACGCGAAGACCTCGCCGGTCGTGACGCTACGGGCCCAGTCGGTGGCTTCTTCCGGTCGCTCATCGATGAGCAGCACCATGAGCTTGACGTCGGGATAGCCATCTTCAATCCCCTTGGCGAACTGGCGCATCAGCGTCGTCTTGCCGCTCCGCGGAGGAGCGACCAAGAGGCCCCGCTGGCCGCGCCCAATGGGCGCAAGCAGGTCCACCATCCGCATGGAGACGTCATCGGTGATATCACCGACGGCGTAGTGGAAGTCAGGGTCGACGCTGGTCAGGTTCTTGAAGAGCGGCTTGTGCTTCCAAGAGGCCGGGGGCTGGCCGTCAATCTCATCTACGCTCTCCAACTGGAACTTGTGCTTGTACCCGCGGCCCAATGGGCCCTTGAGGAACATGCCGTCGTGGAGCTTGTACTTGTCGACCAGTTTCTTCGGGACGTAGACGTCGCTCTTCGAGGGAAGCCACTGGTTCTCGCGCTTGCGCAGGACAGAGACTTGACCCTTGTCGAGGATGAACATGCCCTCCCCGTGGGTAGGGCGAGACTCGCCGCCTTCAACGCCAGAACCATCACGGCTAGGGCGCTGCCGCTGGGCTCGCTTCGGGCGACGCTCTTGCTTCGATTCGGTGGCGACTCCGCCTTCCCGGGCTCCACCTTCTTTCTCGCCGTCGCCATCCTGGAAGGACTTGCGACCCCGGCGCCTGCGCCGACGACGCTTGGGACGATCGGAGTCCTCTCCGTCTCGACCCTCGCCGGACGCCTGACGACGCTGCGAGTCCTGGGAGCCCTCTGGACGTTCGTCCTGAGACCTCGATGAACCTTCTTCGCCCTCGCCGTCTTCGCCCGTGCGGTTCCGCCGGCGCCGACCGCGGCGGGTCCGGCGACGCTTGCGGCCGCCCTCTTCGCCATCGCCGTCGTCCGTCGCCGTCGAGCTGGCCGCGGATTCGCGGCGCGGCTCAGTGCCCGCGTCTGGGTCGGACTCCCGGCCAGCGTCACGGTCAGTCTTCGGGTCGGCATCTTTTTCCACCGCCCTTCGACGCGCGGGCCGCTTGGTCGCAGGCTTCTCGTCGGTGGCGGGCACGTCGACGGCGGGCGCGTCCTCAACGATGGCTTGGGGGGCCGCCTTGGAGGCAGCCTTCTTCTTCGAAGCGGGCTTCTTGCTAGCGGCCTTTTTGGTGGCGGCCTTCTTCGAGGCTGTTTTCTTCGTCGCTGACTTCTTAGACGCTGCCTTCTTCGATGCGGTCTTCGTCGTGGCTGCCTTTTTCGTCGTGGCTGCTTTCTTCGTGGTCGCCTTTTTCGAGGCAGCCTTCTTGGAAGCCTTCTTCCGCGCCGGCTTGGAGGTGCCAGACTCCGACTCGGGGAGCGCCCCGAAAGGGAGTGCTGCCTGGGGAGCGTCGAGGCTGTTGGAGTCTTTAGCGGTCACGGGAATCGAGTTGGAGGCTACGAAGGGTCCAGCGATGAACGCCGCGGCAAGCGCCGTGGCGGGCGCCAACTCGGCGCTCGGAGGACCCCGTCCTAGTGGGAAGGACGCGGAAACGCCGCAGATTCGATCGGCGGTCGTGTGGCTCCCCAAGGGGAGCTGCCAGAAGGAAACTCCGAGGGAGGATTCCGGCTGACAAGGTCAGGCTGGCCATGGTTGGAGCCAGCTCAACCAATCCGTCGGGGAATGCGGCGCGGCGACAGCCGTGCCCAGGATCCGAGCGGAGACGCAGGGCCAAGCGAAATGGCGGGCTGCGTTGGGAGCAGTCTGGGTCGGACTAGGGTCCGATGCAAGCAGATGCCGCCTTCAACGTACTCCAAATGTCCCCTGCGCGGCGCTGCTTCATCCGCTCCCGGCCAAAAAGCGGCCGATGTGGGCACATTAGGGGCATTCTAGGGCCCCTTTGGCCCAAAATTGGCCGTTTCAGCCCGGAGTACCCTCCCGGCCGAAGCCTGCGCATCACGGACCCTAAAAAGACATCCAGCACTTGGGGGACGTTCTCGTGAACGGTTCCCAAGTGCTGGATGGTCGGGGTGAGAGGATTCGAACCTCCGACCTCTGCGTCCCGAACGCAGCGCTCTACCAAGCTGAGCCACACCCCGACAGGGCGAGGAATTTAAGTGTCAGCGCTGGTGGAGTCAACGGGAAAGGAGCAAAGGGGCGGACCGCCCTCCCCTCGGCGGTCCCACGGGCGACCTTCGGGGCCCTACTTGCCCAGATCCACGAAGACGCCGCCGTTGTTCTCGGCGAGGCCCTTCATGAACGTCTTCTCGAAGTTGCCGATGGCGATGGTGTGGATGACGACCTTGCGGATGACGTTGGCCTCCGTGATGCGGTCCCCCACCTCCTTGGGCTCGATGAACGTGCCGTGGGTGGGGCGCCCGTCCGAGAGGAAGAAGATCGTGTCGACCTCGCCGAGGTAGTCCGCCTTCTTAGCGCGACCCCGCCCCTTGCCAGGATCTTCCAGTCCGAGCGCGAGGCTAAGCGCCCCGTAGGTGTTCGTCTTGCCGGAGCTCAGGTCCGCCGCCACGCCGAGACCCGCCGCCGCGAGGTCGGACTTGCTGTTGCCCCCAAGGGGCTCAAGCCGCTTCACGAAGTCGAGCGCGCTTTCCTTGTTGATGACGTTCGCCGGCACCAGGGTCTTTTTCCATCGCTTCATGTCGGTCGCAAACGCGATGATCCCGAAGCGCACGTGGGGCTCGAGGCTCTCGATCGTCGACAGGAGCTCGGTCTTGACGATGTCCATGCGTGCCCACGAGTCGTAGTTCGCGCCATCGAAGCGCTCCTTCTCGACCACGAGGTCCTCCATCGAACCCGACACGTCGATCACGAATAGCATCGACCGGCTCGGGGTCTCGACGCCGTGGAAGGACGTGCCGCCCTCGATGCCGTACTTCTTGCGGTTCTTCGCCTGGGTGGCACGCAGCTTCGCGAGCTCTTCGTCCGTCGGGATGACGTAACGGTCGCCGTAGGACTTCCAAAACGACTTCCAAAGCTTGAGGCGTGTTCCGTAGGTCTTCCCGGTGAGGTTGTCCAGCGAGGCACCGACGTCAGAGATGAGGCGCCCCTCTTCCGCTTCGAGCCTTTCGATGAGCAGCGGAATGGAGCTCGTGTCGCGCACGATCCCGAGCGCCTTCACCGCGGAGGTGCGCACCTGCCATGCTTCATCGGCGAGGTGGCCGTGGGCCGCGGTCAGTGTTTCCGGCGCCTTGAGGTGGGTGAGGCCATCGATCACCGCGCAGCGCACGGCGGGCTCCGGGTCCTCGGAAAGTCCGAGGATGGACGGCGAGACGGTCTGATCGCCACCGGCCGCGAGGGCGAGCACCGCCAGGCGTCGGATGGCCCAGGACTTGTCCATCAGGGCTTCCTGTACGACTTCGCCGAGGCCTTCGTAGCCGCCCTTGCGCATGGCCTCCAGGAGGCCCAGTCGGACGTCATCCTTCTTCTCCTTCTCAAAGCGTGCGATCAACCGGTCGACGGGGGGACGCTCTTTGAAACTTGCGAGGACACGGGCCGCCGCGCGCGCGACCTCCGGATCCTTGTCGGCGAGCTTGGGTACCAGCGCATCGACCACGGCCGCGGATTCGACATCGAGCAGCGTGAGGACAGCCTCCACCCGCGAAGCCGAGTCCTTGAGCTTCTTGAAGTACTTCTTGAAGTCCTTCACCGAGTCGTCTGTCGGCGAGGGGGCCACGGCGTACGTAACAGGAGCCGCTGCGGGTGCGGCATTGGCGCTCAGCCCGCTAGTAGCCGTGATGGCCGTGAGCGCGAAGCAGCCAAGCGAAAGGAACGAAAGAGAAGCCATGGTGTCGTTGAAGGACCTGCGCGATGAGCGGGGGAGCGGACCAGCACACGGACTGGCCCCGAAGGATTGTAGACCAGCACTCGCGGCGTTCCTCAGATTTCAGCCCTTGTTGCGACCTCACCGCCACCAGGTGACCCGCATGCAGCGAACCGCCCCCCTCAGGACCGCCGATGGCGGCCCGGAGGAGGGCGGTTCGTAGCGCAGCGTCCGCCTGGGGCGTCGCTGCGATCCCGGATTGGGTTAGCGGCTGCGCAAGCGCGAGGTGGCCTTGCGGGCCTTCGCCGTTTCCACTTCCGTGCTGTCGAGGGTGACGCGGACGCCGTCGTCGAGCAGCAGCGTGACCTTCTCATCGGTCTGGTTGATCAGGTGGCCGTAGAACACGCCGCCTGCGGCGCGTACCTTGACGCGGTCCAGCCCCTTGGTGCTGGCGTAGGACTCACTGGGCGAGCGAAGCTTCGCGCGCTTGCTTCCGCCGAGGCGGTCGATGCGATCAGCGCGACGGGCGTCCAGGGTCATCCGACCGAGCTTGGTGTCGAGCACGACCTTCTGCGCGCCCACTCCGTGGAGGCGACCGTCGATGGACTCGCCACCGTCGAAGATGATCCGGACGTTGCCCACGTTGGGCGTCAGGACGAACTTGTCGCCGCCGATCTTGCTCTTCGGAACCGTGCGGTTGGACCAGACGTTGCTGGTGTCCGTGCGGCGAAGGGCACTGCCGTAGCGATTGGTGCTGGCCTCGTCGACCACGCTGTCCAGGACCTCCACCTCGGTGGGCTCTGGCGTGACGCTAGCCACTGCGACGGGCTCGACTTCGGGCGCGACTTCCTGGGCCACTTCCTGGGTCACCTCGACGGCCGGGGCCTCAACGACTTCGGCTTCCGCCACGAGCGGGCCCACTTCGGGCTCAACCACAGCGACTTCGACTTCTGGCTCGACGACGAGGGCGACCTCAGGCTCAACGGCGGCTTCGACTTCCGTCTCGACCTCAGCGACCTGCACTTCTTCCGAAGCCTCGGTCGAGGGATCGACGTCGGTCATCTCTGCGTCCGGGGTGATCTCGGCGACGAGCGTTTCCATCTCGACCTCGACTTCAGGGGCGATCTCCTCTGCGGGCTCCTCTGCGGGCTCCTCGACGGAGGCCACCTCTTGCACCTCAGCGACGTTGAACATCGAGTCGAGGCGCGCGTGGGCGCTCGCGATGTCCTCTTCGCTCATGGGGTCGGTGGCGGGCTCCTCGAAGGCGACGACCATTTCGGGGGTCTCCAGCGCGGGGACTTCCTTGAGGATCAGGTCGAAGAGCGGCCGCAGGTCGCCGCCGGACTCCGCTCCCGTGGCATTGGGGTCGAGCGAGGCCCAGCCGTCGCGGCCTGAGCCGTAGGCGACGGGGAACTCGAGCTGGTCGTCGTTGGCGCCGAGCTCGACGAACAGGTCGAAGACCTCGTTGAGCACCTCCTCGGGGCGCGCGTCCGGACGGTCGATCTTGTTGACCATCACGATCGCCTTCAGGTTGTGCTCGAAGGC
>CALHGQ010000202.1 GCA_938030175.1 uncultured bacterium | reverse complement strand
GAGGTGACATGGCATCGTCACCTCTGACCAGATCGCGGCGACCTACGCCGGACGCAGCTGGTGCAGGCTCGTGGGGGCGGCGTCGCCTTCCGAATCGTCCGCATTCACCTGGGACGTGATCGCCTTCAGCAGCTCGACCTGGGGATCGATATGGCCGCTCGTGCGGTGGTAGCTGCCGCCGGACTCAAGCTCCCATGCGGCGACGTCGTCGCCCAGGTAGATCTCGAGGTCCTCTTGGATCAAGCGCTCCTTGATCTTCTGGCTCTCGATCGGGAAGCACGTCTCCACGCGCCGGTACAGGTTGCGGGACATCCAGTCCGCGCTGCTGGCGTAGAGCAGCCGTTCGCCGCCGGCTTCGAAGAAGACGAGGCGCGAGTGTTCTAGGAAGCGGCCGAGGATCGAGCGGACGCGAATGTTGTCCGAGACGCCGGGGAGGCCGGGCCGGAGGCAGCAGGCTCCGCGCACGATGAGGTCGATCTTCACGCCGGCTTGGCTGGCCTCGTAAAGCGCGCGAATGGTGCGCTGCTCGGTCAGCGCGTTCATCTTGGCGATGATCCGCGCGGGCCGCCCGGCGCGGGCGTGCGCGGCCTCTTGGGCGATCAGCTCGCGCATCTCGTGGCGCAGCGCGAAGGGGGCGTCGAAGATCTTCTGCAGCGGCTGCATCGCGCCCAGGCCCGTCAGGCGGTGGAACATCTGGTGGACGTCGTCCGCGATCTTCTCGTCCGAGGTGAGCAGGCCTACGTCGGTGTACGCGCGGGCCGTGCCGGCGTGGTAGTTGCCGGTGGAGAGGTGGGCGTAGCGCACGAGTCCGTCGGGTTCGCGGCGCACGATGAGTGTCATCTTCGCGTGGGTCTTGTAGCCCACGACGCCGTACACAACCTGGGCGCCCACGTCCTGGAGCTGGGTCGCGAGGTCGATGTTCTCGGCTTCGTCGAAGCGCGCGCGCAGCTCGACCACGGTGGTGACCTGCTTGCCCGACTCGGCCGCCTCCACGAGGGCCGCGACGATGGGGGACTTTTTGTCGGTGCGGTACAGCGTCTGCTTGATCGCCAGCACGTCCGGGTCCTGGGCCGCGCGTCGAATCAGGTCGACCACGGGCGCGAAGGACTCGTAGGGATGGTGGAGGAGGATGTCCGACTGGCGGATAGCCTCGAAAGGATCCTCCGCGCGCACGAGCTGCCGGGGGAAGCGCGCCGCGAAGGGCGCGTACTTCAGGTCGATCCGGTCGGCCAAGCCGTGCAGGACGCCGAGCCTGCCGAGGTTGACGGGACCGTCGACTCGGTAGAGGTCTGATTCGGGCAACTCGAATCGCTTCAGGAGGAAGCTTGTGACTTCGTCGGGGCAGTCCGAGGCCACTTCGAGACGCACGGCCTCCGCGTACTTGCGCTCGGGAAGCTCTCCCTCCAGGGCTTCGAGGATGTTCTCGACCTCCTCATCGTCGACCCACAGCTCACTGTTGCGCGTCACGCGGAACTGGTGGCACCCGAGCACTTCCATACCGGGGAAGAGGGCCTCGATGTGTGCGTGGACCACCGACGACAGCATCACGAAGGCGGTGTCTTCGCCGGTGATACTCGAGGGCAGCGCGATCAGACGCGGCAGCGCGCGCGGGACCTGCACGACGGCGATCCCTGTTTCCCGACCGAACGCGTCCTCGCCGTTGACGAGGACGATGAAGTTCAGGCTCTTGTTGAGGATCTTCGGGAACGGGTGGGATGGGTCGAGGCCCATCGGAGTCAGGATCGGCTCGACCTGGCGCTTGAAGTAGGCCCGGATCCAATCCGTTTGCTCGGGCGTCCAGAGGTCGCGGCGCAGGATGCGGATACGCTCCTTCTCCAGAGCGGGGAGGATGACCTTGTTGAGCGCCTCGTACTGGTCGTTGACGAGGGCACGCGCACCCGCGCCGATGTCCTCTAGAACCTGGCGAGTGGAGCGCCCGTCGATCTCGTGGGTTTTCGAGCCGAGGGTGGCTCGCTCCTGGTGGGAGGCCTTACGCACCTCGAAGAACTCGTCGAGGTTGGTGCTGGAGATCGTGAGGAAGCGGAGCCGTTCCAGGAGTGGAATGCGCTCGTCGAGGGCCTGGGCCAGGACCCGGCGGTTGAACTCCAGAAGGCTCAGTTCCCGGTTCAGGAAGAGCTCTGGCGAGGAGAACCCGGCGACTTGGGGGCGCCCAGGGGCGCGGCTGGCCTGGTGGGTCTCAGGCTCGTCGTGGGGTGTTCCGGTCTCGTCCAACATGTCTCAGCAGTTCGTCGGAAGATTCTTCCCATTCCCCAAGTTGAAAGGGCCACTAGCCGCTGTTTCTCCCCGAAGAATCGGGCAGGCAGCCCTGCTGGGGCCCTGCTTGCGCTCTAGCGGGCTCTTTGCAGGATCTTCATCAAAGGGGGCTCTCTTAGCCCTCCGTTCGGACCGTTTCTAGGTGATCGGCTGGGGGAGGACCCAGAGATCGGGTGAGGACCGAAAAGAGAGCCTCGGGGGCTCCCCGCACCGGATTCAGCATCGGGCCCAGCGCCGTCCTCAGCCGCATCTCTCCCGTATCGCCGTCGGGACCGGCTGGCCCCGCTAGCGCCCGGGCTTCAGGCGGCAGAACCGGATCACGTCACCGACGAGGCCCGAGGTGCGCCCGGTCGGCGCCACCTTCAGGTTCCCCCCGTCTTCCTGAACGATGGGGCTCCAAACCTCGAGCTCTTCGTCGGTGGTCGTGAGCAGCGTGTCCTTGGCGGCGGCGGCCAGGGCGTTCCGCACAAGCTCCACTGCCTGCTCACGCTCCCGCTTGGGCTTGCCGCCCCGCACCGCGTCCTTCGTACCCTGGCGCTTGTACAGACGATCGTGCAGCGCCGGGAAGGCTTCGGGGTCCGTAAGCACGCTGGTCATCCAGACGTGATCCCTTGGCCGGAGGTCAGCCCCCCGCCATTCCCCGGTCCGGGGCGTAGGGAGACGCTTGTCGATGCTCTTGATCGCGCGGGTGAGCTCATCGGCCTCGGGCCCGGCGAGGGTGATCCACGCCACTTTGCGCTCGAGCACGATCGCCTCGAACATCATGGGCGCGAGCTCCGCCACGGCGGCGCCGACGTACAGGGACTTGCCGCCGGGTCGGAGCTGCTCGCCGATCTCCGACGCGAGCTTGAGCCCGGCGTCGACGATCGCGTTCCGACGCTCCTCGTCAAAGAAACCCTCCGCATCGCCGGAGCAGTACACCGGCTCGAGGATCTCCCACTGGATGGCGGCGTCGAGCTCGGCGAGGACGGCGCCGAAGCGCTGGATGGGGTCGACTTCGGTCGAGTGGGAGTTGGTCACGAGAGGGATACCGTTTGGCTCGCGCCAGAGGCTTCAGGGCTCAGCGGGATCCAGCGCGTCACCGTGCGCGCGGGGGTGATCTGGGCGTCGGCCTTGAGGCCCGCGCGCCAACGAAGGCCGCCGGGACCCTCGTAGATCACGCCGTCCTCAAGCTCGCCGCCCTCACGGGCCAGGTGGTGCGCGACGTCGAACAGAAAGCCCAGCACCTCGTAGGGGGACACGTCCGCCAAGTCCGCCGGGAACACGGCTTCTGCGTCGGGGAGTCCGATCTGCCGAAGTCCAATCACGTCAGCGACGTGGGTGCCCATGCCAGCGTCGGCGAGTCGCCCGTTGATCCAGATCTGCATCGGCAGAGCCTCCTGATCTTCGGCCGAGGCGCGGATGTGACCCATGATGTTGCCGTCGCGCAGGGCCTCGCCCGCGGGAAAGAACGTGCACAGGGCTTCGGGGTCCGCGAGGAAGGCGATGGAGAGACGCTCGAGCTGCTCGGTCTGCGCGAGGGCGCTGCCCGTAGCTTCGGCGACGGCCAAGTGCAGGAAGCTGCGGTGCACGCGCACGCACAGCTCCGCGGGCTTCCAGACGGCGTTCTGATCCCCGGCGCGCATCAGCGCACCGGGGTAGAGCCCAGCGGAGGTCCCGCCCAGCTCGGCCAAGGACTCGGGGTCATCGTCGGGCCACTGGGCGTTGAACGCCTGCACGTGCACCACGCCCACGGGCGTGTCGACGCGCACGTACTGGCGGGTCAGCGCCACTTCCCCGAGTCCAGGGAGCTGGCTCAGTCGGGCGTAGATGCCCTCAAGGTCCGGGGCTTGCCGGAAGAGGACGGCGGCGACGTTCACGTTACTTCTCTCGCTTGAGGATGTGGTACTGACCGGCAACGAGGTCCCCGAACAGCTGCTCGGTTCCGTCGCGCCAAACGACGCGGACGTCGACGGCCTTGTCTTGCTCGCCGAGGCCGAAGTGCGCACGCGGGTCGTTGCTGGAGAGGTAGCTATAGGCGGGCTCGGCCGCGCGCACTTGGCGCTCGCCCTCATCCGCACCTGCGATCGACACCCGTGCGCCGTGGGCCGCGACGGACTTCCCACGGTAGGTCTCGCGAAGATCGAAGCCAATCCAACCGAATCCCTCGGCGGGCGCGTCGTTGCGCAGGAGCTCGACGTTCGCATCGAGGTCCACGATCACCGCGTCCACGTCGCCATCGCCGTCCATGTCGCCAAAGGCGGCGCCGCGGCTCGTGCCGATGATGGGGGAGGCCGTCATGCCTTGCTCCTGGACCAGCGACAGGCGCACGTTCTTGCCGCGCTTTTGCCCCATGAAGAGGTGGTTCGGCTCTGCGTACGCATCGTCCTTGTTGAACCGCTCGTCTTCCTTCCAGGCCTGCACCGCGCCGTTCGCGACCATGAGATCGAGCACGCCGTCGTGGTTGAAGTCGTGGATGCCCATGCCGAAGCCTGTCATGTTGAGGCTCGCCCGGGATGTGCCCGTGGTGTTCGTCTTGTCGCTGAACTTGCCGTTGCCGAGGTTCCTGTAGAACGTGTTGGTCTCGCGGCGCAGGTGCGTCATGTAGAGGTCGAGGTGCCCGTCCGAGTTCATGTCAATGAACTGAACGCCCATGCCGGCCTCCGGCGCGCCCTGGCCGTTCACCGCACAGCCTTTGGCGAGACCGATGTCCTCGAACTTGCCCTTGCCGTCGTTGGCCCACAGGACATTTGGGGTGGCGTCGTTGGCGACGTAGATGTCGACGTCACCGTCGTTGTCGTAGTCGCCGACCGTCACGCCGAGGCCGTTGCCGAAGCCGGCTTCGATGCCGGACCGGATCGTGGCGTCGGTGTAGCCCAGTCGTCCGAACGTGTACAAAACGTCCACGGAGGGCGCGTTGTAGTTGTTCGGGCTGCAGTAGTCGGGCTCGCCGTAGTAGTTCACGCAGGGCGTCTCGATGGAGTTCGACCACGCCAGGTTGTTCACGACGTAGAGGTCGAGGCCGTTCTTGCCGTCGGCGTCGAAGAAAGCGGCGCTCGTGCCCCAGCGCACGTCTCCGACCTTCAGCTTGCGCGTCTGATCCTTGAACTTGCCCTTGCCGTCGTTCACGTACATGACGTTGGGGCCGACGTTGGTCACGTAGATATCGATGTCGCCGTCACGGTCGAAGTCGGCGCAGGCAACACCCATGCCGTAGCCGGTGTCGCCGACCCCGGCTTCCTCCGTGACGTCCACAAAGCTCCACTTGCCGTCCGCTGAATCGTTGCGGAAGAGCTTGTTGCCGGGCCGCGGCGCGACTTCGGGGGCTTCGGGGTCGGGCGCGTCGAGGATACCGCCTTGGACGAGGTAGAGGTCGAGGTCGCCGTCGCCGTCATAGTCAAGCAGCGCAGCGCCGCCGCCCATGATCTCGGGGAAGCGGTGCTTGTCGCTCCGGTCCGACTGCTGGCTCCAAACGACGCCTGCTTCTTTGGCCACCTCGGTGAACCAGGGAGCGGCGGCGTCCGAGTCGGACTGGGGGGCGGCGAGGGCAACCGAGCCCGTGAGGCTCGCCGCTGCGAAGGTGAGCGCGGCCGCGTTCGTGTGCATGTGGAAGAGTGTCATGGCTTGTGTGCTCAGGCGTCCTGGTTCCCGTCGTCGTTCTTAGTCTTGTCGTCGGCGCCGCCGGTGGCGGGGGGCGTCGGGGGCGGGGTCTTCGGTTCCTCGGTGGCGCCTTTGGTGGCCCCTTTGGAGTCATCGCCTGTCGCGGGTGCTTCCGTCGGCTTGGCCGCGGCGTCCTTAGCAGCGGCTTCCTCCGCCCGCGAGGTCTCGATGGCGGACCGAACGGCCACGACAAACTCCAGCGCCTGCGGGTCGCCGGCGGTGGCCTTCTCAAATTCGGCGAGGGCTGACTCTGCACCGTCGTAGTTCTTGATCGTCAGGTAGGCCCGAACGGCGAACTGAGCGGCGCCGGAGTTGCCCTTGCCTGCGGCGAGGAGACGGTCGACGTAGGGGCCGAGTGCCTCGGGGGTCACCCGATCAGGCTGGCCGCTTCGGATCGAGTTCTCGATCATCATCTGGAGCGCGCCGAGGTTGAGCGGGTTCTCCGCAAGGTGGCGCTCGGTGTGGAGCATCATCTCACGTGGCCGGCCCATCTGGGCGTACAGCGACGCGAGCTGCTGGTTGAAGCCAGGCTCGACGCAGCCGAGTCGCGCCGCGGTCTGCATGGACTGCATGGCGGCCTGGAACTGCTGGCCTTGGGACTGGGCGTCCGTCGCGAACCCAGCGAGGCTTCGCTGGGCGACACCCAGCCAGTAGTGGTGGCGTCCGACGGCGGGGGCGGCCTGGGCCGCTTGCGTCGCGTACTTCACCGACTCGGTCGCGCGCTCGGTGCCCTGGGCACGCAGCTGGTTGAAGCGAGCCTCGTCCAGGGCCTGGCCCTGCTGCTGAGCGATCTGCATTTGACCGAGCTGGCCCACGATGGCTTCGGCCTCGCGGAGCTCAAGGAGGCTCGCCTCGATCAGCGTGCCCGGCTGGCCCGGCGCCACCTCAAGGCTCTTGAGGAGAAACTCGCGGGCGCCGACGCGGTCATCGCCGCGGAGCGCGACGCGGGCGCGCAGGTTGAGCACCATGTGATCGTCGGGGCGCTCTTCGCGAATGACGTCGAGGCGCGCCTTGGCTTCGTCGAGGTTCCCGGCCTGTACGAGGTTCTCGATCAGCATCATGCGTCGGCTGAACCCGCGCGTCGAATCGCTGAGCTGTTGGCTGTGGGGATCCGGCGGGAACATCTGGAAGGACGTTTCACCGGCCACCAGCTCGGGGGCGGCTTCGGCGTCGCGCCCTTGGTCGCGGAGCGCGAGGCCGAGGGTGTAGTGGGCCTGCTTATAGCCGGGCTGCAGCTCCAGTGCGCGTCGGCACAGCGCTTCGGCCTCTTCGGTGTTCTCGAGGTCGAGGAGCACCTGGGCGAGTCCCACTCGGCTCGGCGCGTACTCGATGGGCTGGGGCTGGTTCGATTCTGCGGCGATGGCCTGGCGCCATGCGGCCTCGGAGGCTTCCAGTTCGCCGACGAAGCGCAGGATGTCGCCGAGGCGCGCCTGGACGACGGGCGTGTTCTTGTACGCGTTCGCGGCGGCCTGCATGTCCTCGATCGCACCGTCGACGTTGCCGATGGCAAAGCGCACGACGCCGCGGCGGAAGCGCCACTGGTTCTCGTCGGGCGTGAGCTGCAGCGCCTGGGAGTAGCACGTCTCCGCGTGGGACCAGATGGTGTTGGACTCGTACGCAAAGCCGAGCGCCACGCGGGCGTCGACGCTGGTGGGGTCCTTCTCGACCGCGGCGATGCGCTCGTTCAGAAGCTCAACGAGCGCGGGGTCCATGGCGGAGGTGTCCTGGATGCGCGCGGGCGGACCCGGGTCCTCCGCGGCCGCCTGCTCGACGGCAGCTGCGGGAGCCTCGTCTACGGTTTCCTGGATGGCCCAGGAGGGCGAAGCGGCGAAACCAGAAGGCGCCGCCAATAGAGCGAGGACGAGTCCGGCGGGGATGCGCAAGACGCATGCGGGGACTGCCAGGGAAGTCGTGAAGGCGCTGGGCCTGCGATCGAGTTGGAGCATAACGATGAGAGCGGTGAGTGACGTCGTGGACGCTCCGCCCATCGTAGCCGCCCGACGCTCCCCATATGGGAACGAGTCGGGGCATACGGATGGCCCGGGCCTAACGTTGGCGGTCATCGTCGAGCCCGTCGTCCGGTCAGCGGCTTGTCGGCCTAGATGGCGGCCCCCAGATGGCGGACCAGATGGCGGACCAGCTGGCGGACCAGCTGGCGGCCCCGCCTGTCGACCCGCCTAGCGGCCGGGCAGCTGACCCAGCTGGGGGGCCTTCGCTTCGCCCTCGGGCTCGGCCCCCTGGGCGCGGACCTCGTCGAGCACGTCGAGAATCGCCTGCATGACGACCTCGGGTCGGTCGAGCTGGAGCTGGTGCCCAGAGCCCTCCACGAGGACGCGCTTGGCCCGGCGCGAGAGGTCGAGGAAGGCCTCGCTCTGCTCCGTCCAGATCCGGTTGTAGGTGTCGAGGGGGAAGTCCGCCGGAACCATGTCCGGGGACATCGTGTTCGTCGAGGTGAGAATCCGCATGGGGAACTCGCCTGACTCCTGGATGCGGCGCAGGTACTCGAGGGTCTGCGCTTCCGCGACGAGCTCTTCCGTTGCGCCGCGGCGCACCCGCGGGTTGAGCTCGAGGGCGTCGAGGGTCGCGCGCTGGCGCTCCGGGAGGTTGAGAGCCGCGTTGCCCGAGAGCTTGCTCTGCATGAGCCGCAGGATCCCGAAGGTGCCGAGGAACGAGGTCAGGCTGATCAAGAACGGCGAGGCCGTCGCAGGGGGGATCTGCTCTCGCCGCAGCCGGTCGCCAATGCCGTCGTGGAACGGGTCCACCAGGATGAGGCCCGCGGTCTCGAACGGATAGCGGTGTGCGTAGGCCCGCAGAATGTGAGCGCCGGTTCCGTGCCCCACGAGAATCGCGGGCTGTCCTGGGGCGAGTCGGGCGAGGAGCTGGTGCAGCTCTCGCGCGAGGGTCTCCGCATCCCGCGGTGGGGGACCCGGCTCGCTCCAGCCGAGCCCGCCGCGGTCGTACGCCACCGAGGCGGTCACGGTCCCAAGATCCTCGGGCAAGCGGCCCCAATGGGTGGACCAGCAGCCCTCATCGGCTTCGAAGACCACGACGACGTCCCCTTCCCCTTGGGCGCGGACGTGGAGCCGGTGCCCACCGACGTCCACGAGCTTGCCCGGGTGGGTCCAAATCTTGGCGTCCCGAGACCTCGCCCAGGCTTCCCAAAGGAACCCGATCCCGAGGAGGGCGGCGATGCTGAGGAGGATGGGAGTCACGGGGGATCTAAGCGGCTCGTCGAGCGCGCGAGGATCTTACCCCCAAATCCCATCCTTGTTTCGCGGGAAGCATCGGGACACCGCGGGTGCGCGAGATCGAGACGCATTTCCACGGCCCGAGTTCGCGTTCTGTTTCGGCTGCGATCAGTAGTTCTTCGCGAAAAGGACTCGCTGGGCGCTGGGGTTGCCGGTCTTGACGCACTTGCCTTCCTCGACGGCCGGCCCCTCGCCGGGAAGCGGCACGCAGCGCAGGGTCGCCTTGGTCGCGTCCTTGATGGCGAGCTCGGTCTCGGTGGTCCCATCCCAGTGGGCGTAGACGAAGGCGCTCTTCGTGCCTTCGAACGCCGCGGTGAACTCCTCCCAGGTATCGACGACCTGGGTGCCCGCCTCGCGCATGGCCAGGGCGCGGTCGTAGAGGAGCTGCTGGAAGGCATCGAGGCGCTTGCCGACCTCCACGCCGAGGTTCTCCCACGCAAGGTTCTCCTTGACGGGGCGTCCTCGCTCGTCCGATTCAGCGAGTCGCATCTTGGCCATGACCGCCTTGGCCTCCAGGTCGCGCGGCCCGATCTCCAGGCGCATCGGGACGCCTTTGCGCTCCCACTCGTAGTACTTCGCGCCCGGCTTCATGCCGGTGCGTGAATCCACTTCGACGCGGAGCCCGTCGGCCCTGAGGTCTCCGGCGATGCGATTGGCCGCTTCGAGGACCGCGTCACGCTCCTCGTCCTTGCGGTAGATCGGGACGATCACCACGTGGATGGGGGCGAGCTTGGGCGGCAGCACCAGGCCATCGTCATCGGAGTGGGTCATGATGAGGGCGCCGACGAGGCGCGTGGAGACGCCCCACGACGTCTGCCAAACGAAGTCGCGAACGCCCTCCTCGTTCTGGAAGGTGACGTCGAATGCCTTGCCGAAGTTCTGGCCGAGGTCATGGCTAGTGCCGCACTGCAGCGCCTTGCCATCCTGCATGATGCCTTCGATGGTCAGGGTTTCGAGGGCACCCGCGAAGCGCTCGTTGGCGCTCTTGATCCCGCACACCACCGGCATGGCCATCACGTCGCGCGCGAAGTCCCGGTAGACCTCAAGCATGCGCTGGACCTCTTCCTTGGCCTCTTGATGGGTGGAGTGCGCGGTGTGGCCCTCCTGCCAGAGGAACTCGCCGGTGCGCAGGAAGATCCGCGTGCGGAGCTCCCAGCGCATGACGTTGGCCCACTGGTTGATGAGGAGCGGGAGGTCACGGTGGGAGTCGATCCACTTCGAGAAGAAGTGGCCGATGATCGTCTCGGACGTGGGGCGAATGCAGTACGCCTCCTCCAATTCCTTGCCGCCCGCGTGGGTGACCACTGCGAGCTCGGGGGCGAAGCCCTCGACGTGCTCGGCCTCCTTCTCCAGAAAGCTCATCGGAATCAGGAGTGGGAACATCGTGTTCTTATGGCCGGTCTCCTTGAAGCGCCGGTCGAGGTCCTTCTGCATCTCCTCCCAGATCGCGTAGCCGTGTGGCTTGATGACCATGCAGCCCTTCACGACCCCCGCCACCTCGGCGAGGTCGGCCTGTGCGATCACGTCTTGGTACCACTGCGCGTAGTCTTCCTCGCGCGATTTGATTCTGGCCTCGGCCACGATGATGTCCCCTGGGAATGGGGGTCCATGACGGACCCTCGTCTGTGGGCTCGCGCTGGGGGCCCGTCCGTTCGGGTCCCCGCGCGGGGTGCCCGCGGTGGGGGGAGGTTAGCGGACCTGCCTCGGTATGAGGCGATGAGCCTCTCACGAATCGTCGAATCCGCCGGGCTCGGCCTCGATCTTCGATGGCTGTCGTCGTGGGCCTGCTCTGGCGGTGGCTGGATTTCGAGGGCGTAGCGGGACCGTCTAGTGGGAGCGCTTCGTGGGGGCGCTTGGTGAGCGGCGGAGAGAGTGGGGGGCCTAAGTGCGGCCCTTGGCGGAGGGCTCTTGGATCCGCCCGACCCCCCACGCCCGGGCCGCCCCCCGCAGGCCTCCCATCCCTAACCCCCGC
>CALHGQ010000201.1 GCA_938030175.1 uncultured bacterium | reverse complement strand
GCACGGCTAGCGAGCTTTTCGACGCGATAGATCGATCGCGATTCCTCTTAGTGATCATCGGCCCGGCCGGACTCGGTCCATATCAGCTGGAGGAGTTGAACTATGGAATCCAAAGGCAAATCGACTCTCGCGACTCGTTCCGAATCATCCCGATCTTCCTCCCGAATGCCAGTGGGCCCCGTTGGCTCAGGGCCTTCGTTGGTGTCGACCTATCGTCAGCCACAGGAGACGGCGCCGTTGAAGTTGCCGCTGCACTCTTGGGGACTTCGAATTCCGGCCTCGGCGAGTTCGATACCACTCAAGAGTCATTCGAGATCGACCAGGTCAAGGCGTCGTGGTCCGATTGGAACGCTCTGGTAGCGGAGCTATTGGAGCTCGGCCGGTTCGATAGCAACGCACGAGCGCTCTCAACGCATGTCCAGGGCGAGGGCGAACGGCGACGGGTCGTCGAGCTCCAGCGGGTGGCGAAGGACGCCAGCGAAGCCGAAAGCCGCGAGAAGGTCCATCTTCTAAAGTTCCGCCTGGTTGACTCGACTGGAATTCCTTTGGTCGACCTCTCGTTCACTCGGCCAGCCCCTGACCGAGGTCCTGCGGCGCTAGTCGTTCGTGTCGTAGCGGACCCTACCGATGGTCCGGTGATGATCGATCGTATGAAACGATTCGTGGACGAGACCGCCTACGCGGCGAACCCCACTCTACGTCGCATCACCCGCGCAGCAGGATCGAGTCCAATCCTAATGGTAGCTGCGGGCCTCGTTGCTGTCGGAGCGACGGCCGCGCTCTTGGGACATTGGAGGGACTCCGTCGTACTACCCGTCGGTCTCAGCCTCTGGTGGTTCCACCGAAAAGCTCGTCGCTCATGCGGGGCGGACGAGGTGGGGCTCACCATCTGCGGATAGGCGCAGCGGTCTTCGACGCGCCCTTCGTTACGCGCTCCTCCCCCCCACCGGTCAAAAATCTCCGCCTGAGTCCATGAGGCGAAACCTTCCGTCACCGTATTGGACGTAGTTCGCCCAGTCACTGGCATTCATCCCGTGGAGATAATTGCGGCCGGCAAGAACCGCTTCGTTGAGCGTTGTCCCCATGGACAGGCACTCGTACAGCTTCTCCGTGAAGCGCCCCGCTGCGATGTCAGCGACGGCCCAGTACGCTCCCAGGAGTGCCTCCACTCCCGATGCGAGAAAGAACTCAGCGAACGAGGAAGCTGGCAGCTGCTTGGTCTTTGATTTGTCGCTGCTACCCCGAACACGTCCAACTTCGCAAGCATTGAGGATGACGACTCGCACACCGAAATGCGCGTCGGCTAGCTCCCGTCGCGTGATCTTTCCATCGCTAAGCCGCAGGCCGCTCTGATCGTCCCCAGGCCCTTCGTAAAATCCATGCCCGGCATAGTGAAGGACGTCGGCTCGCTCCATCTGCTTTCGAAACTGAGCTCTTGTCGCTTTCGATCCTGGCAGGTCTATGAGGTTCACGCCGCCCAAGCGCTCGAGTACCTTGGCTACCTGCCTACCCTCGACCTTGGCCACCGGAAGGTCCTCTGTCGGATCAGCGATGAGCAGGACGTTCAAATCTCGATCTTGACCGACCGGGTTCGGTGTCGTCCTTGCCTCCTTTCCCTCCAACAGCAAGCGACGCTGAATGCCGCCTTCAAGCGTTGGGAACAGCCCCACGCTTTCTCCCTCACGGGGCGGGGCACTGAGCATCTCAAACGGGATTTGCGCCGCGGCGCGATCGTGCTGAATCACGATGGGGATGTCGCGCGTTTCGTGAAGGAGGTCATGCGCTGACGACCCGAACATAAGTCGAGCCAGCTTGCGCCCGCGCTGCTCGAGGCTCGGGCGTTCTGGTGTCCCGGCAAGCCCATCCCCAACGCCCTCCGAGAGTTCCTTGAGTGCTGCCTTACTGAGCGGTACCGACCCAGTGAAACTCGTTCCGTTCCCCTTGGGGTGGAGGACGGTCGTGTGCAGCCTCTTGCCCTTCAACACGACGTTGACGACCATTCGTTCGACCGCTGGCGTCACACGACCACTGTCGACCGCGCTCCCCAAGCGCATGGTATGGCTGATCCCATTATCCTTGCGGAATGCCTTCTTGAGGATGTCGAATCGACTCTGAAAGGCCTCGTACCATTCGATCGTAGCAATGCCCTTGAGGGACCGTAAACCGTCGAGCATTCCCTGAACGGTCTGCCCCTGCTGCTGCGCGGAATTGCCACCGAAGGTCACGACGGAGACACGCTTGAAGCTGTGCCGTCGCACAAGGTCAGCCAGCTCCCTTGAACGCTTCACGACCTCTTGGTCCAGTGACTCGATGCTGCTCAACGGCCCTAGGTTGATGAGGTACAAGTAGTCGTACGCGGACTTCCCCTTCGTGACGCTTTGGAACGGGGCCCCGCCCCTTCGCGCCGTCTCGACGGCACCGCCAAGAAGCTCGTTGATCGCGTACGCTGCTCCACTGAGCGGAGCGTCCTCAAAGGTTGCGACCGCGACGATTCGCGAGGAAGATGCGCTTCGAATGTCGCCTTTCACGAGTTCGATCCGGAGTTTTTCGCCGGTCTCCACTCTCGCCTTACGGAACAACCCTTCCATGATCAGGGCGTTGACCCGGATAGGGTCGAGGCAGTCGAACAGCTCGAAGTTCTGATCTCGCGTAAGGCCGTTCCACGCGAGGCTGAGCTCATCCGAGGCGAGCCGCTGTTCGCCGTACGACCGTATCGCCTCTACGAGTCGCTGCATGGAGCCTGGAAGCTTCAGGCGCGCGCGATCTGGGTGATCGGAGATTGCCTTCGCTCGTTCAGCGAATCCTTCAGCTCGCTCATTCCAGTGCGACATCGTCAGCTCTCTCGGTGCGTCCTCCCCCCGAAGGATGGCCGCCACCGCCGCGGCTGCACCGCCGAATCCGCCCAGGACGTAGAGGGGCTTGCCGAGCTTCAACGCCCGCCATGCTTCCTCAACCACGCCTGGAAAAGCACCTCCGTACCCGGGTTTGGTGAGGGACTTCGGGGTCATGGCACCGGCCACGATGATTCGCGCACGTTCGCTCTTCACCATGACGCGACGCATGTCGGACAAATAGAGCGCCTTCGCGACATCGTCAACGGGCACCCCTGGCTCCGGCGGATCGAGCAGGGGCTTGATACCAGCCCCTGGGTGGGCCATGTGATGAACGGCGATCCCGCTTAGATCGGGGATGGTGTCCAGCGGAATAGTCGCTCTCACGTAGGAGTGAAGGAATCGACCGTCTTCATCAAGCGACTCGTTGTAGGAGGAGTACACGTCGTTCAACAAGTGCGTGTAGCCCGAGAGTCGAAAGTCACCGCCGTAAGCGATGTGAGCCCCCGAGGAGATGAGAGCCCGTGAGATCGCGACCGTGATGTCCTCGACATGTTCAGGGAAGAGTCCCCTTGAGGGGGCAATCGCCGGGTCGCGTGAGAGTGACATACCGATCTTCCAGTCATCGAGAATTGACGCAGTCGACTCACCGGTACGCTCGAGCGAGTAGCGGTACGCCGTTGAGGGTGTCACCAAAGAGAGCTTTGGGTTCGCGGACTTCAAGAGAGCCCGCTCGACGGATGAGAGCGCTGGATCGGGGTGCATCACCACGGGGGAGGCCGCCCACGCAAGGGGCTCCTGGGCGAGGTCGAGTAGCTCCGGGGCGCGAGGGAGGACGTTGGTGTCCACCGGGAGCGCCGCGGCCGCGATCAACCGCCGCCCATCACTCTGGAACGTGACGTGACGCAGCCACGCGACCAACGCCGCCGAGATCACCTCCCCCGACTGGCCACGCCAGACCATCGTCTGACCGTTTCCTGCATACGCTCCGCTCCGCGTCTCGCCTCGCGTGAGCATCTCGACCGTAAGCGTGGGTAGGCCGTTGCGCTTCGCTTGGATCAGCTCCGCTTGACACCAAGGGCGGGAGCTATAGTGGTCGGTCCGGATCGCGATGAACACGCCGTTTGCCTGCGCGTTTTCGATCTGGTCGGCCAGCCCCTCTCCGGGGAGTAGGTCGACCGAGTCGAAGAACGTCTCAATGCATAGGTCTCGCGCGACATAGTCGTGGATGACCTTCGCTGCCCAGGCGTTCGCCTCGAGATCGACCTTGGCGTGGGACAGGAACAGTCGGGCTGATTGGATAGACTCGCTACCTTCAACAGAACGGATCGCCGCGATGCAGATCGCATCGAGGGTCTGCTCGCGCGTGCCGCCGTAGAGCTCCCCGAGGTGGGGCTTGGGTTGCATCTGAGATTCGATAGAACGCCAACCTGTGGCTCGAAGCAACGGAACAACGAACCCGCCTGGCAAAGAGGCTGCCCAGCGATTGATCTCCCTGAGCACATCCACACGCTGGGTCTGGTAGGCCGCCTTACCCAGCACCGGAATTACGATCGTCCGAACCGACCGATTCAGATCGACCATGTCACTGCGGACGCCGAAATAGACCGGGATGCGCACGCCCGCCGCAAGCGGGTCATCCGCAGGCCGACAAAGCAGGTGGTAGAGCTGTCGCCCCAAGGCTTCCGCTTCCTCCCGATCGCTCTCGTGGAAGTACACCGTCTGGAGGGAGAGGGGGGGCAGAAAGGTGTGCATCGTTGAGTCGGCTGGCGGAGGCATCGGAGGAGAGGGCGGCAGGGTGCTCAACGCTGGGAATGACCAAGTGCCGCCACTGCGCTTGGCAATCTTCCACTGCCGATCGGGCTTGCCCGGGACGACAACGAAGCGACGGGCCGAGGCGCCGGCTCTGCGGCCCTGCGAAATGGGGGAATTGCTGGCGGTGCCGGGCCCCATCTGCGTTTCCTTCCATGATGAGCCGGTTGCGAAGATTCAAAGCCCTGTGCAAGGTAGGAAACGTGCAAGAAACACCCCCCCCATTCCCAACGACCCAGGCTGGCACTCCATATCACCTTCCAAACGCAGCCGCAGCTGGTGCATCCAGCGCTGACACAGATCCAGCTGACGTCTTCGCCGGACTGCACCAGGAACTCCGAGAAGCAGCTGGGCGCCTCATTAGCCACCAGAGCCCCGGACACACCCTCCAGCCCACAGCGCTGGTGAACGAAGCATTCC
>CALHGQ010000200.1 GCA_938030175.1 uncultured bacterium | reverse complement strand
CCTAGTCGAGCCGACTCGACCCCCGCCGCGTTATTGGGAAACAAGCTAAGCTTGCGCCCATGTGGACTTCCCAGGCTCGCTCGACTGCCCCTCTTCGCTACGTCTTCCAACTCGCTCTTTGGCTTGCTCTGTGCCTTCCCGGTTTCGGCCAGGACGACGCAAGTCAGGCACAGGCTCTGCTTGAGAAAGCTCAGGCGACCTTCGCTGAGGACGGGCACGAGGAAGAAGCCCTTGAGCTATACGACCAGGCACTCGCGCTTGACCCGGACTCCGTCGAAGCTCGCTACGCGCGCGCAGAGTGCCTGGAGTGGCTCGACCGCTACGACGAAGCGCTCGATGCCTACCAGAACCTCATCAAGGAGGACAGGGCATCGGAAAGGGCCAACCTCGCCTACGCAAAAGCGGCGATGGCAGACGGAAGGTATCGGAAGGTAACCACGTGCCTGACGCGATTCCTACGAAGGGTAGAAGGCCACCAGGAGGCGCTCTCCCTGCGGGCCCACGCGTACTACTGGCGCGACAGTCCCACGCGCGCCATCGCCGACTTCCAGGCCCTAGAGGATCTCTCCGAGAGCAGCGCCGACATGGAGATCTACGCGAGGGCCCTAACGGAAAACGGGCAGATCACAGCGGGGGTCTGGGCAGCAGAGCGAGCGGTCCAGCTCGACCCCAACTCGGCGTCAGCCTTCTACTCCCAAGCCCTCGCGCTCAGTGCTAGCGGGGACAGCGCCGCCGCTCGTGCGGCTCATGAGAGAGCGGTCGCGCTGGACTCCGACTACAAGGACTATCCGTACCAGTACGGCGCGATCGGAGAGCCAACCACCGAACAGCTCCTGGAACTCTACGGAACGGCGCTCAAGGGGTTCGTCATCTGGGGCATCGTCATGGGCCTGATCGGACTACTTGTTGGGCTTGGGGGCAACCGGTTCCTGAAGCCCAAGGAGTACCGACGTAGGTCTGAAGAAGCCAGCGAAGGCTCGTCCGTTGAAGGCGACCCGACAACCGTCCCAAGGCGCAGAAGCATCCGACCGGAGTACGACGGACCCGCGCCGGAGCTGCTGCGGATCTACCTCCAGAACGTCGTGTGGACGATCCTCACCCTGGGGGTGTATCGCTTCTGGGCGAAGGTTCGCACCAAGCGCTTCCACTACGAGCACACCCAGTTCGCGGGGGGCCGCTTCGACTACCACGCGACCGGGCGCGAGAAGTTCTCCGGCTTCCTCAGGGGCATGTGCATCTTGGCGCCCATCGTTGTCGCCTACTACTACGCGTCGGAGTACGCGGACGCGCGACCTGAGAATCTCTTCCTTAGGGTGGCCGCTACCTACGGCCTGTTCCTCGCGATCTACCTGATCCGTCCGATCGCCCTCGTGGGCGGGCAGCGCTTCAATCTTGCACGGACGAGCTGGAACAACCTGCGGTTCCGATTCACGGGCACCGTTGGGGAAGCCTACGCGCTCTACCTGCGCGACCTTCTCTTCATGGTTCTTACCCTCGGGATCTACTACCCGTGGCACAAGCGCAACGTCGAGGAGTTCAAGCTCCAGAACACGTCGCTGGGCGACGAGCACATGGATTTCCGCGGTACCGGTCGAGAGCTGTTCGGCATCAACTTTGTGTACTGGATCTTCACCCTGCTGACCCTCGGGTTCATGGTCCCTTGGTGGATCGCGGCTCGACAGCGCTACTTCATCGAGAACACTCGGTTCATGGGCAAGACGTTCGTGTCCCGAATCAGTGGGCTCGCCGTCCTCGGCGTTGGCGGCCCAGGCCTTCTCGTTTCCATTCTTACGCTTGGCCTCGGCCTCCCGTGGGCGATCACACGCTGGCGAACTCTCCTCGCGGTCACCACGACGTACATGGGCGATATCGATGCCCAGACCATGTCCTCCATCGCCGACGCGGCGGCAACGAGCACGCTCGAAGGCATCGGTGAGGCCGGTGATTTCGTTACGGAGATCGGCGACATCTTTGGGGTCTGATCGTGGAGGATCAAAGCGAGTACCCGGCGATGTACCCGGCCATCTACCTCGACGGCTCAGGTGGCCCGGTGGAGGGGAGCGTCCGGCTCGACCTTGATGAGCTTCACTTCAAGGAAGAGGACGGCCCCACGCGCACCTGGAAGCTGGGGGACTTGCTGGGATCCAGGGACGTTGCGGGGGAAACCCACCTTGAGCTGCCGCCGGAGGCCGATGGCGGACCGAGAACGAAGCTCGTGGTGGCTCGTACCGCCTCCGGGCCTGGGTTTGGCGCAGCGCTCGACGCTTCCATCTCACGCGTCGGCGGCGGCTCGACCATGCGGGCCAGGCGCACAGGTCGGCGGCTGGGGCTCGGTAGCTGGTTCATCATCGCCGCCGTCGTAGTGGCCGTTGGCTACTTCGCCTACTCCGCCCTCGCCCCGAAGCTGCACGTCTTCGTGCCACCTGAGCGAGAGGCCCAGCTAGGTGAGATCGTCTTCGACGCGGTCTCCGACGATTGGACCCAGCAGAACGCTCCCTTGTTTGCTGCATTCGCGGACAAGGTCATGGGCGAGCTTCGGGACCCCGAGTCCCCCTACGACATCCGGGTCATGCTCGTGGAGAACGAAGACCTGAACGCGATGGCGCTGCCCGGTGGACGGGTCATCGTCTATTCCGGACTTGTTGCGGAGTCCCCATCTCCCAACGCCCTGGCGGGCGTCCTCGCCCATGAGCTCTGCCACGTCGAGCGCCGCCATTCACTCAAGCACCTCCTTCGCGCGATCGGGATTCTCCAGTTCGCCGGAGCCGCTGTCGGCGGTGGAACGGAGGGCTTTGAAATCGCGGAGACCTTCCTCGAAGCATCGAGCGGCCTGCTTGTGCTGAAGCACTCGCGACTGGCCGAGACGGACGCTGACACGCTCGCCGTGGAGAAGCTCAAGAAGGCGGGACGCAACGCCGCTGGCCTCATCGAGTTCTTCGAGCTCGTCGAAGAGAAGTACGGCGATCTCCCCGGCACCCTTGGCTGGCTCAGCACCCACCCACTCACAGAGGACCGCATCAAGCGAGTCCGAAAGCTGGCGGGCCCCGCGCAGGGCGGAGCGATGATCGCGACGAAGCCCTGGATGACCGATGAGGAGTGGGCGGCCCTCCAGGCTGAAGTAGGCGGGTGAACCGGCAGCTACTGCGGCTTCATCAGCCACTCGAGAAGCCGTGAGACGACGGCCTCCAGGTGGTTCGTGTTCAGAGGGGTGGCGCCGACCGCCCCCGTGATGAAGGCGTCGAAGGGCGCTGTGCCCTGCATGAACTGGCGGACGTTGCAGAGGACGGATTCACCAGCCGCGTAGTGCACTTGGAACATACCGCGGACGGGCTGGCGCCCCGTCATGGGGTCGACGACTCGACTGCGGTAGTCACGGATCTGCTCCAGCTCGTCGCCAGCGGAGCGGCCGCTGGCGTATACCCCGCGCCTGAAGCGCGCCGTGCACTTGGCGTCGATGACCGCCGCGCGACTCGGACGGCCAGGGGGGGTCCACTCGATCCAGATATCGGGGCGCAGCGCCGAGGACGTGAGCGCGGCCCGGTACGGAAGCTCGCCCGCGACCCGCCGAAGACCGCTGCCCTCGATCACCGGCTCGAAGATGATCAGCATCCGTCCCCGGTCCCCCCAGTCGAGGTCGATGGCGTCCCCGCGCCGCAGCTCCGCGAGCTGGGCCTCGATCCCATCGCGGTTCTCGGGGCACAGTCGCCCGTAGATCATGCGCACGCAGGCAACAAACACCCAGACCTCGAAGAGCTCTGGCGTCGTCTTGAATCGCTCCGCCGGCGACTTGTCTGCGAGGGTGTCAAACTCAAAGAGCGCGCGCAGGGTCTCGAACGCGCGCGCGTAGGCGCCAACGCGAAGGAAGGTCGGGGTCAGGGCGAGGGCGGTGCGCGGCTCCCCCACTCCTTGGAGCCAACGCTCTTCGGCTTGGAGCTGGTGGGCGCGCTTGGCCACCAAGGACGCTCGGCTCCTCGCCATCCGAAGCCGCTCCAACGCGCCGCGCAGGCGCCGCTTCTCAGGGGGGCTGAGGCTACGCTCCCGCGCCGCCGCAGCGGCGTCCACCGGGTCCAGAAGATCGAGCGTGTCCTGGAGCGCCAGCTCTACGCTGCGCCGGAGCGTGAGCGCGTGGCGCCGTAGTACGGCCGCCCCGCGCGCGAACTGTCGATGCTCTTCCACGTCTGCCGAAGCCGTCGTACGCAGCGTCGTCACCACCTCCGGATGCACGGCCAGCTCGCCAGTCGGGAGCCTCGTGGTCGTGTAGCGGGCCGAGCGAATCCGCTTGGGGCTCGTACCCGGCCGCCAGCGCCGACGCTCGACGTAGCGCGCCTGGGTGGTGCGGGCCACTGCGCGAATGCCGGCAGCGGCCGAGCTGAGCTCGCGCTCGAAGCTCTCGAGCCTGTCCAGGCGCACGAGCAGGTTCAATGGGCTCCGCCCCTGCGCCTCTCCGATCTGGCCAAGGAGGTCCGTCGCAATCTCTGGGCCCAGCCGACTCAGCTCCTCAAGAAGAGCGGGCCGAAGCTTCTGCAGCTCTTCAGGAGCCTCCACCGATCCCACGAGCACGGCCAGCCCCTGCCATCCTCCCGCGAGCTCGACATCAACCTGGACTTCTACTTCCCCAGACGTGGCCTCGATCCCGCGCAGCGGAGCGCGCAGCTCCTCAAGTCGCGGATCCAGCATGAAGAGTTCATCCCCCAGCAAGAAAACGCGCACGCGCCGCTGTTCTCCGCTTGTTTGCAGGCGCGCCCCTTGCCCGGACACGCGGCGCAGAGCGACTTCATCCTTCGCCCGCAGCGGCGTCTTGAACCGCAGTCGGGCGACTCCCGACTTCGCTTCACCGATGACGAATCGCTCTAGGAGCTCTGTGCTGCGCCAGAGCTGGACCTCAACTGAGCTGCCAGAAATCGCCGACGCCTCCGAGGGTCTTCATCCGTGCGATGAGCGCGTGACTTCTGGGGTACTCCGTCTCCTGGAGGAACGAGAGGATCTCGTCGACGCGCTCCGGGAAGTCCAGCTGGTCCGTGCGCAGCCGCGGCAGGACGAACTGTACGATCGCCAGGTCGAGGGCCTGCTGGGTCGTGCAAAAGTCGCCGAGGCCGTTCGCGCCCGCAACGTACTGGAGGCATCGGTGCATGGTCCGGTAGCCGAGATCAGACCTCAGGGGAATCAGGAGCTCGTTGAGATCAGCCAATCGCTGCTGCACCCAGTTCTGCAGCTCGTTGCCCCGCCCCACCCAGCTCGACCAAGTCCGCCAGGACACGGGCGCCCGAGAACCGCCCGCGGTCTCGTCGATCACGGTCTGCATCCGTCGCAGATCCGGCCGCTCGAACATTTGCACGCAGGCGCGATCCAGGACCTTGGGGCTAAAGAAGTGAGTCGTCTCGTCGATGTTCACCGTGCCCACGATCCGCAGGCTGTCGGGGATAGGAAGCCACGACATGTCTTTGTAGGGGTCCTTCTCGCCCAAAAGACCTGGGCTGAAGAGCCGAATGCCGCGGCTCTCCGGTGGCTGCTCCATCGCACTCAGGAACGTCGCGAAGTAGTACTCAACGCGCGCCAGGTTCATCTCGTCCAGCACAAGCATCCGCACCGGCGCCTCAGGATCTTCCGCTTCTGCCCCGGCCTGGGCTAGGTAGTCCACCAGCCCCGTGGCCGCGGGAACGAAGCGCTGGGAAAGTGAGTCGTAGGCGCCGACGACGTCGCGGTCGTCGAGCCAGTCGGGACGCACTGGGACCGTCAGCATCGAATCCTGGGCTCCCAGTGCGCGCGCATAGAGACGTGGGAGGCTGGACTTGCCGACGCCGCTACGGCCGGCGAGGACGCTGAGCTGGGCGGCCTTCAGCCCGAGATGGAAGGCGAGGAGGTCCGTCTGCTCGAACTGGTAGCCGGTGGCGGCGATGCTCTCGTCGAGGTACTCGAAGAAGTCAGATTCCTCCCCCGAGTCCGACGCGGCACGGGGCGCAGAGCGTGGCTTCGGGGCGGGGCTCTTGACGGTGCCCTTGGGCTTCGCGGGCGCGGGTGGCGGCTCGACCGGGGGGAAGAAGGACTGCAGGAGCACCCTGGCTTTCGGGGTGAACTGCTTTGCTGCATCGGTCCCCGATCGCATGACATCAAGCGCGTGCTCCAGCCGCTCGATTCGACCCATCTCGTAGGCGTCGTCCGCGTTCGCCATCGCGCGGATACGCTCGACCGGCTCTTCGTACACGGGGCGCTTGAAGTCGCTGGCACGTAGCCGCTTGGAATAGGTGAAGGCGACCTCGTCGAGGGGCATCGCGTCGATCACCTCGCCGTCGGCCAGGAGCTCCTTCAGCATCGCCACCTGGAAGATCTCGAGCTCGATCTCTTCGGGCTCCGCGCCTCGCTCGTGCACGCAGGCCGTCCAAGCGAGCACCCGGGCGCCCGGATGCTTGTAGAGCGCCGCAGCGGGAATCCGCGTGACCTCCGCGGAGTCCGTGTCGAGGTGCCGGAACGAGAGCGTCTTGCTCGCCGACTCCCAAACCCCGAAGAACGGCCCGACGATGCAGTCCTCGAAGCGGAGAAGGACGCGCTTCCACGGCCGGGTCTTCGCCGGCACGCCGCGGGAGAACAACTCGTCGATCTTGGGCATCGGACCGCTCACGTCCAGCACCTGGAGCCAGAGCTCTGAGGAGGGTTGTCGACCGCTCAGCCGGACCTGATAGCGGTCGCGCTCTGGGTTGCTAGCCTCGTAGGCCGGCGCGGGCTCTATCATGGCCACGTGCAGGCTCCCGGGAATGAGCTCGCTCCCGGGCACGTTGTCGACCTTCCACCACAGCCGATCACGGTTCTCAAAGGAACTTGGATCGAGCGCTTCCCCCGTCTCCTCGACGAGAAGCGGGTAGGCGAGGCAAAACTGATTCGTCCCCGCAAAGAACGGCCGCTGATCGACGCCGACGATTAAGCGGTGCTTCGCTCCCTGCGCTGCTTGGATGGCGTTCATGCAAGCAGTGTGCCAGCGCCACCCTACCTTGCCTAGCAGGTGTGTCGATTAGAAGCCGTGCCGCCGGCAGGCAGATGCCGGATACGACGGACCGTCTAGAACTCGAGCTCGACCGATTCTCCGGCCTCGACCTCAACGGTCTGGGGCTCACTGGAATTTTCCGCACCCTCACCGGACGGGTCGACGACGGTCACTTCCCATGTGCCAGCGAGCATGCCGCTGAGATGGGCCCTCCCAGCTTTCAGGATGCTGATCTTGGGTGCGGCCCCGGTCTCAAGGGCACGGCCGCCGGTGGGCGTCGCTCGGACGAAGGCCATGACGCCTTCACCGCCTTCTTCGCTGCGGAAGATGGTGAGTGAACCGGCGCGCTCTAGGGCAATGTTGGGCACGGTGCGCGTTTCGTCCGTGGCTACCTGAACTGGATCACTCTTGGAGTCCGCGTAACCGTCGGCCTGGACGTGAACCACAAGCTCTACGTCCGCGTCGACGCCGATCAACCGGTAGGCACCATCGAGGTCGGTCCTCGCCGTCGCCCCTTCGTTGGCGGACAGGAACTGGCGGGCCATCGAATCTTGGATCGCCTCTTCGCCCTCCTTCGCTCGCCCGACCGAAATCGCGGCGCCCACCACCGGAGCACCGCCACTGCCCAGGACGCGACCCTCAAGGGTCGTGGACGGCAACTGGATCGTCGCCGAGTTGTCCCCGGCTTTCACGGTGACCTCCGTCCGCACGACCATCGCGAGATCCGGATGACGCGTCAACACGATGTAGTCGCCGGGAACGATGTCGGTGAGGACAAAGCGTCCGTCAAAGTCACTGGTGCTCGTGGAGGTACCCGTGCTGAAGCGGTCCTGGAACTCAAGCATCATCTCCATGCGGTCGACGCGATCCGGGGTGGCGAGCGAGAGCCGAGCGTCGGCCGCTGGCCTGCCGCCCAGGAACACCGTGCCGCTCAGGTCCCCCACGGTGGGGACCGCAAGATCGACTCGTGCCGTGGAGCTACGCGGCACATTGACCTTCACCCACTCGACGGGGTGCCGCGGGGAGCCCATGCCCCCGTCCGCGAAGGGATTGGTGTTCGGCCGGAACGCACGCACCTCCCAGTCGCCTGCTGCGATGTTCTCAAGCTCAGCCAAGCCGTTGTCGTCGGTCTTGGCGCTCTTGTTGACGGTACGACTACCAGCGGAGCGGCGACACTCGACGCGAATGGAGGGGGCCGGTACGCCGTCCGTATCCGTGACGACCACCTGAAGCGCCCCACCCCCGTAGAGCTCGATCACGATCTCGTCTTCTTCGTTCGCCGGAGGAACGAAGGGGGCCTCCATGTGGGTTGCGTAGCCGCGTGCCTTGACCTCCAGGCTCGCGCTCGGGCCTGAAACCATCGAAAGCGGGCAGTACCCCTTACGATCCGTTCGGTCGCGGGAGCGAATCCGATACGCACCCAACATCATGTCCTGGACGGCCTCGGCCTCCTCTCTCTCCTCGTCCGAAAGCTCGCCCCCCAATGCGTCCGGATCTTCCGGTGCCGGCGCCTTCATGGGATCAACCGTCACGCGCGCCCGCTTGATCGGCTTGCGCGTCACCGCGTCCACCACTCGGAACCTGAGGAGCGGCGCGGGATCCATCTTGACCTTTCCGAGGTTGACCGAGCCGGAAGCCGGCACGTCCACTTGGACCGTCGAGTTGCGGAAGTATCCATCCGCATCGATGCTGAGGCTGAGCAGGTTCGAGTCACCCTCCGGCCGAAGCTCGTAGAGGGTCACCCTGCCACCTGGAAACCGATCGGGCGGATCCCCTGCGTTCTCGGCTAGCTGGATGAACGCGCTCTCTTCGCCGTTGTAGGTGCCAGCGATCGACATCGCTTCGACGGGCTTCTTGGTCTTGGCGTCGATCGCCTGGAAGGTGATCGTGACGCCCGGATCGAATGGGAGCGCAATGGGATCGCCATTTGCGGTCGCGTCGACCGCTTCCGAAAGTTCGACCGTGTCCACGAACAGGTTCCGTGCGATCGCGCGAACTCGGTAGCGCGCGCCTGGCACAAGCCCAGAGAGAACGAACGTCCCGTCCCCCTCGATCTTCGCGGTGTGATCCCCGGCCGGCGAGAGCTGGGCCGCCACGAGCGCAGAAATCGCGCTGCCAGATTCATCTTCCAGGGCCGCATCGAGCGGAGCGGCGGCCACGAGGCCGCGCTTACGACCCAAGGGATAGCCCACGACGGTGCCTTCGATCTTGCCCGCCCGCTTGACGGTGACGACGATGTCCTCTTGAACTTCACCTGCCCGTTTGGTCGGTCCGTCCCAGCGCTCGGGGAGGATGTCGTCTCCGTCCACCTTGAGAGTGATGAGGCCTTCTTCTTCGTGGGGCATGTCGAAGCGCCCGTCCGCGTCCGTGCGAGCGGCCTTGACCAATCCACCGAAGCCGATCTGGTCCATCACGTCGTCGGCCGCTTCACCGTTCCGGTCGACGCGCCGAACGCGTGCACCAACAACGGGAGCCCCTTGCGCATCGCGCACCCAGCCCCCCACGATGACGGCCGGCTTCAGCATCACGTCCCCCATCTCGCGCCCCTTCTCGGGATCGAGAACGCTCTTGATCGGATCGTCGGAGTAGCCCCGGATCGAGGTCGTGACGCCGAGGCTTCTACCCAGCGAGTCCCTGGTCTTGACCGTGAACTCGCCCTCCTCGTCCGTGACTGCCGTGGGCCGCTTGCGCTTGCGGCCCACGTTGAACTGCATCCCAGGTGCCTTCGCCGAAGCCGCCTCTTCCCAGCTTTCGACGATCACCTCGACGTCCTTCATCGGGCGTCCAAGGGGATCGACGAGGCGGCCGGTATACGGCCCAGTGGCGGCCTCGATGGCCGGCGCGGCCTTGACGCCTGGGGAGCCGATGGCGGAAGCCGCAGCGGTCCGGTCACCCAGTCGGCTGGCCTCGACCCCCGCCAGTTCATCGCCGTCGGTAGATCGGGCCTCCACATCGCCGAGGGTCGCCTCGGGCTCTAGCGTGATGCCCAACGGAGCGTCCTCGCCGGTGGCGACTCCCCCCGCGGCGGCGGTTTGGGAGTCACCTCCGAGAAACCACCACGCAGAAAAGAGGGCGGCGATTGCGCCGACAAGGAGGGCTAGGAGGAGGCCTGCCTTCATGGGATGTTGGGATGGGAGAAGGGAAGCGGCTGGAAGGGACCAGCAGTGGATATCGCCTGGTGCGACGGGGCCGAGCCCCACGCCTCTTGCGATTCACCGAAAGCTGAACCGTGGAGCTTACGTGCTCCTTGCTGCCGCCTCCCTACGTCCCGAGGCCCCGCCTATTCTGATAGGAGCCCCAACGACCCCAAAAAGCCTCGCTCAGAAGGCGTAGCCGATCAGGAACCGGTAGATGTCGTCCCCTTCGTCGAGGATCGTGTAGTCGGTCTTCAGGACGACCTGGCTCACGGGCTTGTAGTTCAAGCCGATCGTGGTGAAGGTGTCATCGATGCCGCCACTCGGAGTGAAAGCCCCGTCGACCGTCTCCTGGGTGTTGAGGTCCTCGTAGCGCACAAAGACGTCGAGGCTCTGATCCGGGAAGTCACCTGACAGCGAGAGGAGGTCGTAGCCCACCTCCGCGTACCAGCCCTGCATGTTCGACGCCACGTTCTCGCCCGTGCGCGTGTTGAAGGCCTCCGTGTCATCCACCGACGCCTGGGCGAAGAGCGCCCGCAGGAACCATGGTCCGGTGTTCCACTCGGCGTGGAAGTCGACGATCGTCGTGCCGAGATCCTCGGGGACGCCTACGCCTGAGTCGCCGGAGAACGCTGAGAGCCCGACGACAACGCCGGGCGTATCGACGTAGTCGATGCGTGCAGCCAGCGCGATGTTGTCGATCGAGGCGCGGTTGGCCTTCTGCCGGCCGCCGCGGACGCCGCTGGCGTTGAACTCCGATCCGTTGAGGCCGTTGAGTACGTAGCCGCTCCAGGCGAAGCCGCCCACCTGGCCGTAGCCCCCCATCGCCGACGCGCGCCAGGTCGACGGGATGATGCGCTGCTCCGTCTCAGGGCGCGCGGAGGCCAGGAACGTCGTCGGCTCGTGGCGCTCGTTCACGAAACCAAGGGGAACGAGCACGACGCCGCCGCGCAGCGCGGTCGAGTCCGTCAGAAGGTGATCGATGTAGGCAAACTCGATGGAAACGCTGCCGCCAGAGCCGGTTGTCGCCGAACTAGCGCTCGTGGATCCGTGCTCGATCTCGATCTCCGAGTTGAAGATCCAGCGATCCGAAAAGCGCTGACCGAAGTACATGACCCAGCGCAGCGCGTCGAAGTTGTCGCCGTCCCGGTCGCGGAAGACCTGCCCAAGGAACTCGCCGTAGCCGCCGAACGACAGTCCGTCGGAGGTGTAGACGTTGGCCGCGCGGGGCGCGAGCGTGCGCTGGGCGAGGCGCCTCCAAATCTCGGTGGTCTCGTCGTCGTAGGTAGGGCCTGTCGAACCGGTTCCCGCCGGGCCTACCTCAGCGTCCGCCAGCGCGTCCATGGCGGCCTCAAGCTCCTGGGAGAGGCGGTCGCGATCGGCCTCGAGGGCGCTGAGTCGCTGCTCGACCGACTGGTCTCCAGAGGTCTGGCTTGGGGCCAGCGGCAGCCCAGCTGGGATGAGAAGGGGGGTGAGCGGCGATCCGGCCGCGATCAGTGAAATCAGCATGGTGAGGAAGGGTTCCGGACGAACCTGGGTCGGTCCGAAGGGGACGCAGGGGGACAGGGCAGGGAGGAGCCAAGTCCTCGAGCCCAGTTCGAAGCGGGGACACTACCTGCAAATGCGACTCATTCGCATTTGGAACCCATAAATCTCGCCCGAATGTGCGTTGGGGGTGCCCCAAAGCGGGCCTCGCCCGCCACGGGGCGCTCTCAGGCGCCTGACTTCGGGCGCTGGGCGAGGACCCAATGGCCCAACGCCCCCAGCAGACCGACGCCCACGAGGTACAGCGTGTGGAAGGCGAGTCCGGTTGCGGCCGCGCTCGCCTTGGGCACGCCGACCGCTGCGAATCCCCAAGCCCAGCCGAGGTCGAGAACACCAAAGCCGAGGAAGCTGCTGATGGGCACGAGGCTCCCGAGGATCGCAAGGCTGGACCCAAACAGGAGGTCGAAGAGCCCCAAGGACTCGCCGTTCGCCCCGGCGAGCCCGACGCCTGTGCCGAGGACGATGTAGACGCCCAGCACAGCGGCCCACACCGGAAGGCTCCAGAGCGCGGCCGCCCCGAGGGCCGACAGCGGCACACTGCGGAGCGCCGCCTCCACCTTGAGCGTGAACCCAGAGATGCGCGTGCCGATGGCGGTCCTCTCAAGCCCCGCCTTCACGGACAGCCGCCGCAGAAGCCCAAGCATGGCGCCACCGCGCATGATCACGGCGGCCAGCGCCAAGGCGCCCAGCAAGAGCAGGCCGCCCAGGGGCGTCAGCCATTCGAGGCCAGGACGCGCGCCGCTGAGCCCGAGCACCAAGCAGGTCACCCCAAGGATGGTGACGAGGGTGAGGAGATCGAACAGTCGAGAGAGCAAGAGCCCAACGAGCCCGTGCTCCGCACGGACGCCCACGCGCGAAAGGTGCAACACCAAGCTCGCCTCCCCCACCTTGGCCGGAAGCACGTGGCTGTCGAGGATCCAGGCCGCGGACGCCGCCGTGAGATCCCGCGCGCTAGGGACCGTCTCATCCCCCGATGCTCGCAAAAGCCCGCGAAGCCGCGCCGCACGGAACGCGTAGATCGAACCTTGGATCCCGAGCGCTAGTAGGAACGTGGTCAGAGGGATCGACCGCACCGCCTCCAGCACCTTCGCGGGGCTGATGCCGCCCCAAAGGAACAGAAGTCCGATCGCGCCGAGCGCGACCACTGCGGAGAGAACGACCTTGAGCAACGTGCGCCTACTGAACCTCGAAGTAGCTTCCGCCAGAGTCTTCGGCCAGCCATTCAAGGACCTGAAGGCCGGTTCCGATCGCGATGGTGTGGATCTCGATGCCCCGGTTCTTGTTGCGCTCGGCGATGTCGTCGCGGATGAGCTGTGGATCGATGAGGTCGCCCACGGAAGGCTCGCCGTCCGAGAGCAGATAGATCGTATCCACGTCTGGATCGTCGAACGCGTATTGCAGCGCGTCGTAGAGGTTCGTGCCGCCGAGGGCATCCAGCAGCGCGATCCAGTCCTGGGCGTCGGTCCGCGTTTCTTCGTTAGCCGGAACGCCGCCGTCCTCTTGCCACGTCATGACGCTGCCGGAGAACGGCGCGATGTTGAAGACGGCGCCGTCAGGCAGCCCGGAGATCGCGTCCGTGAGCTCTCGCTTCGCGACCTCCATCCGCGTCTCGCGCTTCTCGCTCACGGTCTTAGGCCGAAGAGGTTCCGACATGGAGCCCGACACATCGATGATGAAGAGGACCCGTTCGGACACGATACGAATCCCGAAGAAGAGCGGCGCGCCGCGGTCGATGTCGGCGGTCGAGATTTCCTTCAGGCGGCGGTCCGCCTCCGCGGCACGGAGCTTCTCGACTTCGGCCGGACTCATCAGCTGGGGCTTCCCGCCCTGATCCTTCAGCCAGCGCGCCCAGGTCTCAGCCCTGCGCCCGAAGGGCTGGCCGGTGAGATCGAAGAGAACGTCGCCAAAGTTGAGCTGCATCAGCCCCACCTCGTTCTGCATCTGATCGACGATTGGCTGCAGGAGGCTCGGGTCGCGGCGCTTCGCCAACGACCGCAGCGCGATCATGCGTGTCGACCACACCGGATGGCCCAGGCGCTCCTTCATCAGCTCCACCGAGTTGCTGCGACTGAGGCGAGCAATCTCAGCGAGGGAGGCGTTGCGCAGGTAGTCCGACTCGTGGGACGTGTAGGTTTCCAGGCGCTCGAGCCAGGCGTTCTCACCGTCGTAGAGCTGCGAGAGACCTTCGAGCAGAGCGGCTAGCACGAGCTGGCTCTTCGTCTTGCCGAGGAGCTTTTCCATGTCCTTGATGGACTTGCGGTCGCCCCGCGACGCCAGTGCTAGCGCCGTCGCCGCCGCGAGCTCGGGCTCCTTGGCAGACAGCCCCTTCCTCATTTTCTTGAGGAACTTGTCCCCCTCGATGTACTTCGTCGCGCGGATCACGAACGCCTTCTGCGGCGTGCGCCCCTTGCCGACAAGCTTCATCAAGGTCTTCTCCACGTCCTCGTCCTTGAGGTCAGCCACCATGTCGGCCAGCTGCTGGCTGAGTACCTTGGGGGTGACCGTCTTGATGCCGATGTCGATGAGTTCGGCCGCGGCGTCCGCGCCCTCAATGTCCACCAGGATGCGAGCGGCAAGGGCCCGGGAGGTCCCCGAGTTGTCGATACGCTCCAGGATCACGCGCGCGAAGTCCGCGGCCTCATCATCACCGCGTCGCGCGAGTTCCTGTAGCGCCACGCGCCTGACCCGCATGTTCTTGTCTTCCTTGAACGCCTCCTTCAGGTCGCCATCGCTCAGCGAGTCGATGATCGCTTCCATGGCGCTGGCGCGTAGTACCCCCGTGGGCCAGGAGATCTCCGGGGGCGGCGTCCCATCCCGCTCGCGCTTGGTTCGATTCTTCTTCTCGTTCGCCTCGGCGACCACCTTGAGCACGGACTTCATGGTCCGCTTGTAGACGTGGGTGTAGAACTCCGCGTCTTCTTCGTCGCCCATGCGAATGTGCATGGCGAGGGCCCGTTCACGCAGGGTGTCGTCCGCCGTGGAGTTCACGATGAGCTGGAGGAACGGCTTGCCGTTCTTGTCTGAACGCCCCAGCGTGGTGATCGCGGCTTCGCGAAGCTCGCGCTTGCGCTCCCCCACCGAGACCTGCATGAGCTTGTCCAGCGCAGGCTTGTACGCTTCCTCGACGCCGTCGTACTCCCCGAGGGCGTAGAGCACCTCGCGCCGCATGTAGGTGCTGGCGAACAGATCGTAGGCCACAAGCAGCTCCTGCATCGCGGCCTTCGTACCCCGCTCGGCGAGGGCCTCAAGCGCGGCCTCGTCCACCTCATCCCGCGACGTCTTGATCTTGGCTGCGATCTCCTCGGGGGTCAGAGCCGTCCAGTCGATCGCTTCGTCCTCCGCGGCGCTGATTGCTACGGGATCAGGGCCAAGGGCCGCCATGGCCGCCGGGACGCCGAGTGAACAAAAGAGGAGTGCGGCGGTGAACTTCAAGACGAGCAGGGCCCGATAGGGGGCGCGGTAAAGGGCGCGATGAGGGCCCCGAAACTGGAAGCAAAACTAGGGGCGTCGAACAGAGCGCGACCCAGCAGGCGGCACAGCGGGCGGCCCGAGGCGAGCCTTCTTATCGATCAGGTCCGCCACCAGCCCAAGGGTCAGCGTCTGGACGAGCGCAACGAATAGGAGGACCGTCTTGTCGCCGAGGTTCCCTCCTTTGCTCAGGACCGTCTTTCCATCTGGGTAATACGTCACCGCGAAGAAAAGGTCGTAGACCAGCGCCCCGAGGAACGCGATCAGCAAGAGCAGGGCCAGGGGGTAGAACACCTTCAGCGGGTTGAAGTAGACCACCGTCCGCACGATCAGCGCGAGGAAGCCCAGCGTATCTCGGATGGGACGGATCTTCGACGAACCGGATCGGGGCGCGTAGTCGATGGACACGTAGTCCACGCGGTGGTGATTGGTGAGGGACGCGAGCGTAATCGTGGTCGTGAAGCTGAAGCCCTCCGGGAGGATCGACTCGTAGCGCAGGACGAGGTCACGCCGGATCGCCCGGAGCCCTGAGTTCAGGTCTGGGATCTTGACCCCGGACAGGTACGACGCGATGTGCCTGAGCGCGGCCTTGGCGGGACGGCGCTGCCAGGGGATGTTCACGTCGTTGCCGGTGCGCGCACCGATCGCCATCTCGGCCCCGTCGTCGACCCGCGCCAAGAGATCGACGATGCGGTCCTCAGGATAGGTGCCGTCGGCATCCGTGATGATGACGATGTCGTGCGCCGCCGCGCGGAACCCAGTCTTGAGCGCCGCGCCGTAGCCGCGGTTCTTCGGGTGCTCGATGACGGTCAGCCGAGGGTTCTTCGAACGCAGATCCTCCAGGATCGAACCCGTGCGATCCTTGGACCCGTCGTTCACGACGAGCAGCTCGGTGTCGCGGCCGAGCTCGAGCGCCAGGAGCCTCCCCACGACGCCCTCGATGCCGCCCTCCTCGTCGTACGCGGGGACGACGATCGTCACGCCGGACACAGCCGCGCTAGCGGCCGAAGGCTCTTCTTCGTTCATACTCATGGGGGGATCCGGCGTTCGCGGGAGAGGACAGGCTACAGGCGCCGATCGTCACCGAACAGCTCCGTCTGGCGTGCGTCTCGTTTCAGGCGCGCCAACACCTTCTTGGCCATCCCCGTCAGCGCCAGTCCCTCGGCCGCCGACGGCCCAAACCAACCCAGTGCGCCCACCGTTCGGTCCTCGCTCTCGCCCCCTCGACCCCACGAGCAGCGCGCCGCACGCACCCGTGCCTTGATTCGATGCTTCGTGATTCCATGTGAGATCGCGAAGAGATCCTCCTGGGGCTCAAGGGTGGACTCCAACTCAGCGCGGAGGTCCCGAGGAAACAGCTCGGGCCCGCTCGCCTCCACCGTGGGGAATTCCCACATCCCGGCCATCAACCCGCCGTCCGGGCGGCGCTCTAGGAGCCATTCGTGCTGCTCCTTGCCCGGGCCCCCTCCCGGCCTTTGGGCCACAAAGACTTCGAGCGCGACTTCGACCGGAGCCTTCTTCGGCTTCGGGCGCGGTAGGTCAGCCGCTACGCCCGCCGCACGGGCCTGGCAATGGGCGGCCACGGGACACGCTCCGCACTGCGGAGAGGCGGGCTTGCAGATCAGCGCCCCTAGCTCCATGAGCGCTTGGTTCCAATCGCGGGGCGCCACCTCCTCCGCCGAGCGCTCCTCCACCAAGAGCCGCGCCGCCTTCCATGCTTCCCGCAGAAGCGGCCCTGAAGAGCGCACCCCGTCGAGCAAGAACCAGCGGGAGAACACGCGCTCGACGTTCCCGTCCACGATGGCAACCGGCAGGTCGTAGGCGATCGAAAGCACCGCGCCAGCCGTGTACGGACCGATGCCCGGCAGCGACAGCGCCGCGTCGAGCTCCCGCGGGAACTCGGCGCCGTGCTCTTCCACGATCACCTTGGCAGCGGCCTGCAGCGATCGCGCCCGACGGTAGTACCCAAGGCCCGACCATGCCTCGAGCACGGCCTCCTCATCCGCCGCGGCCAGATCGCGCAGCGTCGGAAAGCGCTCAAGGAATCGAGGCCAGTAGTCCAGCACCGTCTCGACGCGGGTTTGCTGGAGCATCGCTTCGCTGACCCAAACACCGTACGCGTCACGGGTCCTGCGCCACGGCATGTCGCGCTGCGCCCCGGCGAACCAGGCGGATAGGTCCCGCCGCAGCCCCTGGAGCGTCGCCTCGTCTGGCGCCTGAAACGTAGGGCTAGCCACCTTTCGCTAGAAGAGAACCCGCGAACGGAGCGTGCCCGGGAGACGACGCAGCGCGCCGCCGAGTTCCAACCCGGCCTCGCGCTCTATGGACACGTCCGTCACAACGTAGCCGACGTCGTCCAGCGTCCGCAGGTACTGGGCGTCAATGTTGGCTTCGCTCGCGCCGATCACCTCGTTGATCGCCATCAACATACCGGGCCGATTCTCGTGAACGTGGAGCAGCCGGGCGCCGCTGGTTTGGCGCGGCAGGTTCACCTCGGGGAAGCCGACCGCGGAAAGCGTCGAGCCATCGTCGCTGTAGCGCAGCAGCTTGCCCGCGACCTCGCGGCCGATGCCGACCTGAGCCTCCTCGGTGCTGCCCCCGACGTGGGGCGTCAGCAGCACGTTGTCGAGGCCGATCAAGGGCGACTCGAAGGGCGCATCGTTGGCCTTAGGCTCCGTGGGAAAGACATCGATGGCGGCTCCACCCAGGCGGCCGCTCTTGAGCTCCGCAGACAACGCATCCAAGTCCACCACGTTGCCGCGCGAAGCGTTGATGAGCACAGCACCGTCGCCCATCGCGCTCAGCTCTTCGCGCCCGATGAGCCCCTCCGTCTCCGGAGTAGCAGGCACGTGCAGCGTCACCACGTCCGACTCCCTCAGGAGCCCTCGCAGTCCCGCCGCCGCCTCGACGTTCCCGAGCTCAAGCTTCGGCTCGATGTCATAGTAGAGGACGCGCATCCCCAGCATCTCCGCGAGCACGCCCACCTGGGTTCCGATGTGTCCGTAGCCCACCACGCCGATGGTCTTGCCGCGCGCCTCGCGGCTCCCCAGGGCGGTCTTCGCCCAGCCGCCCCGGTGACAGGCCATGTGCTTCTCGGGGACGCGACGCAGAAGCAGGATCGCCTCGGCGATCACCAGCTCTGCCACGCTCCGCGTATTCGAATACGGCGCGTTGAAGACGGGCACTCCGCGCCTGCGGGCCGCCACGGTATCCACCTGGTTGGTGCCGATGCAGAAGCACCCCACCGCCACAAGCTTCTTCGCGGCCCCGAGGACCTCCGCGTCAAGCTGGGTCCGCGAACGGATCCCGATGACATGGGCATCGCGGGCAGCCGCCACGAGGTCCTCCCCCGCGAGCGCCCCCCCATGGGTCTCGATTCGTTCGTAGCCAGCGGCGCGAAAAGCCTCCACCGCCGACTCTGCGACGCCCTCAAGCAGCAGGACCTTGATCTCGGCCCGTGGAAACGACGTCTTCATGATGGCGCACAGGATGGCGGAACGGGCCCGCGAAGTCTCGCCCGAACGAGAAAGTTCGTCGGGCAACGGGATCCGGTTTCGCGTGCAATAGCAGCCCGCGCCGACTTGGTGCCTCCGTTTGACCGCCGACCCCGAAGTGCAGCCTTGAAGAAGACAAGCCTCCTTGCCGCCCCGCTCCTCGCCATCCCCCTTGTGGGGATGGGACTCTCGAACGGCAGCTCACTCGCTGCGGGCCTCCTCCCCCAGGAGGCAGCCGCGAAGTCCAACGGCTGGACGAGCCTCTTCGACGGCACGACCCTGAGCGGCTGGACCCAGCGCAACGGAACCGCCACGTACGAGGTGGTCGACGGCACGATCGTGGGCACGACCGCCAAGGGCAGCCCGAACTCGTTCCTTTGCAGCGATCAGTTCTTCGGGGACTTCGAGCTGGAGTTTGACGTCAAGCTGGCGAACGACGAGCTCAACAGCGGAGTCCAAATCCGCAGCCACTCCATCCCGACGTACCGCAACGGGCGAATCCACGGTCCCCAGGTCGAGGTCTCGGCGAACGGACACGCGGGGTTCATCTACGGGGAGGCCGGCCGCGGCTGGCTCAGCACAGACCGCGATGACCCAGCCAAGCGCGCCGCATTCAAGAGCGGCGAGTGGAACCGCTATCGCGTCATTTGCTTCGGCCCCACGATTCGCACCTGGGTCAACGGTGTTCCCGTGGCGCATATCGTCGACGGGATCTCCCCCAGCGGGATGATCGGCCTGCAGGTCCACGCCGTCAAAGGTGATCCCCAGTGGAGCGTCGCATGGCGCAACCTGCGCATCCGCGAGGTCGGCGACGGCGGCGGTTTTGCACCGCTCTTCAACGGGCGCGACCTTGCCGGCTGGAAGGTCAACGAGAACCCCGAGTCCGTGCGGATCCAGGACGGCGCCCTCGTGGTCCAAGGGAACCGCGCGCACGTGTTCTACGACGGGCCCGTGTACCAGCACTCCTTCAAGAACTTCGAGCTGCGCGCACTCGTGCAAACGAAGCCCGGCGCCAACAGCGGCGTCTACTTCCACACGCTGTTCCAGGACGAGGGTTGGCCCTCGAAGGGCTACGAGGTCCAGGTGAACAACACCCAGTCCGATTGGCGTCGCACCGGCGGCCTCTACGGCATCGATGACATCAAGGAGGCGCCCGCTAAGGACAACGAGTGGTTCCAGATGTTCGTGCGCGTGGAAGGGCAGCACGTGACGGTGGACGTCGACGGCAAGCGCCTCGTGGACTACACGGAGCCTGAGAACGCCGAGCGTGAGCCGCAGTTCAGCGGGCGCCTCATCAGCCGCGGCACGTTTGCGCTCCAAGCCCACGACCCCGGCTCTGAGGTGTGGTACAAGGCGATCGAAGTTCGCCCGCTGCCTGAGTAGCCCCCCCACCGTGCCCCAAGACCCCCAAGCAGATGCGCCCGAGAACGACTCGGGCCAAATCCCCTCAAGCGGGATCGACGGGCTAGGCATCGGGGTCGTGGGCGCTGGTCTTGGCCTGCAGGCGGCGAGCCTCTTCCGGCTCGCAACCCGGGTTGGCCTCGGGACCCCGGCGGACGATTTCCTGTTCGGCCTGACGGGCGTCCTGCTCGTCGGACTGGGCGCGCTTCTCTTTGGCGGCGTAGCGCGGACCACGTCGTTCGCGGGGTGGAACTTCAGTGCATTGACGGCCGGAGCCCTGGGTATCGTGTCCTTGGCCGTCATTGCGGCCACGACGGCCCCCCTCGGATTCAAGGCCCATTGCGCCCGTATCGGCTCGGACGCATCGCTCGCCGGGACCCCGGAGGTCGACATCAGCGCGGCGCTCGTCATGTTCATCCTGCCGGGGTTCTCGCTCGGGGCCGTGTTGCGATCGCGGCGCGGATGGGAGGACTTCATCACCGCGGCACTGGGCTTCATGGTGGGCTGGATCGCGCGCCCCCATCTCTTCCAAGCGATGGAGTCCGTAGGCTGGAAGAACCACGGTTCAGCGGGCCTTGTCTTTTGGGGTGCGGTGTTGGTCGGGGTCGGCGTTCTGCTCCGGACCCTCCTGGGAAGCGGCGCTAGGGCCACGGGGCTCTTGGGCGGAGCCGCCCTCGTCATGGCTGCGGTGCTAGTCCCGGTGTCAACGATTGACGTCTATCACCCATGGCAGCGCTTCCCGAAGAAGCCGCTGCACATCGTGGAGACACCGGCCGGACAGTTCACGGTCCAGCCGGTGAAGCTCGGGAGCGGCCCGGGCCAGATCGCGGGCCTACAGGTACTGCTGGATCAGCGGCCCATCAGTCCGGACGCCGCAGGCCTTCTGCTCGAAGCCGCATGCCTTCAGCGAACGAAGGATGCGTATCCGGTCGAGACGGCCCCTTGGCCCCCGGCCAAGACGCTCGTCATCGGACTGGTGACCCCAGAGCGCGCGCAGCTCTTGAAAGAGATTGGCATCGATCGGTTCGACCGAACCGCTGTCTGGAACTCCGATAGGAAGGCCGTGGAAGCCGCCGCCTGGCGCAGCGGCACTCCGCCCGGACGAGTGGTGGACCCGGCGGAAGTCCAGTCAATGGACCGTTACGACCTGGTTCTGACTTTCCCCTTTGGCGCCTACCGAGCAGCTGGCTGGGACCTGCGGCTCGTCGAGGAAGCGAGTGCAAGGACCAAAGCCACATGGTTGCCAGGGGACATGGGCGTGCAGGCCGAGCTGAATGGCGCGGGGCTCGTGCTCGCCTCCAACGGCATCGAAGGATTCGCCTTTGGACTCATCAGTGGCGAGGCCGACGGTTTCGAAACGCTCGACGTCGAGGTCGACGAGCTGTCACCTGAGTGGATGGGGACGCGGCCAGAGGCGCGACCGATGTACACGCTGAGCTCCGTCGCGAGCTACGAGAGCGCGCTGCTGGTTCATGCGAAGTCGCAGCGCATCAGCTCGCCGTTTGAAAGCCCCCTCGAAAGGGTGGAGGTCGATCCGGAAGCGCTGGAGCTCTGGCGTGACCGCGCGCTCGAGCCGGATGCCGCGCCCGACACGTACCTGCGCGGCGTCCTGGAGGGCGCGGCCGCGGTGCTGATGGCCCAGCGCGAGATCCCCTGGATCGTGGAGTACCTTGGGCCGATCGCCGAGCGCTACCCTGACTGGCTCGGGGTTCAAGCCGCGATGGCCCAAGCCGAGTCGGAGAGCCTGGACTTCACGGCCGCGGCCGATCGCCTCCGCCCGCTGGTGGCCGCTCACCCGGACCGGAGGGACCTAGTGATCCTGCTCAGCGATGCGCTCGCGGGACTCGACGACCCGGAGGGCAGGAGCCTGGCCCAGGGACTACTGCGGGACGATCCCGACAACCCGATGCTGTTCGGCCTCGCACGGGGAGTGCGCGGTATGACCACGCTCGGCCAGCCCGGCGGCTACGAATCGCTTACGGCGGAGGAAGCCGCCCAGCTGGCGAGCGGCGCCGTCCTGGGCACGATCGAGGACGCCTGGGTGCAGGAGGTCGACCCCGGCGATGGCGCCCCGCTCTATTTGACCACGCTGGTCGTCCGCGGCACGCGGCTTGCTCCCGGAAGCGGCGTCCAGCGTCACGAGGTCACGTTCCTAGGCGGCTTCCTCGATCCCGAACACGGCTCTTTCAACTCCACCGCTCCCCCATCCCATCAAACGAGAGAAGGCCGGCGCATCCTGTACTACTACCAGGATCAAGACGACATCGCCGGCGGCGTGGGCGGCCAAGCGCTCCTCCGCGGCCGCGCCGGGCTCTTTACCGCTTTCGAGACGCGCGATGGCAAGGTCATGGTGCAAGGCCGTGGCAACGCCGCCGCGATCCCCTACAACGTAGTCAGTGACGAACTCTAACGGACCCCAAGGTGCTGGCCTCCAGCCCACCGCCGCGCCGCGCTCGCTCGTGCTCGGCCTCCTCGCGCTCATCGCACTGGCCACGGCCGGGTTGTACCTGCCGTCGCTCACGGGCGAGCTTGTCTACGACGACCTGCCCCTCGTGGAGGCCGCACCCGCGACCCAGTCCATCGGCGCAGCGCTCCAGAACTTCATGGAGCCATTCTGGGCGTTCAGCCAACCCGACGCGCTGGAACAGCGCGGTGTCTGGCGGCCCATGACGAGCCTCGCCCTCGCGGTCGGCCGCACGCTCCAAGGGGGTGAGCCTTTGGGTTTCCATATCGTTTCGCTGCTGCTGCACATCGCCAGCGCGATCATGGTGTTCCGGTTGACCGCCTCGCTGCTGCGTAGCAGAACTCAAGTCATGGACGGCACGCGTGCGGCCGTCGGCGCCGCGGCCGCCGCGCTGCTCTTTGCGTTCCACCCCGCTCAAGTCGAAGCCGTCGCTTGGATCTCGGCGGTGAACGATCCGCTCTGGGGCTTCTTCGGCTTGTGGAGTCTCCTGAGCTACGAGCGCGCACGCGCCCAGGGCACGACGCCGTGGTGGGCAGCGCTGCTGATGCTCGTGGCGCTCACCTGCAAGGAGCAGGGCCTTGTGCTTCCGTTCATCGCGCTGGCGCTGGACTTCACCGCCACGAGAGGCGATGGACGCCGCGGGCCGACGCGCAGCGCTCTCGTTTGCCTCGCGCTCGCAGTCGGCGTCTGGTACGCGCTGCGCGTCGCCGTCTTTGGATCAGCCGGAGCGGGCCTCTTCCGCGACTCCGGTGACTTTGGCTTCACCGCGATGCGCGAGTTCACGTTCCGCGTTGAGCTTGGTGGAGGCTTCCTCGAGAACCTCTTTTGGCCGGTCGCGCCAGCCGTTTTCCGTCCGGTGCATCCGGTGCTGCCGGAGGGATCACAGGCCGTTCTGATGGGCGGTGTCTGGCTCGGAGGCGCGGTGCTCGCGGGGGTCGTGGCCTTCCTCAAGGGGTGGCGCTCGCTGGCATTCGGCATCGCGGTGGCCCTCGTCGTGATCGCGCCGTTCGTCGCTTCACCCGACAAAGCCGGCCTATTCCCAGAATCGGACCGCTACCTCTACGTTGCGGTGTTCGGCGCCGCGCTCGGCCTCGTCGCGCTGCTCCTGCGGATGGGCTCGACGCTCCCGCTCGTGGCCGTTAGCTTGGGCGTTCTCGCGTTCTTTGGGCAGCAAAGCTGGGCTCACCAGGACCGCTTCTCCGATGAGCTCGCCTTCCGGGACGCCGCCGTACAGGACGCGCCCGATAACCCCAACGTTCGCTGGGGCGCAGGCCGCGCTTACATCACCGAGTACCAGCGCACCCAGGACGTGGACATCCTCGCCCAGGCGTACCTGCACTATCTCCACTCGCTGAAGGCCGTCACGATCTACGGCGACGGCTCTTTCGTGGACGATGAGTCCAAGCCGCTCCCAGAGCGCGTCGCGCGCCTTGAGTACCTGATCCTTGAGACGCCGGCCGAGAAGCGCCGCCTCGATCCAACGGTGTTCGCCACCGCGGACGATCGCTTCCAGGCGACGCTTGGCCAGATCTACGCGAACCTCCTGCGTATCGACGTGTCGGAGAACCCCGACCTCGAGTATCCGCTCCAGATCGCGGAGTCCGCGAAGACCATCCTCGACTGGGGCCAACGCCCCGAGCTGAACTCACTGATCGCGCAGATTCATCTGCGCCGAAGAGAGGTGCAAAAGGCGAAGGAGGCCCTCGCGCTCGCGATCCAGCGCGCGCCGTCCAACGTCGGCTACCAGAAGATGCTCGGGGATATCCTGATGCGCGAAGGCGACTTCGACGGCGCCCGCGCTACGTTCAAGCGTGTGCTCGACCAGACGCCGGACGACTACGAGCTGCGGCTCGACTTCGCTGCGGCCGCCGTGGAGTCGAACCAACTAGAGCTCGCCGAAGAGGCCATCAAACGAGTGCTGCGAACGGGGGACCCGAAGAGCGTCCGCGCCAACGTGCTGCGCGCTTCGCTCGAGACCCGCCGCGGCCGGCCTTCGGAGGCGCTTCGATTCCTCGATCGGGCGCTCGAAGAGGACCCCAACAACGGGCTCGCCCACAAGCAACGGGGCTTGGCCATGGCCCAGAGCGACGACATGGAGGGGGCGCTAGAGGGTTTCATGAACGCGGCGCGTCTCCTGCCCGAGGACTTCGAGTCCCACTACAACGTGGCCTCGCTGCTCCTTATGCAACAGCCCGCGCCCGATGCATCGGAGTCAGCGCGCGAGTCGTGGCTCATGGCGCTGCGGCCGGTGCTCGTTCGCGCGTACATGCTGTCGTCGCCGAGCGGGAACGAGCAGCTGCTACTCCAACAGCAGTTGGAGGCCCTCGTCGGCGAGAACCCAGACAACTCCCTCCAGCTAGCGACCCAGCTCAAGCTCCAGGGCCGCGGCCCGCTTTCGCTGATCTGGGTGAACCGCGCGATTCGATTCCAGGGGAAGTGGCCCGAGGAAGAGCGCGACGAGAACCTGGTCCTCGCCTACACGCTGCAAGGGCGCCTCTCTATCGAGGCGGGCCTCGTGGAAGATGCGGTCAATGCCTTGCGCAACGCGGTGCTGATCGATGCCGATCACTTTCCCGCGCAGTTCGAGCTGAGCGACCTCCTCGTTCGACTCAAACGCTATGGCGAAGCGGAGGCCCCCACGCGCAAGGCGTTGGAGCTGTTCGACGGAGCCGGCGTCGCAAAGGACATGGCGTTCGCGGTGAAAGGCACGCTTGAGCAACACCTGAAGTTGATCCAGGGCTCGAAGGGAAGGGGACCGCTGATGCCGCGGTAGCGGCCCTGGCTGCATGCCATGGACTGAGTGGCGACGCGGGCGCGACCAAGGAGCCCGTCGCGAATCGCTGAATCCGCCTAGCACGCCTCTGTTTTCGGTGGCTGCGTGGCACCAGGGCCCCGGTGGCTACTGCGACGCGGGGCCGGGACACGCCTTGCCCTCGAGAATCGAAGTCCCACTTGGCGAATCCTGCTACGCGCAACCCCTACTAGGGGAGTCCCTGGAGCGGTTTCGTGCACGGGATAGTGGCTCGGAGGTAACCTGTGGGGACGACTCTCCTCTCCTTATCGACCCCTATGCTCCACCACTCTCCCGCTTCCGCCATGGCTGCATCCCTTCCCGTTTTGGCTCTGGGAGCCGCTTCACTGCTGGCACTTCCAAGCGCAGCCTTCGCCCAGGGCTCCGACGACTGCACCTCGCCCCAAACGGTCACCGGTAACGGACCGTTTGCGTTCGACACCGCCGGCGCGACCACCGACGGTACGACCGACCCCGGGTGCGGCGACATCTTCGACGACGTGTGGTTTTCCTGGACGGCTCCGGTGAGCGGGCCCCACATCCTCTCGCTCTGCGCTGGGACGTTCGGCGGTGACCCCAAGATCGCCGTTCACGAAGTGGACTGCAACGGAGTCTCGATCGCGTGCAACGACGATAGCTGCGGGCTCATCAGCGAAACGACGTTCAACGCCACGGGCGGCAGCGTCTACGCCTTCCGCATCGGCAACTTCGCCGCAGGCGGAGCTTCGGTCGGCGACTTCACCGTCATCCTCGATGCGCCGATTCTGAACCCGAACAACGGCCACTTCTACAAGGTGTACTCAGAGCAGCTCTCATGGACGGACGCCAAGCTCGCCGCCGAGGGTCAGATTTGGCAAGGGGCCCCCGGTCACCTCGTGACCCTTCAGGACCAGGCAGAGCTGGACTGGATTCTCCAGAACCTGGCGCCGGGCCGCCCTTGGATCGGCCTGTCGCAGAACCTCTCCTCCACGTCGTATTCAGAGCCCGACGGCGGCTATGAGTGGGTGACGGGTGAGGCGTTCACCTTCAACAGCTGGGCAGCCGGAGAGCCGAGTGACACCAGCGCCACTGGGGGCTCAGAGGAATTCGTGGAGATGTTCGCCAACGGCGAGTGGAACGACGCCGAGGACGCCCACCTGTTCACGACCCAATACCTGGTGGAGTGGGACGGCAGCGGCTTCGGCACCAACTACTGCTCGACGAACCCGAACTCCAACGGGACCGAGGGCGTGATGTCGGCCGCTGGCTCCCTCACCGTTGCGGACAACGACCTGACGCTCACCGCGTCCAGCATCTCACGCCTCGCGTTCGGCTTCTTCATCGTCAGCCGCACCGAGGGCTTCGTATCGAACCCCGCAGGCAGCGCGGGCAACCTCTGCCTCGGCGGCGCCATCGGCCGCTACGTCGGCCCGGGCCAGATCCAAAACTCGGGCTTGGCCGCTGAGATCAACCTCACCGTGGACCTCACGATGATCCCACAGCCCCTTGGTTTCGAGTTCGTCTCACCTGGCGACACCTGGAGCTTCCAGCTCTGGCACCGCGACGCCGACTCCAGCGGCGCGCCCACCTCCAACTTCACCGACGGCCTCCGCCTGACGTTCAACTAACCAAGCGCCAACTGACCGGTACGGTACCGTCTGTGAGAAGGCACTACCAGTCAACCAGCGACGTGTGAATTGTTAGGCCGTCAGGGCTTCAGCCCGTCCTGCCGGTGTCTCGAGTGGTGCCATCCCAGATGCCCGCACGCGTCTGTTCGCAGTCAGGGTCGCGGCTTTGTTGCCTTGGTGCCCGCTGCATGAGGAGGTCCGTCCGGTAGGCGCTGCAATCGGAATTGCGAGATCAATGTCTCGGGGTACCGTGCGCAGTCGCCCGACCGGGCGGGTTTTCTTGGATGGTGTTCTCGGTGGTCTATCGTTGCAGTGGCCGCGTTCGACTCGCCCGCCGTTCAGGCTGCGGTTGCTTCCGCCGAGTTCCGAAGCGGCTCATAGACTTCGCCCGTCAG
>CALHGQ010000199.1 GCA_938030175.1 uncultured bacterium | reverse complement strand
ACGGCAATGTCGCGAACCCCGTCGTTGTCAAAGTCGGCGTGCATGTACGTTCCGCTACTGAAGTTCGGAACGAGCTGAACAGCCCCGCCGAATGCCTGACCGTCACCAAGTCGGGCCACGGCAAGTTGGCTAGATCTACTGAGGAGCACGTCGATGTCGCCGTCTTCATCGACGTCTGCTAAACCAAACTGTGGGTGTGAGTTGTAGTTGCCAGGGATGCGCTGGATCGGACCCGCTACTGCGCCTGGAGCGCTAAAAATCACGTATGCCCCGTCGGCTGGGAGGTTTGGGTTGACAGTCCAAACCACGTCTGCGCAGCCGTCGCGGTCCAGGTCTTCAGCTAACCAGGGCCCCACGGAGCCGAAGGATTGAAAGAAGAGTCGGTCCACTTCGAATCCCCCGGTACCGTTCGCGATTGAAATGCGCACCCTCGAGCCATTCCCTGTGGTGTAGGCCACGTCGTCTAGCCCGTCCCCACTGAAGTCAGCCACCAAAGCACCGACTCGAGGGACGAAAGCTGGAGTGGTCGGTGGCGGAGCGGCCCCCAGCGCTTCAAGAGGACCCAGCACTGTCGACCCATCGTTGCGGCGCAGGCTTGCGGCGAGGTCATTGAATGCGGTCAAGACGATATCCGAGTCTCCGTCTTGATCGGCGTCGATGGTCGCAAGCTGAGAGTTTCGATAGTCATCTGCGACTCGCTGGGCGTTCTCTAGGACGAACTCTTGCGACGTGTTCACCGCGCCTGTCCAAGAGAACAGTCTCTGGTTCGTCAACTGGCCTCGCATTTGAAGCAAGTCGCTAAGCCCGTCCGTGTCCGAACGAAACGGCACGATGAAGCGCGTATAAATTGTGCTGAGAGTCCGAGGAACGGTCCATTGTGACGCGCTGTCGCGTGAGGTGATCGCCACTCCCAGGCTGGTTGCGATGACCAAATCCATTCGCCCATCGGCGTCCATGTCCGATACCTCGAAATCGACCACTCCTCCGGAAGAGGGCGGCACGGGGAGAGGGACGGGAGTCTCGAACAACCTTGCGCCAAGACTACGAATAGCTCTCGGCCCTCCGTTCGCAAGATCGACGACGTCTTGCGCTCCGTCACCGTCGATGTCAGCAAGGCGAATTCCAGTGCTGCTTGAACCCAGCAACGTCGATTCAATCGCAGAGAAGGGCAGCCCAGGTCGACCGAAAAACACGGTCGTCCCCATGGGTACGTTGGACTGAGAGCTGTCTACGCAAGCAACGACGTCCAGCCAGCCGTCGCCGTCGAGGTCTGCGATTTCGAGCGCAGGGGAGCCAACGAATTCAGAGATGAGCGTCCGCCGAGGTCCGAAGGATCCGTTGCCAAGGCCAGGAATGAGAGAACAGCGACTAGCGCTGGCGGCCGCGGCGAAGTCCAGATGCCCGTCACCATTGAGGTCGGCGAGTTCGAGGTCCTTCACGAGCGACGTATGTTCTCCGACATCCAAGAGCTGGCCAAAGTTGCCAGCGCCATCACCTGAAGACCAGAAGAACCGAGTCAGGTAAGCGCCTAGGCTCACACCGGCCTGGGCGATTCCCACGTCGAGGTTTCCGTCTTGATCGATGTCACCCAGAGCGACATGTATGCCCCTGGGACCTGAAAGAGAAGAACTGAAGTACGGGACGATCAGTTTGGCCTCGGGCGCGGTGAAGTTCCCGTCACCCGTTGCAAGGGTGACGAAAATCTCCTCACCGGTGGCGGAACTGAGAACGACGTCGTCGAGTCCGTCGCCGTTGAGATCCGCGACGACCGGTCGTTCAAGGGTGCTGACCGTCCCTTTGAAATAGGACTCCTCAGAAAAGGGGATCTGAGTCGCGGCGGGCAATGCGGGAGTCAAGGTGGCCGCGAGAGCTAGGGGAACGAGCGCTGTGGCGACCGACCCCTTGAGCCTGTGCTCCGCGACGAACTGCGTGAACTGTCGAACGCGCAGGCGAGCTAGTGAAGTTGAAGGAATAGAATTCAATGGGAAGAAGAGCGGCAGCGCGATCTCGCCCTTAGAGGCAAGCAACGTAACCGCTTCCTGAGACGACTTGGGACTCGCCAAACCAACGGGCTCACCCTTCGTACCGCGCAGCAGCCGGCCTAGGAGGGGCGACCTCAACGGATAGGAACTTCAAGCTGGCAGTCCGCTCGGCTCCACCTTACCCCAAGGCTCGATCTTGCGCCTAAACCACCCCACGCCTCGCGGTGCGCCGCACTCAGCGCCTGCGGCCCTGGGTTCGTACCCAACGCCGGTGGTCGTCCCGGCAACCCTTGCCTCGGTGGCGCGATCGGCCGTTCGCCACAAGCCCAGCCGAACGAAAGCTCCCTCTCCCCCGCAACCGGCCAGCTCGTGCACCGCTCGGAACCAGGTTGATTTTGGTGCACAACCGGGCAGCCTCCCCGCTCGCGCACCGTTCCTGCACCGCTGGGAACCAGGTTGATTTTGGTGCAGCTGCAACGGATGGGAGCTTCAAGCTGGCAGTCCGCACGGCTCCAGCTTACCCCGAGGCTCGATCTTGAGCCGGTACCGTCGCCGCCACGGGTCTTGAAGTTGGTGGGATGAGTCCAGCTACGCCTGCGGAATTCAAGACCCGGCGCAGCGAGTGCGCGTTGAAGGCTAGTCGCGCTGGGGCTTTCTTGGCGGCGGGGCGCCGGTGTCGGTTTGCGCTGCTGCTGACCGATGGGGCATGACGCGGTCGGTGCCCAGCATCATGGCCTGCCGATGTCTACCCAGGTTGGCCTTGGTTCCCCGGGGGTCGTGAGCCAATGGAATCGCCGTCCATCAGAGTCCTCTGTGATCAGCCCGGACTCTAGGCCGTCTCTTAGGAGAACCCGGCCTAGGAAGCCTGGACCGTGGGAGTGAAGTTCGATCGTCTCGCTCTGGCTTGCCCAGGCCACCGCCTCCGTGTGGGAAAGCGGGCCCTGGGTCGAGCTGCGCTCTGCGAAGTGCAGGAGTTGTGCAGAGCCGAGGGTTCCGGGGGCCGAGATCTCGGCGGCCGCGATCCGGAGCGCGCAGCTCGTCGGTGAACCCGCGTGGATCTTGAGCGTAAGGTCCTCGCCCTCGAAAACTCGAAGCAACGACTTGAACGGAGGAGTCCCCGGCGAGGAGGTCAGGAAGATGGCGTAGTGCCCGGGGACGAGGATCCAGTCCACTTTGCCAGCCGCCTCACCCCGGACGATCGTGCGATTCGTGAAGGGTTGCCCGACGGGCGCGTAGCTCTGGACCAAGCGATAGGTGGCGCCAGGCAGCGCCGAGTCTTCGAAGTTGATGTGGAGGGTCGCCGGGTCCTCGAGGCCAAACGTGAGGGGTTCTGTTTGGGGTTCCCCATGGGTCACGGTGCCGAGGCTGGCCGTGCCCGAGGCGTCGATATCCACCATCAGCTCGTAGGTGCCAGTGGGAATCGGCGGCGTGATGACCTCCGCGGTCTCTTTAGAGATCAAGCCTGCCCGGTAGCGGTTGTGGACAGTGTGCCGAACTCTCAACCGTAGCTCCCGGTCGGCAAGACGAGATGGAACGCGGATACTCCCGCGAAGGGCCGTCAATTCGCCCGGGGCCGGGCAAATCACCGCGATGGGCTCGGGGCTCTGCTGAACAACGGTGAGAGACACGAGTGGGATGGCACTGCCCAGGGCAGTGACAGTCACCACGCAGGGCACCGGTGTCCACGGGATCTCGACGCGCCCGTCCGCTGGGGTGTCTGCGACGCGGCCAAACCACAGCCCCGGGCATGACACGCCGACCTGGAGGCCACCGAGGGGAGCGCCGGATTCATCGACCACGTCTAGCCGAAGGGGAGGGCTTCCGTCGAGGGTCGCCAGGATGGATTGGTGTGGCTCACCGTTGAGATCGACCTCCCCGCGCCAGCCACCGCTCGGCGACGACACCTCGACGATGCATGTGCGGGGGGGAAGCCCGCCCAGGGAGGCCTGTCCGCTGCCGTCAGTCCGGGCGATGAGGGGCACGCCCTCTGGGGAGGAGCTAGCGGAGTTCTTTAGGGACGACCAAGGTCGCGGGTAAACGCGGATCTCGGCCCCGGGGGCGGGGCGCCCCTGCTCGTCCACGACATCGACATCCACTGAACATCCTGGGAGCAGAGCGACTTCGATTTCAGAAGAGGAACCAGCGGTCGTGACGACCTCCTGCTCGGCGAGGGCACACGCCGAGCCACGCGGGGCGCTGATCAGCAGCAGGTGGCGACCTCGTCTTAGGCCTTCGAGGGAGAAGCGCCCTTCAAGATCAGACTTCGCAGCTGGCGAAGGGCGAGCGAAGAGGATGCCCCTTGCGCTCGTGCCCCTGCGTCTCAGGGACGAGTCGGTAACGATCGCGCCCGGTACCGGGCGACCGTTGCTATCGAGAACTCGCCCTCGGATGGTGGTCGCAGGACCCTCAAGCCGAAGGCCTATGACGTCTGTGCTTTCGCGCTGTTCGTGCGTCAGGATCGCCACAGGGGTCTGCACCAAACCTGGTAGCGTCGCGTACAGCCCGCGGGGCGTTCCGTGGGGCGTCATGCGATCGTCAACGCGGTCAAGGGTGGTTGCCGGGACCCTTCCGTAGCCACCCGCGTTGGTCGTGGTGATCTCTCGTACAGATGCTCCTTGTTCGCCGTTGCCAAGTCGAAGCGATGCCCCCTGGACGGGTTGCCCTGACGAGTCGACCACCCTGACCAAGAGTGGCGCGCGCGTCGCTATCCGTGTCCTGGGGATTGCCTCTGCGTCAGGCACTTGGTCCAACGGAGAGGAGTAGAGGTCTTCGTTCCGGACCTGGGCAAGATCGCCGGTGCGGGTGACGCTTGCGTCTTCCCCTCGACCGGTGGACTGGCCCATGAAGAAGACCGCTGCGGCGGCGACGAACAAGGCGGCGCCCGCGACCAGCGCGCCGCGGGCGGGCATTGCCTCCTTACTGAGCCGCCTGCCGCCCGCTGGGGCTGCCTTGCACTCGGATGTCAAACGAGTCCCGATGCCGAGGGTCGCGAGCAGGATCGGTGCAGCACCCAGTCTGCGCTCGAGCCTGGCTCGCAGGAGGACGAGGGCACGGCGCTGGCGGGACTGAACCGTAGTGGGGGAAGTTCCCTCCTGAACGGCCACTTGGTCCACGGTGAGGTTCTCGATCATGCGGGCGGTGATCACTCTCCGAAGGGGCGGATCGAGACTGTCTAGCTCCTCACGCACGATCCCGATCACTTCGCTGCGGGAGGCCGTGTCGTCCGCAGGCTCCCCCTGTAGGTCGCGCTGCGGGTCCCGCTGCGTGGCGCGCGCTTCCCGGGACAAGCGGCGCTGCGCGGCGCGGCGGCGACCCAAGGCGACCCGTCGGGCGATGCCTGCGATCCAGTTCGCCCGGAGGCCAGTGGGTGATGACCCCTGGGCTGCGATCCACGTGTCTTGGGCCACGTCGTCGGCGGAATCGCTGCTGCGAAGCACCGCCACTGCCATGCGGCGCGCACGCTCCCATTCTTCGCTCAGGTCGTGGTCGCTCAAGGGGTGGTCTTTGGTGGTCGTCCCAGGGTCTGAAGAGTTCGGCGGCGGCGTGAGTCCGGGAATATTACAGATTCCCGTCCCGGTCGGCGCGGCGGCGACCAGTGCCAGTGCGCGGACCGAAGTACCGAACGGCGTCTCCCAAGAGAGG
>CALHGQ010000198.1 GCA_938030175.1 uncultured bacterium | reverse complement strand
TGTGGTGAAAACAAGACCAATTAATCGTAGGTCAAATGTCAAGGCTGCAATAGTACGCGATGATCAAGCGAGCCGTTTCGGAGATGGTGACCAACCCCTGGACACGCAAAGGCACTGAGGAGCAAGCCGCCGTATGCCTTGAGGCCCAGGAGCTCGTGACACCGCTGAGACTTCGTGATCCCAGTCACTACAACGCGTCGCGGGTGGCGTGGAACGCATCCAAGGTTCGGTCGATCATGCTCTTCGAGCTGTGCGAGCCAGACCGCTCGCTCGACTGCGTGCGGGAGACACAAGCCATCATCAAAGCGTTCCAGCCAACCGATGTAGATGTCGGCGGCAAGAGCGACCGGCAGGCGCAGCTGTCCCAGATCATGCTCGTGCGGTGCGCCTACGAGGAGGCCTACGGTCGGTGGGGGGATTGGCTCCAAAGCGCGCGAGACGTCATTCGGATGCTGGAAGAGTACATGGCGCTCAGCCACGCACCGCGAGCGTCAGATCGGGTGCAGTACCACGAGGCGCGCGTCTACGAGCGCTTCCTGACCTTCTTCGACTCAGCCACCGCGGAAGAGCTTGCAACCCTAGGCGACGCCCCGCTCCGACCTGAGCTTGCCAAGCTGCTCGACGAAGCCGAGGAGCAAGCGGAGCTAGCCTTCGCCACGCTAGCGGAGCAACCACGGCGGGAGCTCTTCATCTCCAAGGCATCCAATTCGGCCCATACGCTCGCGCGATGGCACTACCGGCTCTTCCAGGAGGAAGAAGCCAGAGAGTGGTTGGTGCGCGCCCGCGACGCGACGGTTGCGCCGGGGCCCAACCGAACCTCAGCGGTCCTGGCAGATATCGCCATCTTTGAGTCAGCTGCGACGGAGGAGCTCCCCGTGATTCACGAAGATCAAATCGGCGACGATGTAGCCGCCAAGCTCTACGTGAAGTCTGCGCGTGCAGCCATCAAGCGAAAGGACTCAGTCGAAGCAGCGCGACTCGCTTCCCGCGCCAGTCTGCTCTTCGATCGAAACGAGCGGGCCTGCGACGTCCACGTTGCGTTGCGGGAGAACCGGGCAATGATCGAGAAGATCCTCGGTCAAGCCGACCTCGCGGAGGCTGCGCGGCACACGGGGCCTAAGCAGCTGGAATACCTTGAGCGAGCCCAGGGCCGATTCGAGGGATCGCTCGAGCTTTGGGAGGGAACCACAGGGGACGCGCTCTACAAGAAAGCGCACGCCTACGAGGGCGCAGAAGTGGAACGGCTGCTGGGGCTTTGCCGGGCCAAGCTAGAGGAGCAGCAGGACAAGTAGCGCCCGCTCAGACGTCGTCACGGCCGAGGGCCTTGGCGAGCCACACACGTGCGACTCGAGCGCGGCGCTCCGCCGTGGCCTTCGAGACACCGAGCGCCGCCGCCACTTCGTCCATAGTAAGCCCGCCGAACGTTCGCAGCTCCACCACGCGCGCGAGGTCAGGGTCGGTCTCGGCTAGCGTGCGGAGAGCGTCGTCTAGTTCAACGAGGTCCGTGCCTTCCGCCTCGTATCCATCGAGCACTTCATCAAGCTCGATCGACTGAGCGCTTCCGCCGCCGCGCTTCAAAGAGTTGCGCGCGCGGGCGTGGTCCACAAGCACGTGACGCATGACCTGTGCCGCCGTCTTGAGGAAGTGTTCTCGGCCAGTGAACGCAGCCGTCTTCGCACCGTCATCGCCCGGACCAAGGATTCGCATCCAAGCCTCGTGCACGAGGGCCGTCGGCTGAAGCGTATGGCCGACGCGCTCGCGACCCATGTTCTCGCGGGCGATGCGCTTGAGCTCCGAGTAAAGGATCGGGAGCAGCTCGCTCGCCGCGGACGCATCACCTTCTTGAACGCGACCGAGGAGGTCGAAGGCTCGGGTGTCGTCACTCATGGCAGCCTTTAGGCTACCTGTTGCCGCTCGCCACTGGGACCTGGACCTCGCAGAGGAAGTCCGAGGCGGCCTTGGCCACCGATGGGGGAACGATGTAGGTCTCGCGGATAGGGCCGTCGATGACGAAGTTGCGGCCCTTCATGTAGTCGAGGATGTACGGGTAGCTGCGAGGCACCTCGGGATAGGCGCCTGACACGTAGGCGTACGCCACGGTCCGGCTAGGCAGAACCTCGTAGCGCAGCGGCGTGACCGGCGAGCGCTGGTCCGCGATCGGCACGCAGGCCCTGGAAAGCAGCTGATCCGCCGGCTTTTGGGCTGGATCGTCGTAGAAAAGGCAGAACGGAGCTCCGGACGGCTCCAAACCCTGGATTCGCATCTCCCGAATGACAACGGGCAGGATCGACCCGGTCTCGGCGTAGCTGCCGTAGTGCTCCAGGTAGATGTAGGGCTGATCGAGCCGCTGCATCCAGCTGGCGTGGAACTCGGAGTAGGGCGGATGAGAGACCGGAAGGCTCGGCACGAAGGTCCGATAGCTCGCGGGCAAATCACCCTGCTGGCCAGCAACCGCAGCCTGAGCCCGCGTGTCGTCCGCAGCGACCATACAGGACGCAATCGACCCCCAAATCACCAACGCCACAACGCAAGCCACCAGATTCCCAGCGCCAGGCAGCCAACGAACACCAGACATCGACCCAATCCGCGCATCTTCCATGCCCACCAAATCGGCAGCCCCAGCCGCAACCTGCCCCTTTCCCGCGCATTTTGAACCAGGTTCAGAATGCGCGCGAACCCGCATTGCCGCGCGCTCTGAACCTGGTTCAGGATGCGCGGCTCGGGGTGGGAATCGGCTCCTGGGGGATGCCAGGGCATTTATTACTTCGGATAATGTATGTTATGTACAGCAATGGGCGCCGACGGGAGCGGGCGGGAATTGAGCATGACGGGGCGCCGCCGCTGGCCCAGCGGCTATAACGATTGAGTGGCTACCAAGAACTGTTTCATCAACAAGGACCGGCCCTGTGACTTGACCTGCAAGGCGGCCTTCCCGGTCGACGACCCTGTGGATCCGGTCGACTGCTACTTGATCTGGCTGGCGGCGCACCTTGGCGATGGCGCCATCGACTTCCGCCGGATGCTTGAGTCGCAAGGGCTTGGTGACGGCCCGGACTTCCCGGCCGGCGGCGAACCGTTCGGGGGCCCAGGTGGCGGCCCCGGTGGCGGAACGGGTGGCGGGCCGCACGGGCCTAAACCGACCAAGCCGCCAGGGACCGATTTCTCGCCGAACTAGGCCTGATTCACGCCAGATTGGGCCCGATCGAGGCCAAATGAGGTCAGAACTGGCAATTTCGGCTGACTCTCTCCAGTGGCTTCTACGGGCCATAGGAAGCTGCAAATACCTCCAGGGGGCAATGCGAGGCTCCCGGAGCGCTCAATCGGCAGGCCCAGTGCCGCCGCGACGGCGCTTCGAACGACCCAGAGATGCGCCACGACGAGCACGGTCCCGCCTGGGTATCGGGAGGACCAGTCGTCCAAGGCGGGCAGGACGCGCCGAGCGACGTCCGATGGCGATTCCCCGCCAGGCGCCTGGACGGCGCCGCGCTGATCCATCCAGCGCGCGTAGGCCTCGGGCTCGTCCCGCTCGAGCTCATCCACGGTCCGGCCAGCCCAGTCGCCGCGGTCCAGCTCCAGGAATCGCGGGTCATCCACCCGAGCCATGCCGCCGCCGGGCTGGAGCTCGCGGACCGCGGCGGCCGCCGCCTCCGCGCGCTGCAGCCCAGAGCTCACGACCGCATTCAGACTCACCCCGGAAAGCTCTTCGCCGAGACGCCGAGATTGACGCAGGCCAACGCCGGAGAGCTCCACGTCGAGCCGCCCGTAGACGGAGCGCCGCCAGCGACCGTGGACCTCACCGTGGCGAGCGACAAGCAGTCTTGTGTAGGAAGATGACATTGCGGGGAGCGACACCATGACACGGACGCGACACCCGGCCTAGCGCGGGGTGTCGCATTTGGCAGAGGAAAGACGGGCCGGGAGGGGCGATTCGGGGGTCTTGGCCGATAACATACTGGCCCAAGTGGGGGCCTGATGCCGTCGTTGACGACACTTCTCGCCCCCTCACCTCCCCCACCGCCCATCTCTCCCTACGTCGTTCTCCGGGATGTCCCAGCGTCATCCCAGCGTGCGGCGATCCGCTCTAAGCCTGGCCAAACGCCAGACACCGGCTCGGAAGGGGATTTGAGCCCACAAATCCGCCTTCATTGACTCCAGACACGCAGCGCGGCGCGAACTGGACTCTGTGCGAGCGGGAACCCGACGAGGCGCCTAACGCCTCGAAGCACACCCCATGAATTCGTTCGTCAAATTCCTGAACTCCTCCATCGGTCGAAAGTACGTGATGGCCATCACGGGGCTTTCGCTGACGCTCTTTTTGCTCGTCCACATGGCGGGCAATTTGACGCTGTACTTCGGAGCCGATGCGTTCAACGAGTACGCGCACCTCATCGAGTCGAACCCGCTCCTCCCGCTGGCCGAAGCCGGGCTCCTCGCCCTCTTCGTCGTGCACATCCTCTTCGCGGTCTTCCTGACCACGAAGAACAAATCGTCGCGCACGGACAAGTACCGATCCGACCTCGGCATGGGCGCCAAGTCGTTCGCGTCGACCACGATGTGGATCACTGGACCGCTGCTCTTGGTGTTCCTTCTGATCCACCTCTGGGACTTCCGCATCTCCAAGGAGTTCGTCGACCCGAGCGAGTACGACCTCGCTGCGATGGTGATCGCGAGGCTGAAGTCCCCCTTCGGATTCGTGATCTACTCGCTGTCCATGGCGGTGCTTGGCCTCCACATGTGGCACGCGTTCCAAAGCGCGTTCCAGTCCCTCGGCCTGGCGCACCCGCGCTACCGAGGCCTTATCCAACTCACAGGCCGCGGCATCGCGGTCCTGCTTGTCGTCGGCTTCGGCGGCATTCCCTGCTATCTGTTCTTCGCAGGCTGAAACCATGACGACTGACACCCCCACCCAATCAGCCAAGCTGGATTCCAAGGTCCCGAGTGGGCCCATGGACGAGCGCTGGACGAACTACAAGTTCGACCTCAAGCTCGTGAACCCAGCCAACCGCCGCAAGTTCGACGTGATCGTCGTCGGCACGGGCCTCGCTGGCGCATCCGCCGCCGCGACCCTCGCCGAGATGGGCTACAACGTGAAGGCGCTCTGCACCCACGACAGCCCCCGTCGCGCGCACTCGATCGCTGCCCAGGGCGGTATCAACGCCGCCAAGAACTACAAGGGCGACGGCGACTCGGTTCACCGCCTCTTCTATGACACGGTGAAGGGCGGCGACTATCGCAGCCGCGAGTCCAATGTCCACCGCTTGGCCGAAGTGTCCGTTGACATCATCGACCAGTGCGTGGCCCAGGGCGTCCCGTTCGCCCGCGAGTACGGCGGCCTGCTCGACAACCGATCGTTCGGTGGCGCCCAGGTGTCGCGAACGTTCTACGCGCGTGGCCAAACCGGCCAGCAGCTCCTGCTCGGCGCGTACGGCGCGCTGAACCGCCAGATCCAGGCGGGCAAGGTGGAGATGCTGACCCGTCGCGAGATGGTCGACCTCGTCAAGGTGGACGGAGTGGCGCGCGGCATCATCACGCGCAACCTCGTCAACGGCGAGTACGAGCGCCATGCCGCCCATACGGTGCTGATGTGCACCGGCGGTTACGGCAACGCGTTCTACCTCTCCACGAACGCAAAGAACTCCAACGTCACGGCGGCCTGGCGCGCCCACAAGCGCGGCGCCTTCTTCGCCAACCCGTGCTACACGCAGATCCACCCGACCTGCATCCCTCGCTCGGGCGACTACCAGTCGAAGCTCACGCTGATGAGCGAGTCGCTGCGTAACGACGGCCGCGTCTGGGTCCCGCTCACGAAGGGTGACACCCGCAAGGCCACGGATATCCCCGAGGCCGAGCGCGACTACTACCTCGAGCGCAAGTACCCGAGCTTCGGCAACCTGGTGCCGCGCGACGTGGCATCGCGCAACGCGAAGACTGTCTGCGACGAAGGCCGCGGCGTCGGCAAGACCGGCGAGGCTGTCTACCTCGACTTCGGCGACGCCATCAAGCGCGACGGTCGTAGCACCGTCGAGGCCAAGTACGGCAACCTCTTCGAGATGTACGAGCGCATCACGGGCGACAACCCGTACGAGATGCCGATGCGCATCTACCCCGCCGTGCACTACACGATGGGCGGCCTCTGGGTGGACTACAACCTGGAGAGCACGATCCCCGGGCTCTTCGTGCTCGGGGAAGCCAACTTCTCCGACCACGGCGCGAACCGCCTCGGCGCCAGTGCCCTCATGCAGGGTCTTGCCGACGGCTACTTCGTGATCCCGGCCACCATCGCCAGCCACCTGGCCGGCCGTGTCCTTGAGAACGTCACGACCGATCACGAGGCATTCAAGGAAGCCGAGGCAGCCGCGCGCGGCCGCTCCGAAGCACTCCTCGCCATCAAGGGGTCGCGCAGCGTCGACTCGATGCACCGCGAACTCGGCAACCTGGTGTGGAACCACTGCGGCATGGAGCGCACCAAAGCTGGCCTTGAAGAAGGCAAGCAGAAGGTGGCGGCCCTCCGCGCGAGCTTCTGGCAGGACGTCCGCGTTGCGGGCGACCCGAACACGATCAACCAGGACCTCGAGAAGGCCGGCCGCGTGGCCGACTTCATGGAGTTCGCCGAGGTCATGATGCACGACGCGCTCACCCGCGATGAGTCGTGCGGCGGCCACTTCCGCGCCGAGCACCAGTCCGAAGAGGGCGAGGCCAAGCGCAACGACGAAGACTACAGCCACGTGTCCGCCTGGGAGTTCAACGGCCCGGACGACGCCCCCACCGAGCACCGCGAGGCGCTCACCTTCGAAGAAGTCAAGCTCACCACGCGCAGCTACAAGTAGCCCTACCCACACGAGACAAATCAGATGATTCAGAAAGCCCAAGAAGGCGACATGCGCATCACGCTCGAGGTCTGGCGACAGGCAGCCCCCGGTGCACCCGGCGCGTTCGAGCAGCACGAGATCACCGCGAACGAGCACATGTCGTTCCTGGAGATGCTCGACGTCCTCAACATGCAGCTCGTTGAGTCCGGCAAGGAGCCCTTCGAGTTTGACCACGACTGCCGCGAAGGTATCTGTGGTTCGTGCTCCCTAACGATCGACGGCAAGCCCCACGGTCCGCGCGAGCGCACGACCGCGTGCCAGCTCCACATGCGCGAGTATCGCAGCGGCGACCACATCAAGGTCGAGCCGTGGCGCGCGGACGCGTTCCCCATCATCAAGGATCTCGTCACGGACCGGACGGCCTTCGACAAGATCCAGCAGGCGGGCGGCTACGTGTCGGTGAACACCGGTGCAGCCCCCGACGCCCACGCGATCCCCGTGGCCAAGGAGAACGCAGACCTCGCGTTCGAAGCGGCCGCTTGCATCGGCTGCGGGGCCTGCGTCGCGGCATGCCCGAACGCATCGGCGATGCTGTTCACCTCCGCGAAGGTGAGCCAGCTGACGCTCCTGCCCCAGGGCCAGCCCGAGCGCGAGCGTCGCGTCCTCGCGATGGTCGACACGATGGACGAGCAGGGCTTTGGCAACTGCAGCAACCACTACGAGTGCGAGGCGGCCTGCCCCAAGGCCATCTCCGTGATCAACATCGCGCGGATGAACCGCGAGTATGCGCGGGCGGTTGTGAAGGAGCGCTAGAAGCTCCCGCTCCAACTCACGACCCTGCATCTGTGGCCAAGCCCACAGGTGCAGGGTTTCTTCGTGCCTGGCTCCCCCACTTTGAAGCTGGCGACAAGGGGTCGTCTCGCCTCACTGGCTGAGGATCGCAGCTTCGCCAACGCCTTGCCGGCATCCCGAGCGGTGTACTCGCCTGCCGAGTCGAGAAAGCTCTCCAACAGGCCGATGGCGTCAACACGTCGTCTCTTGACGATGTACGACACAACAGCAAGACCTCACTCTTCGTGCCGCCCCAAAGAATCTTAGAGGCATCCGACGTCACCCTGCGCGAGGTACACTGGGCAACATGAGACTTTGCCTTGCCCATCAGTCGCTCTGGATCGCAGTCGCTGAATGTGTCCTTGGAAGCTGCTCCCGCGGGGCCAGCGATCAGAATGTTTCACCGCAGTCCACACCGAACGCAACCGAATCTGACCCGAGTCACCCAGCGACAAGTGGGCACGCCCCTGAGCTAGCGTTTCCCCACATGGAGTTCTACATCCGCGATCACTCCCAAGGCGGAAACGTCGGAGCGACCCTCCGATCTGACGCCATCGATTGGGCGGCCGGCGAGATCAGTTTAAGCGTCTCAAGCGAGGGAGAAGTCCCTTTCTCCGTCGCTCCCGTCTTCGACGCTGGGCGCTCCACCTCTACGATGGACCTCTACGTCCTCACCTGCGTGGTCCCCGAGAACGGAGCTGGTAGGTCAACGTTCAGGACTGAAGTTCGGTACAAGGGCACTAACCTCGAGGCATGGCGCAGCGACACGCACGTGATTGGCCTGCGTCCAAGAGACCCCAAATAGTCGAATCTCACACCGATCCACGCTGACATCGCGCAACGCCTGTTCCACCACGGGAATTGTCTAAACGACGGCGCACTGAGACCGCTGGCAAGACCTCAGCAACTGCAGCAACCACCGCGGGTGCAGCGCGGAATCTCCATGGACGACCTCCGGGGTTCGTATCGTACGGATGAACTGTGGGAACGCATACGCGGTCGAGAGAGACCGCTACCGGTTCGGCACCGCAACGACCCTGCACCCCCGAACAAGTTCAGAGGTGCAGGGAATTCTCGTTGTGTGGTCCCAGGCCACGTAACAGGCGACAAGCCAACTTCTCGCCCCACGGACTCAGGACCGCCACGCCAGCCGCGATCTGTTCTTGTGACCGTGCAAGGCTTTCAAAAGCGTCCAGGGTGACACGGATCGCTCTACGAGGATCTTGAGCTGCCGTCGACCCGAAACCCCTGACTCGTCGGGCCTCTGTCGCCTTAGATGCTGTCATCCGAGTGACGGTAGACCTGTCCCTCGTACTCGAACAACCCCTTGCAGTCTTCATCCTTACTGTCGGCTGTTCCGCACGCCAAGTCTCTCCATGCATACTTCTCGTCTGAGCTGCTGATCATGCCGCAGGCGGCATCACTCTCAGTTCCGGACACCGGGGAGTAGTTGTTGCAGTCCTCATCAGACGAGTAGATGTTGGTCGACCCATCCAACACGTCGACCTTGCCGCAGTCACCATCCGTTATGACAGCCCCCTCGTCGTTTAGTGTGCCGCACTCAATGTCGGTGACCAGTGTTTCGTTCGAGTAGCTGCCGCAGCTAACCTCTTCATCATCCACTTCGGGCGGAACCCTGTCCCCGAACGGCGCGCCGCGCGCAGAACGTGCCCCCACGGCCATACCAGCCGCAAGAAGGGCAAAGTGCTTCAAGCCCCTGAGGGCTTCACGTCGAGAGATCGAGCTGTTTGCATCGCCAAGAAGCGATGTGTCGATTGATTTAGTCATAGGATTCAGGGAAGCGCTAGCTAAGCAGCGATGGTTGGGATTCGGTGTAGAGGGCGAGCATCGCTTCCATAGAGGAGCGCACGCCGTCACAATATTTGGGTGAAGGCCCGGTGATGTCGCCAGAGTCACCACTCCGCTCCCACGCGCACTGTCCGCCACACAGAATGCGAGCCCAGCATTTTCGACAGTGCGACTCGTAACCGCTGAGCAGCGTGCCGTAGTAGGCAGCCAGCTTGGGCCGGTCGATTCCATCTTCGACACTGCCCACTACGTACTCCTTCTGCCCCACGTACCGATGACATGGGTAGAGATCGCCGTGTTCAGTCGCAGCGAGGGTGTTGCGCCCGACACCGCATGAGATGGAGGGGGCAACGTCGGCCATCTGGAGTCGCTCCCTTACGTGATTCAGGGTTGGGCTGAGGCCCCGTTCGTGGACGTGCCGCATGCGCTCTTCAGGGTCTTTCATCCCAAGCACAGCTCGAAGAGCCGTAAGGCCCTTCCCCTCAACGCCCTCTACAGGATCAGGCTCTGACGCTGGCAGCTCGGCCGGGTCAGCCTCAAGGTCGCCTGCCGAGCCTACCATGACGCGACGAAACCCTTCACCGTGGAGGAAGTCGAGCACGTTCTGTCGGTCGCTATTTTCTCCGAACAGCGTCGCCCTCGCGGTCACTTCCCGCAGCCCTGCGACGCGCTGACGATCACGCAGCAGCTTCGCCCCATCCAGCGCCTTGCGACTTGTTCCACGGCCGCTGTGGTCTTTTCGGTTGCTGTCCGCCTTGCTCGGGTCACCATCGAGGCTGACCATCACGCCGAACCGCTTCTCTACGAGGAAGTCTGCGATCTCAGGCGTCATGAGCACTGCGTTGGTGGTCATGCGAAAGCTCAGGTGCTTGCGATGCTCAACTCCAAGCTTCTCGGCGTAGTCCACTAGCTCGCGAACGAGCTCAAAGTTCAACAGAGGCTCGCCTCCAAAGAAGTTGATATCCACCACTCCGCGTTTCCGGGCGCGTTGGAAGGCGAAGTCCACGATCGCACGTCCCATGTCTGCCGGCATCCGCTTGCCCGTTCCGTGAAATCCGTTCTTCACCTCGTAGCAGTAGGAGCACTTCAGATTGCAGGACGTCTGAACGAGGATTTGGGTGGACTTGCTGGAGTGATCGAGCAGCGCTTCGGTTGTTTGAGGAACCGTTGGTCGACTCTCCTCATCCGGTAGAGCTAGGAAGCCAAGCTCTCGAATCAGCTGCAGCTCTTCTAACGCTTCACCAGCCTCATCGAGCTCGCTGTCCTCAAGGCCATCGACCTCGCCAGCCTCCGCGGCCTTTAGCAACGTTGCAGCCTCGCTCGTCAGCGAGAGCACGGCCCCTGAACTGAGGTCGTAGAGGTAGCCACGATCCGCCAAGTCGAACGCGTGAAAGACTGGCGCCTTGGGGTAGTAGAGGCTCGCCAGAAACTGGCGTGCCGCCGATCTGTCCTGCGATTCTTGGGGTTGGGACGCTGTGTCGTGGCGCTGAAATTCCGTTGGTTGGTACATGTCAGTAACTCCTTCTGTTGGACGGCGAAGCCGCTACTGAACCGTCACCGGAGGCCCAAGTGTCAATGCGCTGGTGTCCAGGAACGCGCCTACAGGCGCAGTGCCCCCACCAACACGCTTTGGACCGCCAACGCACCCGATCCACCATTGGTCACCGCCTGCGCTGTTGACGCGGAACGCAGCCGCGCCCAGGTTCCGTCCCCCTGCGCTCGCAACGCCGCTGGCATCCACTGTCCCCCGAAGAACGCCATCCATGCCAAAGACCCGGAGCACGTCTACGCTGGCTCCGCCGCTCACGCATACCAGAGAGTCGGCAGGCGTCGGACCAACATCGAGAACGTGCATCCCCGCCAAATGCGCGTTAGGCGTGAAACCCTCGATCCGGTGCGACCACAGCTTGCTCCTGGTTTGGCCTCCGAAGCCAGTGATGGTCCAGACTCGGTTTCCGTGGGTCTGCTCCACCGATAACACCACGAAGTCACCGCCTTGTCCCCCAGCGAGCTCGAGCTCGCCAACGACGGCAGCCACCCCATGATGCCCTCCAGCGGAAGCCGGAGACCGCCAATCCCAAAGCACTGAGCCGGTGGTTGCGTTGAAAATCGTGACCCCGCCTCCTCGAGCGCTCGGGCCAGAACCAACGGCGACGGCCACTTCGTCGTCACCGCCTAGGTCTCCCAGCCAAGCTGCGCACGATCCAAAGTGAAACTGCAGATCTTCGGGTGCTTTGAACACCCGCTGGGTCTGACCGCCCCTTCCGCTGCAGATGGCGGCCCCTCCCACTGAGTTCGACTCCAACTGGCGGCTGACTCCGGAGGGAACGCGAACCAAGATGTCTTCCACCCCGTCGCCATCAACGTCAGGAATACCTCGAACGTCGGTACCGACACCGACTCCGAGCTGCTTGGCGCGAATCGTTTGGATCGGGTGAAGATCAGCCCCTGAGTAGCAGAAGATCGCCCCGGTGAACTCACTTGAGATGGGATCCCCGAATGCACCGCCGTCCACGTCTCTTGAAGCGCGCCGGTACGCTCCAACCGCGAGATCGGCCACCCCGTCACCATCCAGGTCCGCAATCGACGCCACGGAGCGGCCGAACCCTCGCACTTCCCCAGGGGCCGGAATGGTCGCTAACAGAATGCCAGTCTCACCATCGACGATGTCAACGCGCCCAACGCCCGATGCAGCACTTGGTGCACCGATGACGAGGTCCCCGTGACCGTTCTCATTGCGGTCATGATGGGGCGCCGAAGACATTCCCTGGGCTTCAGGCAAATCCCCCCAGTCGGCTAGCTGTGGAGGGAGGGCAAGTGTGATGGTCGATGCAAGAATGGCGAGAGTCATGATTTCAATTTGTGGGTTGACCAAAGTTCGTGGTCATGCAGGACAGAGAGTTCAGTGCGTATGTAGAGCTTGCGGCAGGTCATGCCGGACCGTCGGATGAATGAGTGATTCGAGCTGGTCGCTCAGGTCGCAATGATGAATGTGTAGGGTCGACTCCGAATAGCGCGCGCGAGTGCGGCAGCGACCATAGGCTGGAGTCGTCTGAAGGCAGTCTGGGCGAAGCCGCTTATGACGAGGGGACCTCCACGGACGGTGGGCGTGACAACAGTTACAAGAGTGACCGGGGGGGCCGACTGAGAAGCAACTGCCGGTCCTCCCCGGGGCGTTTGGGCGCTCCCCATGCGGAGAGCGCCCGTGCCAATGACGCCTACGGCGAGTATGCGCCGAGCAGCGGTGGGGTCAGAAGATCAGCCCGAGGCCCCATGAGATATTCTCGATCAAGGCTCCTGGGGGCGACGCCAGCCAAACCGCCGTAACGAGCCCATGCTCATTCACGTCATCGGCAAAGCATGCAGCACCGAATCCAACGGCGAGGAGTCCAGCACCCGGGACGACCCGCATTAGCCTGCCACCCCGCTTCGCGGCACCCTTGCCGCCTCCGCCGCCCTTGGGCGCATCAGCCTTTGGCTTCGCCTTAGCCTTCTTGCCCCGCTTGCTCGCAGGAACCTTCCTCTTAGTCCCTCTCTTGCGTTTCCCGCGCGGCATGCGCCCTTTCCCAAGCTCGAGTAGATCGAACATCTCGGCGAGCAATTTCTTCCGCCCGGGTTTGTCCGTCCCACTCCAGACTTCGTAGCCGACGTTCGGGCGGAAGCCCGACTTTACGATCTTGCCAACCCGCTTGTGCGCATTCAGCTTCTTGCGCATCTTCTTGCGGAACGCGCGGATCTCAGACTTCGTAGGCTTGCGACCCTTCTTGTCATACTCGTCCCAAAAGCCCTCCCAGTGTTGGACCAGGTTCTTGTCGCCAAGCTTCACGCCATGGAGCGTCTGATGCTCCCCGCCCTTCAGCATCAACCCGTTCGACGGCCCATCGATATCGATTCCACACGAAGCGAACTCGTGGTGGAACTTATCCGGGTACTCATGGTGCCACTGGTGGGAAATCGTTTCAGATTCCCCTCCGTAGGTGTCATGGACGTTCCAGGGATCACCGTCGAACGCCGAGTACCCGTTGCCCTGACCATGCTGCCAAAGTCCCGTCGGATCAGTAGAGAGAAAGCGCCCCTGGGCGGCGTCGTACTGCCGCCGCCGGAAGTGGTACGTGTCCGTGAACGCATCATATCTGCGGCCCTGGAACATGTAAGGATTGCCCACTAGGCTCGTCTTCCCGACAGGGTTGCCTGCCGAGTCCAGGACGGAGGTTTCGCCCAGCCATGAGTATCGATACCGCTCGACGGTATCGCCCAGGCTATCCGTGAGCGCACCGATGAACCCGACGGCATTGCAGTGATAGTAGAACTCATCCACTGCCCCGTCAGGAGAGTACACCGACAGTTGCAGGTGCTCGTCGACCCCGTCGCCATCGACATACTGGGCCGCAAGGTTGTTCATGGAGTCGAACTCCTCAAGCACGCACCACTTGGAGTCATAGGCGAAGCGACGCTTCAGCCCGCCGGCTGCATCCAAGATCGCAACCCTGCGTCCAACTCCGTCGTACACGTACTTCTCATAGCCTGCTCCCGTGCTTGCGGAGTCTATCCGGCGATACGAATCGAACGAATAGGTCGTGATAGGCTGTCCAGAACTCGTGTCTACCACCGACTCCCTGTTCCCCAGGCTGTCATACGTGAAGCTGCGTCCACTGAACGACGTATACTGGTTTAGACCAGCTTCACTGGGTTGACCGTCAACTTCCGGGAGCTGCGGATTCCCTCCGTCGTTGTAGGCGACCATATTGTCGGCACCATCGAGCTTGCGGCTACTAGGCGCCCCTCCCCCACCGGGGGAGAATCCAACCATGCGGTACGTCGAATCGAACTGGTAGTCGTCTCGCTCGTAGCCGAAATGCTCTCTCGTTTCCGAAGAGATTCGATCGGTCCCCACGCCCCCTAACCCGTTGTAGGTGGAAACGTACGAGGCAACAAGCGGCTGAGCGGACGTGGATGGTGCCGTCCATGTCGTTCGAACGGTCCTACCGTTGATGTCGAATCCGCCCGAGTCACCGGGACCCGAGGAAATCGATCCCGTTCCGGCGGAGTTGACGCGCGAGAGAGCCGTGCCGTTCCGATACGAAACGCCGAGCGTTCGAACCGGCCCGATGTAGGACTTCGTCGCAATCACTCCAAGGTGGTCTTGCACCAACTTGACCCGGTCGAGCTTGTCGTACTCGCGTGCCACGGTGCGGTTGTTGGAGTACAACTGGGAGACCAGGCGATCGCTACCCTGGTAGGCCATGTCTGTCTCAACCCAGTTGCCGCTGGTAAGACCGAGCAGCTGGCTCTGCCGCACTTTGCGACCGAGGGAGTCATAGCGGAAGTACGTCAGAACATCGTTCGCACTGTTCCCCGTCCGATCATTGTCGGCGTAGTGGGACCAGACATTGCCCAGACCGTCGTAGCTATACCGAACTTTAGAAGTGCCGTTGACGCTGCCGCTATACGACGCGCCACCCGGAGCAATGTTCGTCTCGCTAAGCCGGCGCCCCATGCTGTCATGGCTATAGCGCCAGATGAACCCGGCTTGATCCTTCTTGATGATGGGCTCGCCGTCGAGGTTGTAGCGGATGAGGACGCTCGTGCCGTCTCCGTACTGAATACCAGTTCGGCGGGACTGCTGGTCGTAGAAGTAGTTGGTGACGTTCCCACGATCGTCTGTGCAGCTCTTGACCCTCGACTGCGTATCCCAGCCATAGGAGACTTTGTTTACACCATCTGGGGATCCAGCCGAACCGGATGGCAGGTTCGGGTCGCCACCCTGCTGGAGGTCGACGTTGCCCGGTGCAGCTCCAACGCCATCACCCGAAGCCACCGAAGCAAGATAGGTCCGCTGCTCAACATTCCGCCGTGCGCGGTCGTAGTACATGTCGACGGTGTTACCGAGAGCGTCGACCGTACGAACGACCGAGCCACGCGAATCGTAGAACGTCCGACTCTTCTGTCCGTTCGGCTGAGTCTCAGAAATCGCCCTGTCAAGGGAGTCAAAGCCGTACTGATAGAACAATGAGTCGAATTGCCCATCAGAACGTTCGACGCTCAGGACGGAGACCAAGTTGTCGGTGGGATCGTACGCGTTGAAGAGCTCGCTTCCCTCCGCGTCCTTGGCGTAGAGAAGTCGACCTCCGCCATCAAAGTGCGTGAGATCAGTATCGCCGTCCGAATCCACCACAAGGATCAAGCGACCGAGACGGTCGTGGACAAAGACACTCGAGACGAGGCCATCACTCGGGTTGCCAAGTGCGCCGCTATCCAGCTGGCTCTGGCCGATCCCTAGCCCCAAAGCGTCGTAGTGGAAGTGCTCTTCATCGCTTTGGAAGACTCGATTGCGAGCATCAAAATGCGTGTGCCGTCGCTCTAGAAGACCAGACACAGTCGTTTGCGCGCCGGTGACCGCCCCGCCGACAGAATCGAGCTTCAAGAGGTTGATAGGCCCGTAGGTCTCCGACATCACGACGTTGCCCACGGCATCGTACTTGCGACCCTCGAAGGTGCCATCGGGATAGGTCGTCTTGACCGTCTGGTTGTAGCCGTCGTACACGAACAAGGTCACATCCGGAACTCCGTCGGCTCCGCTGTCAGCGTCCGTCTTGGAGGTTCGGTTACCGTTGTGATCGATTCCGTAGGTGGTCTCGGCCGCCACGGGCGACCCCGCGCCCACCGTGGTCGACATCAGAAGATTCCGCTCATCGTATTCTTGCACGATGGACGAGGACGCACTCGCACTGACAGCATCCACAGAAGTGAACTTGGTGGGATTGCCACTTGCATCATACTCCCACGTTTTCGTGAGCTTCATCGTGCCAGCCGCGGTCACTGTCGAACGCTGCTGGTTCTGGATGTCATAGGTCGTCACGTTGCGCGTCCAGCCACTAAGGCCTGAAAAGTTATCGCGCTCCTCAACGCGTTCTTCGACCATGTTGCCGTTAGCGTCGTAGTCGTACTCCGTACGGTAGGCGTGCGCAACTAAGTTGGAGCTCCCTGAGGCCACGCGCGCTGCGCGTACGACCGCCTGGACCATGTCCATTTCATCGATCTCGAAGTCGTGCTCGACTCCCCGAGCGTCAATCACAGTCGTCGGCGTTTGCCTCCGGTACACTGCCTGGCCGACTTGGGAAGGCCCACCGGTGTCATATCGGTAGAAATCCGTTGCTGCATGTGCAGCCGTAGGGTGCCCACTGTTTCGAGTCAGGTAGCTCTCGGCGCCGTTGGTCGTGTTGACCGTCTTGCTCCGGAGGAATCCCCCTGCACCCTCCGGTGCGACCGATCCGGAGCCCGATGGCCCCCACCAGTTGGACTGCGCGTAGTAGGTGCTCTCGTGCACATTCCCTTCCTCGTCGCGCTCCCAGATCAACTGGCTGTACGCGTTGTAACGCATCTCTCGATCCGCCGACTGAGATGCGCTGGGCATGACTGCCAGAGCTTCCCCAGGCAGCTTGACCAGCGGATGCCGCACCTGCAGTAGGTTTCCGCAGATGGCGCCGTCGTCCGCCGAGTAATCGTTGACATCTCCATGCCCACCGCTGGGTACGCCGATCTCGAGGAGCCGATCCACCAGCTCTTGCTGGTTCAGGGAGTAGCGAGCCGCGAGCCCTGCCAGCGGACTCGCAGGATCAATACTCGGCGGAGCCTGCATGTAGTCGTAAATGTAGGTCGTCGTGAAGTCTTCCTCGGAATTGCCAGGTGCAAAGCCGCGCGGATCGATCACCTTGTACGGCTTGTTGAAGACAGGCTCATAGATGATCGAGGTACGAAGCGACGGGAGGTTACCGGCTGATCCACGGACGCTGTCGGGGTGCATTTCCACCTCGACCCTGTTCGCTCTCGAAGCATGGAACCACGACGGCTGAGGCCCAGCGGAGGAGTCCCAACTCTGAAAGGCCTGCGTCGTCTCGTCTGTGAGCGGGTTGATCTCGGCGACTAGGTTTCCGGTGGCATCACCAAGGTGGGCGCCGAGGGACTGGTACTCAAAAGCCTTGACGTATCCCCCAGATGGCATGGTTCCGCGGATGTCGGTGAGAACGGTCTCGCGCAGAATCTGTCCCGATCGGGTGAACTCATACTGGAGGTCAATTCCACGTCGGTCGTTAACGAGAGCCGTGGTCACAACGGTAGTTGCTGGGTTGTTCCCACTCCCTAGAATTGGGTCGACCGTATAGGAGTATTGATACGTCCCCCCCGCGGCGAGCTCCGCCGCAACGGACGTATTCCCCACGGTATGGCTCTTCACCCACCCAAAGGTACTGGATGAGATGTTCGTGTCGTAGTACGTCCACTCGAGTCGTGCGTGCTGCGTTCCGAACTGGTTCGGCTCAATCACCGAGCCAATGGAGTTTCGAAGCCGCATATCCGCACCAGCGGCATTGTCCTTGTAGGGGTAGGTGTACGAAGTCGTTGTTCCCGCCGGGAATTCGCTCGTTTCGGGGGTCGTCACCCTGACGAGGTATGCACCGCCGTACATTCCAGACTCATACTCGTAGGTGTACTCGCGGTCGTCGAAATCTTCGATGCGCGTGACTGCGAGTGGGAAGGCGCTGTCCTCGTAGTGGAAATCGATGCGTCTTCCAAACGAGTCGACAATGGCTGCAATCTGCAGGTAGTCTGGTCCACTGTAGCTCTCAGCAGGATGAACGTATTCAATCTCAATCGTGTTCGCCGGATTCGGCGACTCAACGCGAAGGAGCCGTGCTTGGTAGTGGCCACCGCCTACCGGCGAGTAAGCTGAAAAGTGATGGACAATGCCCCCACGCTTTACGATTCGGGGACCATTCGACGCATCTGCGACGAGGAAGCGATCGGTGCCGCCGCCTTCACAGTTCCAGACGTTGGCCGTGCTACCCGCTCGGAAGTACTCGTTCCGATGGAATCCCTGTTCCACAAGCTCGCCGGAGTTGCCGTCCCACCACAGGCGGCGCTGGAAGTTGAAGGCCCAAGCGTCGCCGAAGGTATTGAAGTAGTACTGACCAAGCCCACGCGATATGTGCCGCCTCTTGAGAGAGAGGTCCGTTGCATGGTCCACGCCAGCGAAGTCGAAGTCGACAGCCGTTAGCACTTCCTGCCCGCTGTGCAGCAGAATCGCGTCGGACTGTCCGTAGTCCGTTGCAGGGGCGGCGTCTCCTGTGTCGGAGGACTCCTCACAGCTTGACTTCATCCCCGTCGGGTCAGAGATACCGGGTCCATTCCGGTGAGGTGGTTGCGCGACGACATCGTCTTTACTGTGTTGGCCCCAGCTTGGAACCTGCTGGGGTGTTGCGTGGCCGATGGCCGTCGCGGCCATGAGTAGTGACGGCACCATCCAGGCCGTCCGGTAGCGTTGATGATTCATATCTTGTTGTTTTAACAGCAGAACGCAGGCGACGGCCCCGACTGGGGCGCAGAAGAAAGCACGCGCTGGACTCATATGAGTCGCCCCGGATGGGCGGAGGGGTAGGCCGCATTCGTTGCAGCAAATCGAAGCTTTTTCGTGCCGGAGGTACGTGTCCGGTCAGCCCATCTAGAAAGCGCCTGACCTCGGTGCCACCCTTCGCGGATGGAAACTAAACACCCAAAGCCGCGATCCGTCCCAGCACGTGAAGCGGCGGCGCTGCTCGAAGAGCAGCAAGCCAGCGGCCTGAGCATCGCCGCCTTCGCCAAGTCAAAGAACGTAGCCCCTTGGTCGCTCTACAACGCGCGGACAAGGGCGCGAAAGGAGGTTCAGAGCAGCTTCAGCGAGGTATCGATCGTGAGCGAGCGTCGTGAGTCGCCAGTCGACCCCATCGAGATAGCCCTGCCGTCCGGCCTCACCCTCCGCGTCGGTTCCGACTTCGACGACGTCGCCCTCCGACGCCTGCTGGGCGTCCTTGCAACGTGCTGAGCTTCCCACCCTCACCCCAAGTCAGAGTCTTCGTCTGCCGCGAGCCCGTCGACATGCGTA
>CALHGQ010000197.1 GCA_938030175.1 uncultured bacterium | reverse complement strand
CGCGGGTTTCCAGCGGCAAGAAGGGGTCGTCCGCGCTCCAGTCGTAGTAGGTCCAGCGGCGCCCCGACGACACAGCGATGATGGCCTCGTCGAGGGGCTCTTCATCCTCATCCACCACTTCCAGGTGGAAGAGCTTCGCTGGTGCCCCCGTGATGCTCGTACTGTTGCCGACGTACACCGAGTGGTTCTTGAACACGTAGCCCTTGAGGTACGCCTGGACGAAGTGCTTGCCTGGCAGCAGGTTCGTGAGCCTAAAGCGGCCCTCGGCATCGGAAACATCCACGCGACGCAAGCGTCGTTTCTGAAGCGTTGAGGCCGCGCGATCCCGGAGCGATTCGGCCAGGTCCGCTTCGCCGTCCCAGCCCCGCGCTACGTCTTGGGGCGACCTTGTGTTCAACACCGAGGAGTCCGGGTTCATCACCGTCGTCACCGTGACGCCCGCGAGGGGCGCGCCTTGATCGTCGAGGATGAGCCCCGTGATGCTGCGCTGCATGTCGACGGCGACCGGTTCATCCGGCGAAGCCAGTTGAGCCGCTTCGCGCTCGGCCTCCGCAGCGATCCCCGTCGCCATCTTTGCGGTGGGGCTGTCCGGCTCAAGGGCGAGCGGCTCCAAGGGCGGTCCGAAATCAGGTGCGGCCGCGCTGCGCGATCCAGTCCTTCCTGAATCGAACTCGGGTGCGCTCACGTTCTCGGCCGGTGAGCGTTCGACCCGGTTCAGGCCGGCAGCCACGACGCCTGGCTGCAGCGTTTTGCCGGAGCCCACGGTGAAACCCACCAGAACGCCGATGGCTGCGCCAACGATCAGCATGAGTAGGGCGATAGGCGTTCCGCGCATTGCCCTGATGCTAGCACGCGGGCGCGTCTCGCGGTGCTCGGTCCGCGCCTGCCAGCGGGGAATCAGCGCGCGGGAGTCCCAAAGGGGCTCACCCCACTCCGTGGCCGGCTCGCTCGAGCTCCTCCGCCACCCAGTCACGCGCGATGGCGCGCACCTTCTCCGATCGCGCGTAGTCCAAGTGCCCAACGCCGGAAACGGTGATGTCGGCGGGGCCTCGCCCGGGGATGCCCACCCGGTCGAGGGAACCACGTAGTCTCCTGCGCTTCAGCCTCGACGCTCCCCAGTCCACCGAGCCCATGGAGAGAACGCGCAGCTCTGACGCCGGCTGGTTGCCGCGTTCAAGAGCCTGCACGATCTGCGCCCCGCAGCTGTTGGTGACGAGCAGCAAGAGTTCGCATGAGCTCCTCAGCTCGTGCCAGGCGCGACGCCTCGACGGCCTTCGAAAGGGCTGGGACGCGAGAAGGAAGTGGGTGAGGTTCACCGCGCTCGCGAACGGCAGCGCCGTCTTCTTGAACGCCTCGGCCGGCTGATCCACCGAACCTCCGTAGGGGAAGTTGGTGGTGAGCTTCCAGCTCGCATGGCCAGGCAGCGACGCCACGAAGCCGCGCTGCTCGGGGGAAAGGGCGCGCGTACCTGGCCGACTCACCCCGGAGATCCAACCGATCTTGACGGGAGTCCAGGGCAGCGATCCGCGGGGGCTCATGATCGCTCCGGTAAGGACTCAAAGCTCCCGTCGCGTCGAACGCGCATGCGCCGGGTGCGCCAGCGAATGGTCGGCCGTACGGCGGCGTGGAGAGCGTGCAGCGGCATGAGCAGCTCGGAGAGAACGCTCGAGATCGGGTTGAGTCGTGCGGCGGGACCCGCCGGATCTCGCGCCTCGCGGGTGAGGCTCAACAAAGATCGCAGGATGAAGTGGCGCATGACGAGCACCGCGATGAGCGCCGCCGCGACGGGCCAGGAGACCAGGGCCCCAGAGGCCGCGATCCACAGGAGCACCGGCGGCAGTCCGAGGGTGACCCCAAGCTTGATGCGCTGGGACTGGCTGGCGCGACGGACGAGCACCTTGGCAAAAACGAACCAGCGGTGCATGCGCGTCACGTAGGCGCCCAAACCCATGCCCCCGGTGAAGAGCAGCTGGGCCATGGAGCCCTGGCGGATCGTCCGATCGGCGCGGCGGTAGAGCTGTGCCATCGCGAGGTCATCGCAGAGCTCTTCGCGGATCGCCGTGAAGCCGCCGATGCTTCTGAGCACCTCGGAGCGCGTGACGTAGAACATCCCGTTCAGGGTGATCGGGGGGCTAGAGCGCGCGGCCGGGAGGTAGGTGAGCGCGCTGCTTGAGTTGACGAAGGCCGTGATCAACCCGGCGCCCACTCGATCACTGATCCCTTGGTCCGGACTGAGCTCGGCGCGGTAGGTCGGCAGTCCCGTGTACAGGCCGCCCTCCCAGTCGGGGCTGCGCAGGACCGCGATCGCCCGCCGCATGTGCTCTTCCCCAACCGTCGTGTCGTCGTCGAGCACGGCGACGAATTCTGTGGTCACGTCCGCGAAGGCGCGCTCTAGCTTGTCCACCTTCGGGTTGATCCCCGCCTGGGCTGCGGGGTAGCTCTGGATCGAGAGCCCTGGGCGCTCCAGCGTCTTTGCGATCCGGTGGGCCTCCGCGTCGTCATCGTCCACCAAAAAGAGGAAGGTCGTGTCCGCCCCGTGGGCCTCCAGATTGGCCCGCAGGCACGACTCCAGCGTCGGATCCCCCGAGAGGATGGGCTGGAGCACGGTCAGGGCGTATGGCTCGCCCGTAGGAGCTTCCGCCTCGAACGCTCGCTTTTCGCCCGCGGCATAGGCGTACGCCGCGCGCGCCTTCCAAGCGAGCAGCAGGACGTAGCCGCCGAGTGCCAAGGGGGACCATAGTGCGAGACTCATGCTGAGTGATTGCGGGCGCCGGGCGGGGGCTGGCGCACGCCATGGGGAGTCTGGGCTACGCCGCGCCCAGGTGCGAGGACCCCTTGGGATTGCGCGCCAGGTTGCTCAGGTTGTACGCGGATCCACCTGAACGAGGTCCCCCCTTCGGTCTCGCGGAACCCCTAGGCATCGCCCCGGTGGACGGGCGGCCCTGGGAGCCGCCGAGCTCGCACGCGGGAATTTTTCTCGCGACCGTTTCGTGGTGCCGATGGGGCCCACGGACGTTCTCTTCATGCTTACAAAAATGTGGGTACTTGCGACGCGTCGCCCGTGCGCTCACCTTTCCGGCCACATGCGTCCGAAGTCCACGATCTACGACGACTACGTCCCCGGTGTCACGCTCGCTCACGGAGCGAGGGCTCGCCGGATGGCCTGGCGCTTGGCGGCGCCGTGCGCCGGGTCGAAGAGATCTCGGCGCCTGATCGATGCGGGGGGGGATCTTGTCTAGCGAAACTCATCAACCGAGCTTCCGTTCGATCAACCGGGGCTACAACGCGGTCTTTCGGCCGGGTCGTCTGAGCCTTGGATTGGTCGTCCCGATCGAGACGTACGCCGACGGGCCCGTGCCCACCATGGACCGGCATCTAGAGCGTGTCCAGCTAGCCGAGGAGCTCGGCTACGCCGCCGTTTGGCTGCGGGATGTCCCGTTCAACGTGCCGTCTTTTGGGGACGCGGGGCAGCTGTTCGACCCCTTCGTCTACCTTGGCCTCCTCGCGGGCATGACGCGCACGATCGGGCTGGGCGTCGCCAGCGTGATCCTGCCGCTTCGTCACCCAGCGCACGTCGCAAAAGCGGCGGCGACGGCGGACTCGCTGTCGGGGGGCAGGCTCCTGCTGGGGGTTGCCTCCGGCGACCGCCCCCAGGAGTACCCGGCGCTCCATCACTCCTTCGAAGATCGAGGCCAGCGATTCCGCGACAGCTACGACTACATCAAGCGCATGGCGGAGGAGAGTCCGAGCCTAGAGAGCCCCTTGGGTCAGCTCGGGGGCCACATGGACATGCTGCCCAAGCCCTCGGGAGGAGAGCTCCCGCTGCTCATCACGGGCGGCAGCCAACAGTCGCCTGAGTGGCTCCTTCGGAACGGCGACGGCCGGATGCTCTATCCCCAGGCGCCGTCCATGCAGTCGAAGATCGTGGAGTCATGGCGCGCGCAGAGCCGTGCCGCGGGAATGCCCGACCGGCCCGTGATGCAGCCCTTGTACGTCGATCTCACCGATCGACCTGACGATCCGCCCCAACCGATCCACCTCGGATTCAGGCTGGGGATGCACCACCTGCTGGCGCACCTCAAGTCGCTCAAGAGCGCCGGTGTGAACCACGTCGCTCTCAACCTTCGCTTCAACCAAGCCAACATCGAGGCGACCCTGGGACGCCTCGCCCAGGATCTCCTGCCGCACTTTCATGACTAAGCAATCGAACCCCGTGCCCAAGACCATTCTCATCACCGGAGCGACCGACGGCCTCGGGCTCGAGACCGCCAAGGCCCTGCACTCGCTCGGTCACACCGTCCTTCTCCACGGGCGCAATCCCAAGAAGCTGGAGCGAACCCAGGCCATGCTTGGCAGCGGGAACGTCGAGGCTTACGTGGCGGATCTCTCGGTCTTATCCGAGGTCGCCTCCCTCGCGGATGCCATCGCGGCGCGGGACGGCAAGCTCGATGTCCTCATCAACAATGCCGGCGTGTTTCGAACCTCTTCCGTCGAAGCGGAGGGAGGCCTCGACGTCAGGTTCGTGGTCAACACCCTCGCGCCCTACATGCTAACGAGGCGCCTGCTTCCCGCGATCGAGCCGTCGGGACGGGTCGTCAACCTGTCGTCCGCGGCCCAGGCGTCGGTCGATCTTGGCGCACTCGCCGGCCGCGCGCGGCTGAACGACTCCGAGGCCTATGCGCAGAGCAAGTTGGCCCTCACCATGTGGTCCCGCGCGATGGGCCTGGCCCACAAGGAGGCGGGCCCCGTGATCGTCTCCGTGAACCCGAAGTCCATGCTCGGGACGAAGATGGTCAAGGAGGCCTACGGCGTGACCGGTAGCGACATCGCGGCCGGTGTGGACATCCTTCGTCGGGCCGCTCTCGAGGAAGAGTTTGCTGGCTCGGCAGGCCTGTACTTCGACAACGACTCCGGACGCTTTGCCTCGCCGCACCCCGATGCCCTCGATGAGCAGCGGTCGCGTGCGGTCATCGACGCGATCGAGTCGCTTCTGCCTGACTAGCAGCCCGTTGAAGAAGGCCGCACT
>CALHGQ010000196.1 GCA_938030175.1 uncultured bacterium | reverse complement strand
ACCGATGCCAGCCTTCGGTGAGACCCTCCCGGAGGAGCAGCTCAAGGCCCTCGCCAACTACGTCATCGCCCTAGGCCCGCCGGGCACGGTCGTCGCCCCTGGGGCCAGCGTCCTTTCCGTCAAAGATCGGCCGCTCGTTGTGCACGGCATGATGCCGTCGTTGAAAGAAGGCGGCCGCCGCGAGCCCCGCAGCGTCGTCGTGGGCTTTCCGAACGGGACGACCTTCCAGTACCGCGCGCAGACGGCGGAGCTCCAGGCGATTCGCCAGGGCGACTTCCTCGATCGCAAGGACTGGGGCGGCCGCGGCGGAGCAGCGCTTGAGCCCCTGGGCCAGGTCACCTGGATGCCCGAGCCGCGCAAGGAGGACGGCGCGAGCAACGGCCAGTTCAACGTGGTCCAAGAGGGCCAGCCGATGCGCCGCGCCTTCCGCGGATCGCGGGTCACCAGCGACAAGGTCTGGCTCAACTTCGACGTCTTCGACGCCGAGGGCAATGACGTCGGCGGGGGCCAAGAGTTCATCACCTTCATGATGGTCGATAACGTGCCCGTGGCCATGCGGTCTTGCCTTGCCAACGGACTGACGATCCAAGTCGACGTCTCGGGCGGAGTGCCCGTCACGGAGTTGAAGTTCGAGGACGCCGAGAAGACCCTTCCGACGTTCTACGTCCATGAGCTCTGCCCGGGCCTCTTTTCTCTCACCCGCAAAGAGGACGACACCGCCGTCTTTGTGCACGCCGCTAGCTGGACCGAATCCCTTGAGGCCGCCATTCGTGCCGACATCCAGGGGGTGCGCTAATCATGATCGTTCTCAATCTTGTTGCTACCACCTTCGCCCTGCTCCCCGTTGCGCCCCAGGAAGCTGCGGCTCCGGTGGCCGAGGCTCCCGCGCAGGCCCCGTCTGCGGCCCCATCCGTAGCCCCAGAGGAGCCCGCGGTCCCCGCATCCGAAGCGGATGTCTACGTCGTCGAGCAGTACGTAACCCCGGACGGCTGCGTCCTTGAGGTTGGCGGAATCGACCAGTTCAGCGACGGACGCCTCGCCGTTTGCACGCGGCGCGGCCAGGTGTGGATCGTCGAGAATCCGCTTGCCGAGAACATCGCCGACGCCAAGGTCACCCTGTTCCACGAGGGCCTTTGGGAAGGACTCGGCCTCGACATCAAGGACGACCGACTCTTCGTGATCCAGCGCGGAGAAATCTCTGAGCTCATCGACCACGACGGCGACGGCCGATGCGACGAGATCGTCACGGTCGCGAACGACTGGGGCGTGAGCGGGCACTACCATGAGTTCGCGTTTGGGCTTCCCCGCGACAGCCAGGGCAATTGGTGGATGGGCCTCAACGTCAGCTTCGGTGACCCCGAGTGGTGGCACGGCCGCTCGACGGTCCCCTACCGCGGCTGGGTCCTGCGGGTCACCCCGGAAGGCGAAGTCACTCCTTGGGCCAGCGGCGTGCGCAGCCCAAACGGCGTCGCCGTCGACTCGAAGGACCGCGTGTTCGTCACGGACAACCAGGGCGACTGGGTGGCGTCGAGCCCGATCTACCACATCAAGGAAGGCGCCTTCTACGGGCACCCCAAGAGCTTGAACTGGACCGACGAGTACCGTGCGAACGGCAAGCTCGCCAGCGACGAGATCCCGCCGCCCGAGGCCGCCGTGGGCCGCGAGCCCGTCGCGATTTGGATTCCGTACAAGTGGTCGCGCTCGACTGGCAACCTTCTTGAGGACACGACGGGCGGCAAGTTCGGCATCGCAAGCGGCCAGTTCGTGGTCGCAGAGCTCACGAACGGGATGATCCTGCGCGCGGGCTTCGAAGAGGTCCAAGGGGTCACCCAGGGCTGGATCGTGCCGCTTCGCCAGGAGATTGGCTCCGTCAACCGTGTCTTCCAGACGCCGGACGGCACCGTGATCTGCGGGCTCACGAACCGAGGTTGGGGTGGGCGCGAGCCCGCCGACGGCCTGATGCGCGTGCGGTACACGGGCGCCAAGCCCATGGAGTTCGCGAACATGACGCTGCTCGACGCTCCGGAGCCCGCGAGCGAGGACGACGACTACGGCGCGTACGGATTCGAGCTGACGTTCACCCACCCGGTTGCCGAAGGTTGGACGCCCAGCGCGGACAACATCAACTTCATCCAGTACGACTACGACTACTGGTGGGAGTACGGATCGCCCGAGCGTCACACCCTCGAGATGGAAATCGAAGAGGCCACGCTTTCCGCAGATCGGACGAAGCTGACGGTTCGATCCTTCGATCTGTTTCCGGCCATGTGTGTGCGCATCACGCTGGACGGTGTCACCGCGGCGAGCGGCGCGCCGTTGCTTCACAGCGAGATCGCCTACACCGTCAACCAGCTGCCCAGCGGCGCGAAGACCAACGCGTACGTGGCGAAGGTGGTTCCCCCACCGCCCAGCAAGGGCCAAGTGGACGCGGGCGTGCTTCGCCTTTCATGGGGTGATGCCTTCGGCCAGTTCGAGCAAACGGGCTGGGAACTCGTCGAGGCGACCCTCAACAAAGAGGATCCCACGACCTTCTCCACGTCGGTCGGCAACGGAGCCCTCGTGAATTCGGGGCCGGACGCAACGGCGTTCGTGACCAAGGGCAGCTTCGGCGACGCACACGTGCACGCGGAGTTCATGCTCGCCGAAGGCGGGGCAGCCATCGTGCGGCTCCCGGACGTTGGCGAGATCAAGCTGTTCGACGATCCCGCCACCTGCGGGACCTTCGGCGAATCGGCTCCGACGGATCAGTCGTACTCCGGCAAGGGCGCGTGGCAGGAGCTTGACGTGTTCTACCGCATCGCCAAGGCGGACTCGCCCGCCTTCCTCGATCGCGTGACGCTGAACGGCGTGGCGCTCCACGAGGGATACGAGGTGACGACGGGCACGGGCGCCCGCGGTCCGATCGAATTTGCGTCCGACGGTCCGCTTGCGCTGCGCAACCTCCAAGCGAAGCCCCTCGACCGCCCATCCGATGACGGCGAATGGACCTTCCTCGATGCGAGCGAAACGTGGGACGACTGGGACGTCGCCGGTGACGCGGCCTTCGAGCTCGGCCAGGATGAGATCGTCGGCAAGGGCGCGCTGGGCTTCCTTTGGACGCCGCTCGAAGACCTTGAGAACGTGACCGTTCGCGCTCGCGTCCAAGTGAACGCGAACGGTGCAGGCGCTGTGATCGTCCGCTCGAATGACGCGGCGGACGGCGAGTTCCAGGGCTACGCGGTCCGGCTGAACGCGTCGTTCCCGGACGATGTGCTGACAGGCTCCATCCGTGCAGGCGACGCTTCCATGGCCGTTGGCAGCGAGCTCATCGCCGCCGACACCTGGGTAGATATGGAGATCGACGTCTCCACAAACGACGGCAAGACACTCGTCGTCGTTTCGTTGAACGGCGTCGAGGTCAACCGCATGATCGACTCGGTGAATCCGGCCGAGCCGGGCGGACTCGCCTTCCGCTGCGATCACGACGGCACCGTCATCAAGATCCAGAACGTTCGTTACCGACTGAAATGAGATCCACCACCAGCGGCGTCGCCGCCCTCCTCGTCGCCTCGTTCGCCCTCGCTAGCTGGACTGCGCCGAGGGGGGCGAGCGCCGCTGGTGCTGCTCCCCCAGGGAGTCCGGCCGCATCCGCCTCGAAAGAGCTTCTCTTGGAGCTCGACGGGACCGGCGGCCTTCTTGGGGAATGGAGCGCGGCTTTCCGCCGCGAGTCCTCCCCTGCGTTCGCCCCCCTCGACGTCGGCGCAGGCACGATCTTCAATGACCCTGAGGACGCCTTCGTCGCGCAAGAGGAGCTGCGGCTCCCGAGCAGCGATCCTTCGTCGGGCCGCACGGGCTTTGGCGTCGAGGGTTGGGTTTCCGTCGAAACACCCCGGCGCTGGGGCGGCGTCATCGGCGCCGTGGAGGACAATGGCGCCTTCGAGAAGGGATGGATCCTCGGCTACGACGACTCCGTCTTCACCTTCGGGATCTCCACCGAATCGAACGACGACGGGGATGGGCAGCTCGTGTACCTCAAGTGCACGGTCCCCTACCGCGTTGGCCGCTGGCACCACGTGGCCGCCACCTACGATGGCCAAGCGGCCCGCCTCTACATGGACGGTGAGCTCCAGGCCGAATCTGCGGATCTGAACGGAGCGCTCGTCACGGCTGACTCCGCTCGGTACGCCATCGGGGCCTACCGCGACTCGGACGAGTTCCATCCCCACGACGGTCGCATTGCGGACCTGCGCCTGTACGGGTCCCCGCTCGACGCTTCCGAAATCCAGGGAGCCGCCGCCGAAGGAAGTGGACGCGCCGGGGCAGAGCCATGGACGGACGCGATCTTCGAATGGTCGATCCTCCCCTACCTCACATGGCCGCAGCCAAACGGCGTCAGCGTCATGGCAGAGACGAGGCTCCCGGGACTGGCAAGGCTGATGATTCGTGAGGTGTCCGACACCGAGTGGGAAACCTACGAAGCCGCCGGCGAGCGAGCCGCCACGATCCACGAGTTCGTAGTGCGCGACCTCAAGCCAGACACCAAGTACTTCTACTCGGTCGAGGCCGACGCGGCTGCGGGGGGGCGCGAGCAACCAAGCCTCGCGAGCGAAGTTCGTTCGTTCCGGACCGCGCCTGGATCAAGGGACGCGGCCTTCACCTTCTCGGTGCTCAGCGACACGCAAACGAACGGCGACGTGGCGAAGCGCGTGGCCGACCTTGCGTTCGAGCACCGACCCAACTTCGTCGTGCACTGCGGCGATCTCGTGGACACGGGATCGACCCGAAGCGACTGGACCGAGACCTTCTTCCCGAGCATGCGCCCTCTGATCGAGCACGCTCCACTCGTCCCGGTGCTAGGCAACCACGAACAAGACGCCAAGCTCTACTACGACCTGATGTCGCTGCCCGAGCCGGAGCGCTGGTACTCACTGGCCTACGGAAACGCCGAGTTCTTCATGCTCGACGGCAATCGTTCGTTGGACGATCAGTCCGAGCAGCTCAAATGGCTCAAGGGAGTCCTTCAGGACTCGGAGGCGACATGGCGCTTCGCCGTCATCCACCAGCCTCCGTATACCTCCGACTCCAACGACTACGGTGAGACCAGCGAAACCACCTCGACGCGGGGCGACGTCAACGTCCAGAACATCCTGGGAGCACTGGAGCGTTATGGCGTGGACCTGTGCTTCTCCGGCCACGTGCACGACTACGAGCGAACGTTTCCGATCAAGGGTGGCAAGGTCGTGCCATACGCTGAGGGTGGCATCGTGTACGTGACCGCAGCGGGCGCGGGTGGTTCCCTCGAAGACTTCGACGCTACGAACACCTGGTTCGGGCACAAGAAGATGCGACGTCACCACTTCGTACACGTGGCGATCCACGGTGACCAGCTGGAGCTCCAGGCCATGGACGAGGACGGCCGGCTCTTCGACGTCTTCCGTCTCGAACAGCGGGGGCGATAGCGAAGGCCGGGCTGCGGCTCTACGCGGCCTTGATCATCTCAAGCACCGACTCACTGGAGAGCGGCTTGCAAAGCACCTGCTCCATGCCCGCGGCCTGGGCCCGTTGGCGGATGCCCTGGTCGTCGCTCGCCGCGAGGGCAACGATACGGGTCTGCTCGGACAACGACCCCGGTGAGCGAAGCTGCTCCGCCACCTCGAAGCCAGACATGCCCGGCATCACGCAGTCGAGGACGATGAGGTCGAACTCTGCCGACCTGGCGAGATCTAGGGCTTCCTGCCCGCTCGTGGCGCACTCCACGGAGGCGCCGAGATGCGAGAGCAGGCGGTGGCTGATCCTGCAGCTGAGCGTGTTGTCGTCTACGTAGAGAACGCGCATGGAGCCGAGCACTTCGTCCACGACTGTCTCAAGGCGGTCGTAGCTGTTCTGCTGTGGGTCGGGCTGGGACTGTGACATCTGGGGGTCTAGAGAGTCAGCGGGTTGTCGTCGACGCTCGCTGCTGCGGAGACGACTTCGTCCATCTCGGCCTGGGTGACCCCGAGGGAGACGGCTGTCGGCCACCTGAGCGGGAGGGCGAGGTTGGTGGTTCCCCGCGCCGTCACGTAGCGAGCGAGCGAGACGGAGAAGACCGCGACTTGCGCTTCGCGGTCCTTGGGCGCCTCGCCCGTTCCGTCGGCCATGACGGACGCAGCGCTTTCGATGGCCTGGGAGAGCGACCAAGCGCGGATGAGAATCACGCTGAGCGAGGGAGAGATCCGGTTAGAAACTTCGCGGCGAATGCGCGATGGAAGCGTGCTGCCCGATCGCTCCTCGACGCGCCGAACCAGCTGGTGTGCGAGCGGCGGTCCGACGCAGAGAATCAGGCCCGCGAGAATCGACGCCCGGTTCTTGCCCAGCTTCAAGGACGACAGTCGCAGGGAGATCGCGCCCGCGAGACGGGCAACGCTCCACATCTGACTCCCGCCGAGGACTTGGCCGAGCGCGGGTCCGAAGACCTTGATCCGCGCGACATCGATCACGGCGATCTCCCAGAGGGCGCGCATGCCGATCCGCTGTGCGGCGGCGGCGGTGCTTTCGATGTAACTCTCGCCCGCGTAGAGGGCAGAGTTAGCGAGGCGCAGGACCTGGCTTCGAAGCTTCTCGTCGCGCTCGAGGACCGCTCCGACGATCTCGGCGTTGTACTCGCCGTTGACGGCCAGCTCGGCGAGCTCTAGCGCAGCCAGGCTCAGCTCCGGTAGGCTCTCGGTGGCTTCCGCGAGCTCTTGGACCAGCGCGGATCGCCACGAATCGTCGAGCCCAACGGGCAGCCGAATTTCCTCTAGCAAGGTCATACTCCTCCCCTCATCGGTCAACGCTTGCGCCTCACAGCAGCGAAAACCCGCAACTCACTGCGATGACTCCCATGTGGGAAACACCCCGTGCTATCTCCTTAGGACTGTTCCTAATCGGCTCATGCGCGTTCCCAACACCAGGAACGCAGGACGCCACAATTAGGGAAAAGGCCGAGGGGAACGAGCCATCCCGGAGCGTAGGTAACCTTGGCGTAGCTGTCGCAGTCGGTGGCGGTGGCACGCCCAGGGCGGTCGTTCGAGAGATCCTGCGCCTGGCGAAGAGCAAATCCTCCAGCCCTGCCGTCGACGTGGTCGTACTGCCGTATGCATCAATTCGAGAGGATCGCGGCGTGGCCTCCGCGGCCATGTGGATGGAGGAGGGGGCCGCCACCGCTGTCGTGACGCCGAGCGATGCGAAGATGGCGGCCGCCCAAATCGCTGATGCCGAGGTGGTCTGGATGGGCGGGGGCGATCAACGGCGCCTGCTCGACGACCTAGAGAGGTGGGGCCTGGTGGACGACATCCACGCCGCTCACGCGCGGGGCGCGGTGGTCGGTGGAACCAGCGCGGGGGCCGCTGTTCTCGGGTCGGTTTGCATAGCGGGTACACCTAGCCCCAATGCCTACGCAACGGGGGCCATGGCCGGACGGAAAGGTCTTGGACTCATCCCGAAGGCCATCATCGACCAGCACTTTCGCGAGCGGCAACGCGAAGGGCGCCTCCTCACCGCCGTCCTCGACGCAGGCGGCCTGTGTGGATACGGGGTCTCCGAATCTACGGCGCTCTTCTTCCACGCTGGCAAACGCTCGGTCATGGGCGAAGGGGTGGTCGTGATCTTCGACGCAACCCGGGCTGTTCTCCCGGGGGCGGCGGTAGCCCCCGGCACACCGTGGCGCGCCGGGCAAATCACTACGAGCATCCTGTCCTCGGAGTCGCCGCTAGAATAAGGGCCACATGCTAAGCACACTCCACCTAGCGGCCGCGATCCTTCTCTTCACCCCCGGCTGTTCGTTTCAGCCGGAGTCCGACAAGACCGCGGAGAAGATCCCGGTCCTTGTCGTGTCAGGCGCCAACAACCACGACTGGCGTTGGACAACGCCATCGCTGGTGAAGATCCTCGAGGAAGCCGACCTGTTCGAGGTGACGGTGACCTACGAACCGGGCAAAGATCTCGCGGACGCAAAGGCGCTCGGCAAGTACGAGGCGGTCGTCCTCGACTACAACGGCAAACGCTGGGGCGAGGACGCCGAGACGACCTTCATCGAGGCCGTCCAGGGCGGACTCGGGGTCGTCGTCGTCCATGCAGCCGACAACCATGGGCCCGGGTGGGTGGAGTACGAGAAGCTAGTCGGCGACCTTTGGCGCAAGGGAACGGGGCACGGGCGCTTCCACACGTTCAATGTGGAAATGACCGATCGAGATCACCCAGTCACCCGATCGCTGCCGAACTTCGTCCTGCACCCCGATGAGCTCTATCACAAGCTGGTCAACGTGCACGGCGTGGAGCGGCGGGTGCTCGCGACTGCCATGTCGGACCCCGAAACAGGGGGCACCGGCAACGCCGAGCCAATGGTGCTGGTGAAGAGCTTCGGCGAAGGACGCGTCTTCCACACGCCACTGGGACACGCGTGGGTCAACAACCCAGTGCAGCAAGCCTCCCACAACGACCCTCAGTTCCGGGCGCTCATCACACGCGGGACGGAGTGGGCGGCCACCGGCACGGTGCGCGACGAGACGACCGCACCCGCGCCTCTCACCGACGAAGAGCGAGCGGAGGGCTGGATCTCCCTGATGGACCGCGATGCTTGGCAGAAATTTGGCGGGGGCGACGTGCCTGCGGGGTGGTCCTTCGACGGCGAGACCCTGGTACGCCACAAGGAAGCCGGCGACATCGCGACTCGCGGCCTCTACACGAACTTCGAGCTGACCTTCGACTGGAAGGGAACGATCGCGGGCAACTCTGGCCTCAAGTACCGCATCCCCGAGGGTTCGACGGAGCCCATCGGGCCAGAGTTTCAGCTGCTGGATGCCTGGGGCGAAGCGAGCAGCGACAAGGCGCGCATGGGCGCGCTCTACGACGTGGTGGCTGCTGCGGAGGCGCCGTTCACCCCATGGGGCGAGTATCGTTCGGTTCGCATCGTCGTGCGCGAGCACAGCATCGAGCACTACCTCGACGGTGTGTTGGTGGCGAGCGCAGACACTTCATCGGACGTTTGGAAGACCGCTGTCCAAAGCAGCAAGTTCGCAGCCGTCGACGGGTTCGCGCAGCCGCGCCCTGGGCATCTGCTACTCCAAGACCATGGGGGCGACGTCTGGATCCGCAGCATGCGCATTCGGCCGCTCGAGGCAGCCCTGCGCCTCCCCAACCGTGAAGAGGACGGATGGCAGCCCCTGATGATCGACAGTGACAGCCTTGAGAGCTGGACCCAGTACGGCGATGCCGTGTATCGCATGGAGGGCAGCACCCTGGTCGGGAGTGAGGGACCCAAGCGCAAGCAGAGCTTCCTGATCTCAGAGGAGCTCTTCGGAGACTTCGAATTCGAGGTGGAAGTCGAGCTCGTGCGCGAAGGGAACTCCGGAATCCAGTTCCGCAGCAACATCCTCAAGAAGGGCCGCTTCGCCGGCTACCAGGCCGAGATCGACCCTTCGGACCGCAGCTGGTCCGCGGGGATCTACGACGAGGGCCGACGCGGCTGGATCAACGATCTCTCCAAGAACGATGCGGCACGGGCCGCCTTCAAGAAGGAAGGCCGCAACCTCTACCGCATCGTGGCCGAGGGTCCGCATCTTCAAACGTGGCTCAACGGCGTACCCGCCGCGGATCTCCTAGACGCCGCGGACCTCACAGGCCACTTCGGCTTCCAGGTCCATGGCGGCGACGACGACATCGAGCTCCACTGGCACCAGCCCAAGATCATCCGCAAGGGCCTCCACGGATGGACCCCGTCCACCGGGAGCTCCGAAGTCGAGAACGCAATGGACGTGGCCGACTCACCCGCCATCCGACTGAGGGTCCTAGGCGACAACGCCCAGGCCATCCTCCACTACGCCGACGGCACCCACTCCTCCCCCATCGTCCTGAAGGACTCAAAATACCTGCACAGCGAGGGCCGCAACGTCATCACCACCATCAGCACGAAGACCCGCACCGTCGTCCAAATGAACGACCACACAATCTTCGACAGCCCGACCGCCCAAGCCACCGCCATCCAATTCCTCGACGCGAAAGAACTCTCCGACCACCAACGCTGCACCAAAACCCAATAACCCCTGCACCACCCCGAACCAGGTTAATTTCGCGCGGCAAAGACACAACCCAGCGCCCCCCCCGCAAAGCCGAAGGTTCGTGCACCATCCCGAACCAGGTTGATTTCGCGCGGCAAAGACGCAACCCAGCGCCACGGTCCCCGCAAAGCCAGAGGTTCGTGCACCACCCCGAACCAGGTTGATTTTGCGCGGCAAAGGCGCAACCCAGCGCCACGCCCCCCGCAAAGCCAGAGGTTCCTGCAACACCCCGAACCAGGTTGATTTTGCGCGGCAAGGGCGCTGGACAGTGCCGGGACACCTGCAAAGCCGAAGGGGCGTGCGGTTGACAGCGGATCTAGTCTGAATGGATCGACGCTTCTCCGCTCATGCTGCACCATTCGGAACCAGGTTGATTTTGGTGCAGCTGCACCAAAATTAACCTGGTTCCGAAT
>CALHGQ010000195.1 GCA_938030175.1 uncultured bacterium | reverse complement strand
GCGTAGTTCGTTTCGATCCAGCCGCCATCTGAACCACGGTGGAAGATGCGCACGACGCCGGGGCCCTCGTCGTCCTCTGTTCCGGTGTAGGCCCCCACTGCCACGAACTCATCGCCGGGGACGGACGGCAAGAGATCGCCGACAGCGACCTGCACCAGTTCACCGCCGGTGGTCGCCACGATGTCGCTTCGGAACCCCTTCGCTTCACGGGTGATCACATGGATCCGTCCGAGACGATCCACAGCGACGATCTCGTCGCCGGGCGCGTTCGGATCCAGGTCGCCGGTGGCGACGCCGTTCACACGCACGTCGCTCTCGAACGCAGGCTCGATCGCGTAGCTCGCGTGGAGCACGATGGGCGACGAGATCGGCCCGCTGTTGGCGGGGATCTGCGACTCGCCACCGGACACGTTGCGTGTGGGGGCTGGTTCGTTCTGCGCCGGCTCGGCGGGCGTATGGCTGATGGATGAACACGAGAGAGCGCCGAACCCAAGGCACAGCGACATCGCCGCCGAGGGGAGCCACGCGCGGAACGAGCAAACATCCATAGTCTTCATAGCCCTTCTAGACGAGCTGGATCAGGTGGTCACTTTCCTTCGCCACGACCTCGCCCACCTTGTGCACGGGCACATCGCGGCGGCTGAGCTCGTCCTCAAGCTTGGCAGCGTTCTCAGGGGCGAGCACGATGAAGAGCCCCCCAGACGTCTCTGCGTCATACGCGATGTCCACGAGGGCCCCATCGAGTCCGGCCGCCACGTGGACGACGTCCGAGAGCGCGTCCTTGCCGCGACACGTCCCGCCCGACACGATCCCCTTGGCCGCAAGCTCGCGGGCTCCAGGGAAGATCGGGACCGACCCGAGGTCGATGCGGATCGTCACGTCCGAGGCCAACGCGATGTTCCGCGCGTGCCCGTTGAGTCCAAAGCCCGTGATGTCCGTGCACGCATGGGCACCGGTCGCGTTCATCGCTTCGGCCCCCTTGTCGTTGAGCGTCGCCATCTGGAGCGCCGCCTCGCGCATGACCTCGTCGGAGATCTTCCCGAACTTGCCCGCGGTCGTCATGGAGCCCATGCCGAGGGGCTTGGTCAGATAACAAACGTCCCCGACCTTCGCCCCGGCGTTAGCGGTCAGCTGCGACCGCTGCACTACGCCCGTCACAGCAAAGCCAAACTGCGGCTCCGGCGACTCCACCGTGTGCCCGCCCGCGAGCACCGCCCCCGACTCAGCCACCTTGTCGAAGCCGCCGCGGAAGATCTCCCGCACCCACTCCTCCGAGAAGCCCTTGGGAAACCCAGCGATGTTCAGCGCACTGACCGGCCTGCCACCCATGGCATACACATCCGAGAGCGAGTTGGCCGCGGCCACCGCACCGAAGAGGTACGGATCGTCGAGCACAGGCGGGAAGTAGTCCACCGTCTGCACGAGCGCGATCTCCGCCCCCGCCGGCAAGCCCTCATTCTCTCCGAGCACGACGACGCCTGCGTCATCGACGGTTTGAGGACCGACCAAAAGACGTGGATCGTTCGACTGTTTCATGCCACGCAGAACCTGCGTGAGCTGCCCCATGGGCATTTTGGCCGCTCAGCCAGCGCTGGCTGCGTAGTCCGTCAGCCGCTTGTTCTTCTTGAAAATCATGGTGTCGGCGCATTGTAGGCCGGACGCCACGAGAACTAAGCCATGAAGTAGCGGCTCGATCCCAAAAGTTCTGTTCGCAGATCCGCTCGCGACACGATCGCCCCGAGCCCCGACACCACGAGACTTGGCGAGCCGAGGCCAGGGGGCCTCGACTCGCCATGATGCGCGCATCACCGGGCCTTGACGTCATGTAGGCACTGAAAGTCCATGGCGTCGGCGCCCCGGTGACGGAAGCGCAAGCTTCTACATGTGCTGCACGTCGCCGAGGACGCCAGCGATGTGGTTACCGAACGTCCGCGACCACCCAGGAAGGCGATCCCTCGACATGATGGTCTGGAGTCGATCGGCAACGGCGGCCGCGTCGATCAACCCAGTCGCCGGGTCGATCGGGACGTCATTGGGCAGCTGCAACGGGAAGTTGTTGTCATCGATGACCGGCTGCTTGGAGAGGTTCCAAATGTACGTCAGGAACTCCTCACGGTTCTGTGGTCCCGTGGGATTCGCGAGATCCGTGCGCAACGCCGTTTGCAGGTGGTGCATGCCACGGATGGTCGTCAGACCGCCGGACTTGAGGACGGGCCAGCGCCATTCCGGGGGCAGCGGCGTCACGGCAAAGTCATACCCATAGACGGGGTTCGAGACGCCAGGGAAGGGAACCGAGGCGTCCGAGACGACGATCCACCGGCCAGGGATACCAAAGGCACTCCGGCTCCAGCGAGCGAGTGGGAACCGATAGGTCAGCCCCACGCCCTTGACGGAAGCGCCCGTGAGACCGGAAGCCACGCCGAGGGCATGCCAGCCATAGGCCAAGTACGAGCTCATGAACGCCTGGTCCGAGCTGCCCGCATCGGGGAACTCTCCCTCGAAGCCAGCGATACCGCCCAAGTTGGACGGGGTGAACGTGCCGTAGATGCACTCAAGGCTCGGGTGCGTACCACCGTCCGTCCAAGCGCCAGGCCCGCAGCTACAGACGTCGCAGCCCCAGTTGGACGGGTTGCGCGTGACGCGAGCCCCCATTCCGTTGGGAGCGAGCACCACTTCGAGCGTGGCCGCTACCTCCCCAGCCCAATCCACCATGTCATCGCGGCGGACACCCGGCGCGGTGATTCGAAGTGCATCTCCGTAGGCATGCAGGAGGTGTCCCTCACCCCGCTGCCAGGCGATGCCACCGGGATCACCGGCGTCGTCTTCGCGTCCAGCGGCAACGATCACGTTCGCCGTGTCGACAAGGGCAAAGTTGCGCTTCGCAATGTCCCAGCCGAGGTTGGTGAAGGGAAGCGTCGTCGGGTAGTCGATGGGCGCGTCCGGAAGGGTTCGCTCGACCCAGGCGCCAAGCTTCTCAAGCTGCTGCTTGCCATAGCCGCTGTTCGCGCCCCAAACGAGGGCGTGCAGCTGACCGTGAAAGCGCGGCAGGTGGCTCGATGGGTAAACGCCCCAGTTGTTCCACTCCTCGAACGGCTGGCAGGTGTTCGATTGAACGACCGTATCGCCGGCTGGCAGGGCGCCCAGGCCCCAAAGGGGGGAACTGGGCTTGAGCCCGTTGAACTGGTTAGCGATGACGTTGAAGAAGTGCGGGTTGTAGCGCTCGGAACGGTACTCGTGGCTCAAGCTCCATGGGTAGGTAGAGCCCTGCATCAGATCATCCACGATGACCTGCTTGCCCGTCGTGGAGTCGGTGAGGCCGTACGGTGCGCGGAGTGTGGAGTACTCCGTCGCCAGGCGGCTAGCGAGCCACTCATGGCGCGTGAAGTGATAGCCCGAGCGAAGAATGATTCCGCCGCCCCCAGACTCGTACGGCAGCGACGACCCCATGGGGAAGTAGTAGCCTTCGTCTCCGCTGTAGAAGAACGGCGCCTCCAAATAGCGTGAGCCCAGAATGATCGAGCCCGCCAAGGACGCGTAGTACTCGGACGAGCGGGCAAGCGCAGCGGCGCGACCCGTCGGCGACATGTTCGGGATCCCATAGTTGCTGTTGAACTCCGGGACGAAGTCACGGTTGGCGCCGAAGCCGCGGCGAGCGTGAACGTCGTCTGGACCGTTGGCGGCGTAGCCGTAGCCCTTCATGTTCGCAATCTCCCGGGCCACTGGCGCCAGGTCAGCCGAACCCGAGGGGTAGAGCACCATGTGCTTCGCGATGCACACGCGACCTGGAAGGACGTTCCAGTCATCCTTGCTACCTGCTGGGATTCCGACGAGTCGTCCGGCCCTAAGGTTCTCGCTGCCCGAGCGTTCGACGGCGCGGATGCCAAAGGTCTCCGCCTCGATGGAGTAGCCGCTCGCACCGAGCAAGAGGTCGATGTTCTTGAAGTGAATATCACCCGCGACTTCATCATTCTCGTCCCAGATGCCGTCCGTGTCGCCCGGATTGAATAGATCGTTCTCGATGACAAGCGTGAGTTCGATGATCGAGCTGTCGCCGCGCCAAGTAATGAACGTCCTCAGTCCGCCGGCCTCGCTGATGTTGCCGGGCGAGATTGGGCGCAGGAAGCGACTGAAGTACTCGTGCTCGACAATGTGTGTACCTTGCCTGCGAACAGAAACGAGTTGCGTTTGGAGTCGAGCGAAGTAGTCGCCGTCGGGGAGCTCCATCCGTACAAGCATCGCGGCAAGGGACTGCGGCTGTACGGGAAGGGGTTGGTCCAGCGAACCCGAGCGCGTGAGCGTAGCGGATGAACCGCTTCCGCTGGAGGGACCAACGATTTGGACCCAGTCAACGTCCCCGTTCGCCGTGTAACCAACGGGGAAGACGTCCGCCTTATTTCCGTCGATCCAGAAGTTCGGGAGCGCGGCCGGCGACGCGGGGTCAATCCCGGTGCAAACCTGCACCAGCGGGGACGATAAGCCTTGAATGTGATCGACTTCGATCGAAGTTGATTGGAGTGGAAAGCCGAGAGCAGGGGCACCCAGCACAGTAAGCCATAGGGGCAAAGATCGGTGTTTCATGGACGACTGTTACACCCAGGCTTTCGATCGTTGCATGGAAGCGAAATTACTTTGAGTCACGGGCGAGAGTAGCGCTGGAGATCACCGGCAGGAGGACCGCCGCCCGTCCGAGAGACCTATCGACGGCCGCGCCAGCCGCCTCTCGACGTGCGCGGCACCTGTCTCGATTCCATCATCCCTCATCCTGGCTTAGGCACCGTGTCGCAGCCGCCGAGGAACGACAGAGTCGCTCCGGGTTCGGTACTGCCTCATTCGGGGTCAATCGACCAGAACTAGGCCCGACTAGGGAGTTCCGCCCGTGCGCGAGTCAAGTGAACGACTCGAGTCTGTCGATTTCCAAGTTGTTGCAGAGTGCCCCCCCTGCGAGTGTCGAGATGCGGTTGTCCAAGAGGGAAAAGCACGTCCGGCGACGGACTAAAGGACGAGAGTCTGCCTTCACGCTCGTGGAAGTGGTGGTCGTGATCGTCGTGTTGGCCGTCTTGGGCTCCATAGCAGTCCCACGGTTTATCGACTTCAACGACTCGAGCAAGGTGGCTGCGACGAAGGAAGGCCTCGTGGATCTACGGGAACAGATCCAGCTGCTCTACCTGAAGGATGCCGTCTCAGGCGGGGAAGCTAGCTACCCATCCCTGGGCAACCTGAAGTCCGCGACGAAGGACACCGGTCCCTCCAACCCGTACAGTCCTGAGGGCAGTGACGATTCGAAGATCCGCAAGACCCCCAACAACACCAACTCCGCGAACTACGGTGCGGGCGGCTGGGCCTACGACCCGAGCACGGGTGATATCCGAGCGAACAGCTACAGCGGCGCGGGCGAGCACACTTGGTAGCCGAGTCCAAGTCACCTAGAGGGGATGAGCCACATCGATGCCATCCGAACTAGGCCATGAAGTAGCGGCTCGAGCCCAGAAGCTCTGTTCGCAGAGCGGCTCGCGTGTCGACCACCACCGCCTCACTCTCGACCACAAGGTCGAGGTCGATGCCTGCTTGGTCCACGAGGATCACGACGGCATCGGTCTCCGCGAGTCGCTCCGCCGTCAACTCGACAGAGTCGCCGAGGGAACAGGTCGGCACCAGCGGGTCGGCGTAGGTGACTAGCGCACCGTCGGCCTTGAGCGCTTCCGCCAATGGGAACGCGGGGGACTCCTCAACGATCCCCACGCCGCTCTTGTAGGCCACGCCCAAGAAGAGCACTCGGGCGCCCGCGAGGTCTACGCCAATAGAGCGCAGTGCGCTGCGGGTCTTGTCGGCCACGAACAGGGGCATGGCGCGGTTGATCTCGCCTGAGAGTTCGACGAATCGAGTCTCGGCACCGGCGCGCTTGGCGGCCCACGAAAGATAAAACGGGTCGATGGGTAGACAGTGTCCGCCCATGCCGGGGCCGGGGTCGAAGCGCGTGAAGCCGAAGGGCTTCGATTCCGCGGCGTCGAGCACTTCCCACACGTCGAGGCCCATGGCGTCGAACGCGATCTTGAGCTCCCCCACCAGCGCGATGTTCACTGCGCGATGAATGTTCTCTACGAGCTTGGCGGCTTCGGCGACATCGCTGGACCGCACCGGGATCACTGTCTCGAACGCCTTCGAATAAAGAGCGGCGGCGCGGGCAGTGGCCTTAGGCGTTACGCCTCCCACCAGCTTGGGCACGCCAGCCCCGAGGAGGTCGCCGCCTTCCCGCGTGGGGTTGACTCGGCCGGGATCCACCCGCTCGGGTGAGTACGCAAGGTCGACGTCCCCTCGGTCTTCGAAGATCTTGCCGAGGACGTGCCGCGTGGTGCCTGGCCACGTCGTCGACTCGAGGACCACAAGGGCTCCCGGGGAAACGAACTCGGCGGCGTCCGTAGCGGCTCTGCGAACGGCGGAGAGGTCAGGCGCGCGATCGGAGCGCAGCGGCGTGGGTACGCAGATGATCGCGACGTCACAGGACTCGAGCGCTTCCGCCGAGGTCGTCACGGTGGCATTGCCCAGGAGATCGACGAACGCGGAGGGCAGGTGGCTCAGGGGCGACTCCCCGCGGCGCAGCTGGTCGATGCGCTCCTCCGAGGCGTCGATCAGAACAAGCTCTAGTCCCGTGCGTGCGAAGAGCGCTGCGAGCGGAAGGCCCACGGCGCCCATGCCGATGATCCCCACGGTGCGGGGCGCCGGGCTCTCCGGCTGGTCCTTTGGCTCGCTTTCCATCTGTGCGTCTGAGTCCACGCGGCCAGGTACGACCGGGAAGCGATCGATCTTCCCGGCTCAGTCCACGTTCCTTAGGAGGCGAGTGCCCCGAAGGCCTTCATGAGCCGATCCT
>CALHGQ010000194.1 GCA_938030175.1 uncultured bacterium | reverse complement strand
TCACGAATCGAGCCCTCCCACACCGGCTAACCCATGCTTATTTCCACGCTCGCCCTTCAGACGTCTAACGTAGCAGGCGTCACGATCGCTGGCCTCGCCGGCTACGGCCTGGTCCTCGCAGTTGGCTCTTGGGTCCTGAAGATCTTCCTGGCCTATCATGTCTACCAGACGAGCAAGAACATCTCCGATCAAGGGCGTAACCTGGCCTTCTTTCCACCTGCTCTTTGGGGGCTCTTCGCCTTCTTTGTGACCCCTTTTTCAACGGGTTTGATCCCGCTGCTCGCGCTCTTCGCTCTTCTCCACTTCACGAGCTGGTTCTCAATTGAACGTCCTCACTGGGAGAGGACCCCTTCCGCTAACAGGAGTACGTTTTTGGGCTCGGATCACGCTGAGCGGGTGAGAGCTCTGGAAGCCGAGTTGGATGAGCTCCGTCGTCGTAGCGGCGATGAGGCCTAGGAGCATGTGACGCATCGGTGAGGCGGCCAAGGCCCGTTCTGGCGACGCTCCGCTCCGGCGGATCAGTTCAGCTCGATAGCGACGACGCCCGACGAAGAATCGAACGATCTCTTCGCTAGTACAGAGCCCCGGAGCGAGCTGATCTGGGCTTGCGTCCAGCCCGGAAGCGCCTTGACTCGAATCGGTCCAGATCCGTCGAGCAGGCGCTGACTCAGGAGGTTGCCGTCGGCGCCACTCAAAGTCAGCCTTCGCCCCCGCCAGTCCCTGCCTGCGCCCGGATGGATCGTGACGTGGCTCCACTTAGAGCAGGGGATGGTCACTTCGATGTCGCTCTCTCGGGCATCGATCAGCACGAAGGAAGAGCCCCACTCCGGGGAGCGCAGCCTCGCTCGATAGAGACCATGGGCGAGTTCGAACGTCGCCGTTCCGTCGATCCCGGGCCCGGAATGCCGCATGGCACCTGTGTCCATGTAACCTGCGACCGGCTGGCCGTTGTCAACGGGAATGAGTTCGACGAAGTGATCCCAGTCTTCTCCCTGGGACTCGAGGTCGAACGCCATACGGTCGCCAGACTCGGCGTCAATGAAGACCAGCGCGCACTTCACCGGTGGGGTGGAGGGGAGCTGGACCTCAAGGTCCTCCTCCTTCAGCACGACCTCTCGGAGGAAAATGCCCACGGTTCCCCCGTAGGCCTGAAGGAGATAGGTGCCCGGAGCGAGGCCACGAAAGTCCGCACCGGAGCCTCGTTTGGCACCGCGAAGAACGCCCCCTGATTCAGTGAACAGGGTCGTCCGAATCCCCGCGGCGTCTCCGCTCCATTCCACCCTGAGCTGGAGGGAAGGCACTTGAAGGCGAGTGCTATCCCAGTTGATCGCGGCAAACTCAGTGCCAAGCGGTGGCAGCGGCGCGACCCAGACCACCCGCGACTCGGCGCAAACAGCCATGGTGCAGGGGGCCTCTGCGTCGACCTCTAAGTGTCCGATCTTCGCGCCGCTCGGGTGGGGAAGGGGCTTGTCGAGCAGCCTCAGCCTTGAGAAACCGTACGGGTTCTGGTTGCCGCCGCGTAGGCCAGGGAGGCTCGTGCCAATCTGGATCTCGTCTCTCACGGCCACAACGCGATGGGTGGCGGGCCACTGGAACGTGTTGACGTCGACACCACTCACCACGATGTCCACCGACCGGATCTTGTCGAGCTCAAAGTCTCGGGTGTACACCTTCTCAAGCTCAACCTCGAGGCTGACTCGAGCGGACCGGTACCCCTTGGTCCAGCTCGAGAGCCAGTATCGGCCAGGACGAGAGACTTCGATCTCGTAGCGGCCGCCCTGAACCTTGACCGCGCCTTCGTCGCCCGACTCGTGGACGTACTTCACGCGGCGGATGCTCGGGGGGGTGCAGGCGCCCGTGATCCTCGCCGTCTCGCTGATCGCACCGGCCAAGCTCTCGTGGCGGCTCTCGGGGGCGTCAGCCGCCAGGGGCGCTGGGCCTTCGAGGAAGACTTCCTTCGGGGGGCTCTCCGCCGAGGTCGGAATCAGCTGAGTGGACTCTTCGACGGTTGATGGAATCGACGTTGGCGCCGCGAGCTGCGCACGAAGGAGGAGGGCGAGCAGTGCAGCGATGCCGGCGGAGATCAGGAGGATCGTTCGTTTTTGCATTGGGTACTTGGGTGCTGTGTCCCCGGGAGTGAACTTCGACCCACGGACCGCATCTTAGGGGCTTGTGGCGGATTCGATAATCCTTGACGCTGCTTTGGACGCGATCCCCCGGGGCCAGCTTGAGGGGGGCTGCTGCGGGTGGGGCCCTCCAATGGGTCCCACGCCGCGCTCACCTCAGCGCAGGGATGCAGTTAGGGCGGGGGACGACTCAGGCTCGTCCCACGTTCTTCCGCCCTTGGCTGCGAGCCCGCCTGGTCTGCGAGTGAGGGGGATTCAGAAGGAGCCGTTGGCGGGCTCTTCTCCATCTCGAGGTTTCGGCTTCTCCTTGCACTCGCACTTGATGGGGTTGCTCGTCGTGGTCTGCTTACATGTCGACTTGTCCGTGCCCGGGCAGTCGCCGCCGCACTCTCCCTTGTTGCACTTCGTGCTGGTTCGAAGCTCGCACGAGCCCTTCGCTGTGCAGGCGCAGTTGCTGGGGCCCGGACAGGAAACTGGGTTGGTGTCTTCGTCTTGGCAGCCATCGTCGCCCTTGACGCACTTGGTGACCTCCACTGGGGCGCAGCAGTCCTCGTCTTCGATGACGAGGAAGTCCGACGAGCCATAGGTCAGCTTTAGTCCCGATTCGGTCTGCCCGTCGATGAATTGCGGTCGCAGGAACCCACGGGCTCCAACCTGGTAACGGATACGTGCTGCCGTCACCGTCTCAAGGTTCTCGCCCGCCAGAATCTGAACGTCCTTGAGGTCGGACATGTCGAAGATCAGCTCTTCGAACGCCTCCGGGTGATCGTGGTCGTGGAGCTTCCCTGAAGCGTCCCGGGTACGAAGGACTGCGTAGCCAAGTCCCCGTTCCTCCGTGAGGCCCCAGATTACGTCCTGGATTTGGTGCACCTCGTCTCCGTCAACGCCCGTGTAGATCAGCGCGCCGACAGCGTCTGCCACGGAGTGGATGGTCCGCGGCGGGGGAATCTCAAGCTTCCACTTGGGTGCGGCCGCTCCCGTTGGTTCGGCTGCGGGGTTCTTCAGCGCTTCAGGGCTGGACTCCGGATGGTTCGTCTTTTGAACGATCGGGTCGATCGCGCTCGAATTCAACGATTGTGGCGGGAGCATCGTTCGAGCTTCTGTTGGTGGATCAGCGGGAAGGCTGACGGCCAACATGGCAATGAGCGAACCGATTGCGAGCGGTGCGATAGTCATTTGCATAGGTATAGAGTTGTCAATGTTCAAGCGCGAACAGCGCGTGACACACAGTTGCGTCCTTAGGAACTAGCGCTGCTCTACCACTGCGCCCTCTCAAGAAGCGCAAGTGGATGCTCTACGGGTAACTACCCCGCGAACTCCGAGGCGTTACGGGTAATTCGAGCTATCGCGGTAGGCCCGATACCTCTTTAGCTGCGGCGTGGCTCACTCTGGTACGGGTCACTTTGCCTCACTGAAGCGAAGGTCGACTTGCGCAACGCGCGCTGTGAGTGGAGTACGACGCTTGATCGTTTCGGCGTCGCGTGAGCACACGCCTCGCTTGACTAAGCGACGCTTCGCATGAGGTCGAGCGAGACTGTGACTTCGCATCGGCAGAGAATTCTCGCTGCGCTGCACTTCGGTCGATGGGCGACTGGCGCAGCCGCGATGCACTCGGAAGAGAGCGAGCGGCGCCTCTGAGTTCGCGGTTAGACCCGCAGGAAGATCTTCCTGCGATAGAGCATCTCAAGGATGACGTACCAGCCTGCGATCCAGAGCAGTGCGTAGCTGAGGGACGCGTTGATGGGGCTCATGTTCAGCGTGGACTGTAGCCCTTCGAAGAGAGCCCTTTGGGCGCTGCGCCCGTCCTCAAGTCTCCAGAGGCTGCCGATCGCGCGACCGAGGAGTCCGCTGCCCACGAAGACGAGGAGTGCGTTGACCCCGAAGACCCTGAACGGACGCGCGAGGGCCCCAAGCACCCTTCCAGTCGGGCCATCAAAGAGCGCGCTGCAGAAGGCAAGCGTGATCAGCGCGAGGCCGCCCGTGAAGACCGCGTAGGAGCTGGTCCAGAGGGGCTTGTTGATGGGGAACCACTCGCCCCAGAGGTACCCCACGCCCGTCAGGGCGAAGCCGGCGAGGACGAAGGGCCCGATGATGGAGCCGCTCGATCCCGCCGATTGGAGCCGGCGTCCTGCGAGCACTCCCATGAGCGCCGTCGCGATCGCCGGGATCGTCGACAGGAGACCTTCCGGGTCGTAGCTTCCGCCGCGCCAAACGTGGGCGCCAAGGATCGTTCGATCTAGCCAGCCGACGAGGTGCGGTCCGTCGACTCCGATGTCTGGGGCCCCGAGCCCCGGGACGGGGACGAGTGTGATGAGCGGCCAGTAGATCGCGAGGAGCACGCAGCACACCACGATCAGTGTGCGAGTCGAGACGTAGAGAAACAACATCGCAGAGGCGACGTAGCAGACCGAGATCCGCTGCAGGACGCCCATGATTCGGATCGTCTCGAGGTCGAACTTCGGGAAGCCCGAGAGAAGCAGTCCGAACAGAAACAGTAGGACCCCCCGGCGAAGAATCTTGGGGATGGCGGCACCGCGGCTCGCGCCCGCCGCCAGTCGGCGCCCTAGCCCAAAGGGAATCGCCACTCCCACCATGAAGAGGAAGAACGGGAACACCAGGTCGGTCGGTGTGCAGCCGTGCCATGCCGCGTGCTTCAGGGGTGGGTAGATGTGCCCCCAAGAACCGGGGTTGTTCACAAGGATCATCCCCGCGATGGTGCCCCCGCGCATCACGTCGAGCGACAGGCGGCGCCCGCCGCTCGACGCGGCCAGGGGTGGGTCTAGTTCCGGGGTATCCACCGCGGCCACTTGGGGGGCATCCATGGGGGCAGCGTACTCGATCGGATCGGCGGACCGACGCGCTTCGGCTTGCGTGTCCCTTGGTCGTGCCTCTCCCCGCTCCTCGGGAAGCCTCCAAGGCTCGGTCCCCGTCACGCTGACGGCGGCGCTGGGCGCGTGCCAGATTCGAGGAGGCCACCCATCCTCGGCAGCATCATGAATGCACTTCCCTCATGGCTTCCTATCTCGCTGCTACTCAACGCTACGCTCACGCATGCCGACATGCCTCAACCCGAAGTCCGAGACTTCCGCGGCTTCGAAAACACCCACTTCCAAGGCCGGAATGACTGGACCCAACTCGAGTCCTCTGGGGCCAGCAACCCTGTGTCGAGGATCACGAACTCAGCGGGCGTGACCTTCCAGTAGATCGCGCGCCGAGCCGCAGCGGGTTGGGGGGCGGGTGGCTTCCCGGCCGATGGGGCCAACTACAATTGACGGGAGCCTCGAGCCGCGCTCGAGCCTCCCGTCTCTTCTTCAGACCCGTGCCAACTGCGTTGGCGCGATCGAAATCAGAAGGCGACGATGCCCTGGGTGTTGATCTCGGGGAGGTCGGACACTGACTGGACGAAGGTGAGGTTTGAGCCGTTGACGGCGTAGACACCGATCGTGCCGTCGAGGCCGAAGAGCTGGTAGATGAAACGGCCGTCGGCGCTGATCCACATGTCGATCCAACCGTCGGTGGTGCCGAACGGGTCGGTCGGGTCGGGGCCAACACCGGCCGCAGCCACTTCTTCGATCAGCGAGATCGCGCCGTTATCGAAGCTGTAGGAAGAAATCGATGCCTCAAGCGCGTTGGAAACCCAGAAGGTGCTCTGGTCAGGCGAGAACTCGATCCAGCAAGCGGTGCGCTGGCCGTCGTTCATGTCCGCACCGGCGGGGACGTCCAGCATGATGGGGGCGAGGTCGCCGGAGGGAAGAAGCTCCCAGGTCGACACGGAGCCAGTTTGCAGGGCGGGGAAGGCAGGGGGCGATCCGTCTGCCTGGAACTCGCGGGCTTCCGTCACGACGACGAACTCTCGGCCCGACTGTTCAACGATCTCAAAGCCGATGGCGCTCGCCAGGTTGCGGTTCTCTGCGTTGCCGCGGAGAGTGGACACGCCGGTTCCGGTCGGAATGCGCGATGGGCGGCCGACGCCGTCGATCTCAAAGGCGACGATTTCGTCTTCGCTTTGGCTCGCCAAGGCTGCGGAGCCCGCGTTGATGCTTGCGACGATGATGTGGCTTCCGTCTGCGGTGAACTGGACCGCGCTCGGGCGGTTCTCAAGGCGGCGACGGGAAAGCGGCACGCCGATCAGGCGTCCTTCCGGCGTGAGGCGCAGCGTGCGGATGCTGCCTTCTTGATCGGGCTCGCCGGTGAAGATGCCGTCGCTATCAATGTTGGAGACGACCACGAAGCCGTTGCGGTAGGCGAGGCTGTTGGGGCCGACGCCGCCGCTGCGCGCTTGACCCGTGCGGGTCAGGCTGTGGTCGTCGTTGACGCGGAACGCGGTGACCGTGTCGCTGCCAGCGTTGACGGCGAGAAGGAAGTCGTTGTTGTCCGTAAGGAGCAGTGAGTACGCGGAGATGAGCGGGTCGAGACCCTCGCCTCCGTCGAAAGCAGCGCCGAGGCCACCGGTAAAGAATTCGCCGATGAGCGACAGGGTGCCGTCAGCGGCGCGGTCGTAAGCGAACACCGAGTTGCCGGTGAAGTCGTTGGACATGGCGTACACAGCGCCTTCGCTGGTGACGCTCGCGGCCGAAGTCGGTGCGGTCAACGGGGCGACTGCGGGTGCAACGTTGAGCGCGAGAAGGGCGGGGGTGAGTAGAGAAAGTGACATGGGTTCGAGTGATTGGATGTGTTCGTGTCGGTCGCGTTGAACGACCGCGCCGCAGCGGGGAGGCCGCGCTCAGGTGCCCAGGGAAACGCAGTCGTCCGGCGGATGTGACCGCGGAATTCGAGGATCGTCGCGCCTCTGTGGCCGCAGGAAATTGGCGCAATTTGTCCGTCACAAGCGGGCCCGGCGAGCGAACCGTCGCGCGCGTGCGTAGGGGGGATGCCCACCGTCAAGCTTGGGCCCTGAGCCCCATGGGGAGAGCGCCGGCGGGAACCTCGCGGAAAGGTCAAGAGTTGCCATCAACTCATGTTGCGCGTTCGCTACTCTCCCGCCCTATGTCCACGACCGCAACGATCAGCCCCGCTCTCGCGGAGGCCCGCGCCGCCGCTCTTGCCCTTCTTGAGCGGCCTCTCCTGGAAATTGTCTTCGAAGCAGCGACCGTCCACCGGGCCCATCACGACCCCTCGGTGGTCCAGTGCGCGCAGCTCCTTTCGATCAAGACGGGCGGCTGCCCTGAGGACTGCGGGTATTGTTCCCAGAGCGCCCACCACTCGACGGGGCTCGTCAAGGAGAAGCTCCTCGACACCTGCGACGTGGTCAACTCGGCGAAGCGTGCCCTCGACGCCGGGGCGGATCGCTTCTGCATGGGCGCCGCGTGGCGCGAGGTGAAGTCCGGTGAGGACTTCGACCGAGTGCTAGAGATGGTGAGCGAAGTGAAGGGGCTCGGGCTCGAGGTTTGCGCCACGCTCGGCATGGTCGACGAGGCCCACGCCAGAAAGCTCCAGGACGCCGGGCTCGACTACTACAACCACAACCTCGATACGAGCCGCGAGCACTACGAGGCCGTGATCTCGACGCGGGGCTACGACGACCGGCTCGAGACCCTGGACTCGGTTCGCCGCGCAGGTCTGAGCGTTTGTTCCGGCGGCATCCTGGGGATGGGGGAGTCCGTGGAGGACCGAGCGGCGTTCCTGGCCGAGCTCGCGTCGCTGGACCCCGCCCCCGAGAGCGTTCCGATCAACGTGCTCGTTGCCGTCGACGGCACGCCGATGGAGGAGACCGAACCGCTCCCCTGGGACGACGTCGTCCGGGTCGTGGCCGCCGCGCGCATCTTGATGCCCAAGGCCGCCGTGCGGCTGTCGGCGGGTCGACGCGAGATGAGCGAAGAGGCCCAGGCACTCGCATTCCTCGCCGGGGCGAACTCCGTCTTCGTGGGCGACGCTCTTCTGACGACGCCCAATCCCGAGCCGGCGACCGACGCAGCGCTCTTCAAGACGCTGGGCCTGACGCCGAAGGCAAACGCAGCAGCGCGCGCACAGACCGCGGGATGACTGACGGGCTGAGCGCTGTCGATCACGCGGCAGAGTGGGCGAGTGAAGTCGAGCGCTGGAGGGCGCGCGGGCTGGGTCGTTCGTTGGAGGCCGGCGAAACGGAGGATGAAGCCAACCTCGTCCCGGCCGTCGACTTCACGTCGAACGACTATCTGGGGCTCAGCACGAATAAGGCGATCGTCGCGGGTGCCACCCGGGCTCTTGAGAGCTTCGGCGCCAGCGGACGGGCGTCGCGTCTCCTCGGCGGCGGTTCCCCGGAGTGCCTCGCGGTGGAGCAGAAGGTGGCTGACTGGCTGGGTGCCGAGTCCGCGCTGCTCTTGCCCTCGGGCTATCAGGCGAACGTCACGCTGTTGCCCGCGATCGCTGGCCGCGGCGACGTCATCGTCTCCGATGAACTGAACCACGCCTCCTTGATCGACGCGATGCGCCTTTCCGGGGCGACGGTTCGAATCTATGCCCATGGCGACGTGGAGGAAGCAGCGCGCCTCTTGGCGGGCGCCCGAGGTGCCCGGCGCCGGTACGTGGTCACGGAAGCCGTCTTTAGCATGGACGGGGACCTTGCGCCTCTCCGTGGGCTGGAGCGGCTCTGCGCTGAGCACCGTGCGGGTCTCATCGTGGACGAAGCCCACGCCGTGGGGGTCCTCGGCCCGAACGGGCGCGGCGGCTGCGCGGCGCTCGAGGTCTCTCCGCTGGTTCGCATCGTGACCGGCGGTAAGGCGTTGGGCGCGGCGGGGGGGTGCATCGTGGGGCCGAAGGCGCTGTCCGATCTGATCGTCCACCGCGGCCGCGGGTTCGTGTTTTCGACGGCGGTCTCCCCCGCGGTAGTCGGAGCCCTCGACGCAGCCGTCGACGTCGTGGCTGGGGCCAACGCGGCGCGCCAGCAGCTTCGATCGCACGCGCGGTCCGTGGCCTTGGCGGTCGGGGCCTCTCCCCCGGACGCCGCGATTGTCCCCGTGCCCCTGGGAACGGCGGATCGAGCGGTGCAGGCCCAGGCCGCGCTGCTCGCGCGAGGATTCGACGTCCGGGCGGTGCGCCCGCCGACCGTCCCAGAAGGGACCGCTCGACTCCGCGTCGTATGCCGAGCGACCCACTCCGAGGGCAGCGTCACGGAGCTTGGGATCGCGCTCCAGGAACTAGATCAGGTGGCCGTCTCCCCAAGGGAGCGGCCGGCGGATCTCCCGCGCCCGCTGGTGATCGTCGGGACCGACACGGACATCGGCAAGACGGTCGTCAGCGCAACGGCGGCGCTCGCGCTCGACGCACGCTATTGGAAGCCCGTTCAAACGGGGGACGACAGCGATACCTCCGAGGTCTCGCGACTTGCCGGCCCCTGTGGCTCCGCAGGAGAGCAGGTCCCGAGGGAAATCGCACCGCCTCGCTACTGGTTCAAGCTACCCGCGTCACCGCACACGGCCGCGGCCGAGGAAGGGGCGACCGTGGACGTTGACGAGCTGGAAGTCGCGCTTCGGGATCATCGGCGTGGGGCCGCGCCCCGCCGCCTGGTCGTAGAGCTCGCGGGCGGCCTGCTCGTTCCTCTCAACGACCACGAGACCCAGGCGGACTGGCTCGCGCGCAAGCGACCTGCCCGCGACGCCTTCGAGATACTCCTTGTCGCTCGCTCTGCGCTCGGCACTCTCAACCACACGCTGCTCACCCTGGAGTCCTTGCGCGCCCGCGGCCTGACCGTCAAGGCACTGGTTCTCGTTGGGGACGTCCATCCCGCGAACGCGGCCACCCTGCGCCCACTCGTACCGGCGCTCTTCGAGCTTCCGGTTCTTCCGCGTCTCTCCCATGAAGCTCTTGCGGAGTGGCTGGAGAGCCACCCCCTTGGTACTGCACTCGATGACTGAACTCTCGAAGAGCCAGCGCTGGGTCGAACGCGACCGCGCAACTGTCTGGCATCCCTACACCCAAGCCGCCACGGAGCCTGACCCTCTTGCGATTGAGTCTGCGAGTGGTGCGACCTTGACGCTGACCTCGGGGGAGACGCTCATCGACGGAATCTCGTCGTGGTGGGCGACGCTCCATGGGCACGGTGAGCCGCGGCTCGTGGAGGCCGCACGCCGTCAGATGGAGCGCCTCGATCACGTCCTCTTCGCGGGCGCCACCCACGAGCCAGCGATCGAGCTGGCCGAGTCGTTGCTCGCCGTGGTGCCGCCAGGACTGGCGCGCTGCTTCTACAGCGACGACGGTTCGACGGCGGTGGAGGTCGCCCTCAAGATGGCGATCCAGGCGCACCTCCAGAACGGACACCCTGAGCGACGCGTCTTTGTGGCCCTTGACGGCGGCTACCACGGGGACACGTTCGGCGCGATGGCGGTGGGGGACCCCGATCCGTTCTTTGTTCCGTTTGCACCGATGCTCTTCGAAGTGCGGCGTGTGCCGGCGACGAGTGCGGCGATTACCGCGGCCGTCGAAGAGCTCGGGCCGAGGGCCGCAGGCGTCATCATGGAGCCGCGGCTGCAGGGCGCCGCGGGCATGCGCGTGCACGGCGCGGAGGTGGTCCAAGCGGCGCGGGCGGCCTGCGACGCCCATGGGCTCTACCTCATCGCAGACGAAGTCATGACCGGCTTCGGCCGAACGGGGGATCTCTTCTCGTGTACGGGAGCTAACGTCACCCCGGATCTCTTGTGCCTCGCGAAGGGACTCACGGGCGGCATGTTCCCCCTGTCGGCGACGCTCGCCACCGAGGACATCTACCGCGCGTTCTGGAGCGAAGAGCGCGCGCGAGCCCTCTTCCACGGCCACACCTTCACCGGCAATCCGGTGGGCTGCGCGATGGCGGTCGAGTCCCTCAAGCTGACGATCGACCGGGACGTGCCCGGGCGGCTCGATGCCATCGGGAAGCGGATCTTTGACCGCGTCGCGGCCCATGACTCGGCAGGAACGCTCCATCGGCTGCGCCAGATCGGCGGGATGGTGGCGTTCGACCTGGAGGCGTCGAGCGCGGGCTACTTGGCGAACCGCGGACAGGCGCTGCGCAAGGTCGCCCAGGAGAACGGGGTCTTGCTCCGGCCCCTTGGCGACGTGGTTTACGCGCTGCCACCGGCCTGCACGAGCGACGCCCAGGCGGATTCAATCGCGGATGCCATGCTCGCGATGGCGGCTGCCGCGGAGTAGCGACAGCCGTCGAGGTCCGATGTTGGACTAAGCCCGGCCCGCGACAGCGGCCTCAATTCGGGCCCCGCGCGCGAGATTCCAGCGGACATAGCCCAGACCATGCCGCACGATAGGGGACATGCCACAACGCGACCAGCTTCCCCTGTCCGCTTGGCACCCTGCTTCGCCGCTCTGCATCGCTCAGCCCTGGATCGCTCTGCCCTGCATTGCTCTGCTCCTTGCGTTCGCCCTTGGGTGTCACCGTTCGCCGCCCGAAGAAACCACTGACGATGACGCACTGACCGGCGCCCTGGCCGGTCGGGTGTTCATCATGGTTGTTGCAGACTCGCTGCATGCCCAACATCTGTCCGCGTACGGCTACGACCGGCCGACCAGTCCGTTCATCGAACGCTTGGCCGAGACCGGGATCCGCGCCCGGCGCGCTCTCTCCCAGACCTGCTGGACGCTGTCGTCGGTGATGTCGCTGTTCACCGGGCTCGGGCAAGAACGGCACGGGATCATCCTGCAGACCCAAAAAGTCGGCAGGGAGGGGCCTCCGATGCTGGCGGAGATGTTCAAGGCGGCGGGGTATCGCGCCATGGCCTACCAGGAGAACCCTGCCGCTAGTCGTCGCATCGGGGTCGGGCGCGGCTTCGACGACTATCGCATGAGGCGCTTCGATCTGGGGCGTGCGAGCCAGACCATCGAGTCGGCCCACAGTGACATCAACGAGGCGCTGAAGGAGGGCGGCAAGCCGCTCTTTCTCTACGTCCACCTCCTGACGCCACACATGCCGTACACGCCGCCGGAGCCGTTCGCGTCGCTGTATCGCGACGTGGAGGAAAGTCGGGTGACGGGATCGATCCGCGATGTCGCCACGATCCAGGCGCGGGGCCTTCCCGAAGATGGCCCCGAGGTGCAGAGGCTCATCGAAACCTACGACGCCCACGTGACCTACGCCGACGAGCGCATCCGCCTGCTGTTGGAACCGTTTATGGAGTCCCACGGGGACAGGCTCTGCGTGCTCTTCACCTCGGACCACGGTGAAGGTTTCATGCAGCACGGGGGAACGGGCCACAACACGCTTTGCAACGAAGAGATGGTGAGTGTTCCGTGGATCCTCAGCGCGCCCGGTGCGCTGCCCGCGGGCGTTGAGATCCCGGGCGTCGTCTCGGTCCTCGACGTGGTGCCCACCGTCGCGCAGCTATTCGGACTCAAGTTGCCGGCGCGGCGACTGGACGGGACGTCCCTCGTGGGGACTTTCGCTGGCGTCAGTGATGGAGCGCTCGCCAGCGCACCGGCGCCCCGCGAGCTGTACCTCTCTTCACGCTACAAGGTGGAGGACGGGGAAACTTGGTGCCCCCAAAGAGCGCTGGTCGAGGGCCCATGGAAGTTCATCGCCCAGCGCCGCGAAGGGCGCCGTTTCCTCTTCAACACGGACGAGGATCCCCTGGAGAAGCACGATCTCTTGTCCGTAGAAACCGATAGGGCGAAGCGCATGGGCGCGAGGCTTGATGAGCTCGTGTCGCTGCTGGGCGAGGAAAGCGTCTCAAGGGCGGTGAGCCCGTTGGATGGAGGGGCCATTCGCGACCTAGAGGCGCTGGGCTACGGTGGGGAGCAGCTCGAAGTTCCGGGCGCGCAGAAATAGGCGCGAGTCTGCCGACGGGCGCTGGACCCATGTAGCCTGCACCCATGAGAGTGCTCATCGTTGGCTGTGGTCGCCTTGGTTCGGACGTAGCGGAACGCCTTGTCTCGAGCGGGCACACGGTCTTCGGCCTGCGTCGCAGCGAACGAGTGCTCCCCGAGGGCGTGCGGCCCCTCGTCGGTGATGTCGCCACGCCGGACTCGCTGCGGCTTCCGGATTCGTTGGATGCCTGCGTCTACGCGGTGGCGGCCGGCGGACGGAGCGACGAGGCGTACCGGTTGGCGTACCCAGTAGGCGCCGCGAACGTCGTTCGCGCGCTGCCGACGTCGAACGCCACGCTGCGCCTGTTGTTCGTGTCCTCCACCGGCGTCTACGGTGAAGGCGATGGGGGCGAGGTGGATGAGAGGACCCCGCCGGAGCCCGGCGGGTTTGCGGGCCAGCGTCTCCTGGAGGCCGAGCGCGTCGTCCAAGCCAGCGCGTTCTCCTCGTGCTCGTTGCGGCTCTCGGGTATCTACGGACCGAGCCGCAGGAGGCTCCTCGACTCCGTGCGGCGGGGCGAGGCCACCTACCCTGCGACGGGTGTGCGCTGGATGAATCAGGTCCACCAGCTCGACGCGGCGCGCGCGATTGTCCACGCGCTGGAGTTGGAGGAGCTCCCCGAAGTCCTTTGCGTTTCGGATCCGCTGCCCTCGAACCGGCGGGAGGTGCTGGAATGGCTGGCGGCACGCATGGGGGCCCCGGCCCCGACCGGCCGGGTCCAGGATCCATCCCGCAGCGTAGGGGCGGGGAAACGCGTGGATTCGAGCCGCCTGAGGGCCACCGGGTACCGCTTTCGCTTCCCCTCGTACGTTGAGGGTTACGGATCCTTCATGGGGTGAGAGCCGATCGGCGGAAGGGACCGTCAGATTTGCGCGAACTTGCGTGGGTTCTCCAGCATCGGGCCCCTCGAATGGCGAGAATCTGGACCGACGCAGCCCCCCAAGCGTCCCACCGCACACGGTATTCCTGGCCGCTACTGGCCTACCACACCCATGACCATGCCCCCATTGCCCCGGCGTCTCTCCCTCGGCCTCAGCTTCGGATTCACCTGCCTCGCGGCCGCGACGGCATCCACCGCGGCACCCCAGTTCTGCGAGGCCGAGCTGGTCGCCGCGAACCCCGGCGTTCAGGCCCAGTTCGGTTCGACCACGGCCTTTAGCGGTTCGTACGCAGCGGTCGGCGCTCCGACGGCCACGGTGGGCGCGGGGTGCGAAGCAGGCACCGCCACGATCTTCGAGCTGGTCGGGGGCACCTGGCAGATCGCCGCAACGCTCACGTCCCCCAACGTCCAGTGCGGCGCATCGTTCGGCTACGACGTGGACCTCGATGGGAACACGGCCATCGTGAGCGCGCCCTTTGAGGACTTCGCAGGACGCACGAACGCGGGCCGCACGTACGTCTACGTGCGTACGGGCAACACCTGGAACCTGACGCAGACGCTAGAGGACCCGGTCCCCGCCGATGGCGCGCGCTTTGGCCACAGCGTTTCGGTAGCCGCTGGCTCCATGGCGATCAGCTCGATTCAGAGCTCGGTCGCCGGCTCCGACGCAGGGGCCGCGCACACGCTGCAGTTCCAAGGGGGCGCCTGGGTCTTCGAGGACTTGATCCTTCCTGACGCGGGCTCCGCCGGTGGATTCTTCGGCACATCGGTCGCTGTATTCGGCGGCTACTGCGCGGTCGGCGCGGTCTACGACGACACGGTCGAGAACCAAGCGGGCGCGGTGTACATGTTCGAGCGCCAACCGAACGCGAGCTGGACGCGGTACACGAAGCTGACGCCGCCCACGGCCGAGGCCTACGACTTCTACGGGATCACCGTCTCCCTTGAGGGGGAGTTCCTCGTGGTGGGCGCCGAGGGCGTCGATAACGGCGCAACGGACAGCGGAAGCGCCTTTGTCTACCGCGACCTTGGCTTTGGAGCGGTCATCCTTGAGGCAGAGCTGACCTCACCCAGCCCAACCGTGGACGGGATCTTTGGGCGCGCGGTGAGCTACAGCGATGGACGCGTGGCGGTCGCTGAGTTCTCGGCTCCGGGCGGCGGCGCGGCCCACGTTTTCGAGCGCTCGCAGTCGACCTCTACCTGGAGCTACCAGACCACGTTCCGAGCGCCCGGCCAAGTCTCGACCGACGCGTTCGGCGTGGACTGCGCGATCTCTTCGGATTCGGTGCTCGTGGGAGCACTCTTGAGGACGACCAGCCTGCCCCTCACCGGCGCTGCGTACGTGTTCCCCCTGGACTTCGTGGACTGCAATGCGAACGGCCAGCACGACCCGTGCGAGATCGCTGCGAACCCGGCGCTGGACACCGACTTCAACGGTGTCCCGGACGCCTGCGAGTCGGTCGGCATGAACCCGGGCTGCCAGACCGTGCCGAA
>CALHGQ010000193.1 GCA_938030175.1 uncultured bacterium | reverse complement strand
CTGTCGGGTGCGCGCGCCTTTTCTTAGCGGACGCGAGTTGGGGCTAGCCGCCCATCAAGCGTTCCCTTCGATCAGGGGCAGAACGTGACGGAGAGAGCGTTCGTCAGGTTGAAGCCCGCGCCAATCGAGTCGCGGTACCAGGCCTGGAAGTTCTGGGTGTCACCGACGTTGATGACGCTGCCCGGAGCCAGGTTGTTCTGGTCGAAGATCAGGAGGTTCTCACCAAAGATGTCCGACTGGACGACGGCATAGCGGAAGATCTGCGAGCCCGTGACGCAGAGGAATCCGTCACCCAGGGGGTTCTGGATCTGGTTCTCTGCGTGGAGCCAGATGGCGAAGCTGTTGGCCGGCATGGCCGTCGCCAGGATCCGCAGGTCGTTGGCCACGATGCTCGTGCTGCCGAAGGAGAGAAGGTTCGAGCCGAGACTCGATACCGAGTTCGCGCCTGCCACGCAGTACGGAACCACGCCGCCGCAGGAAGAGTCGTCGACCGTAATGTTGTCGATGTACCAGTTCTCGGTGAGGCCGTTGACACCCGCGGAGAAGCGGATCTGGGCTTGGTCGTGGAGGCCGTCCATGGGGATCGACACGGCGGTCGGGCTGAAGGTGGTCTCATCCACGCCGTTCGAAACGATGCGTGCGATCTCGATCCAGCGTCGGTTGACGTCGTAGACGTCGACCTTCAGGAAGCCGCCGCTCGGCACGCCGCGGTGCTGCGACATGAAGCTAAGCTCGGCCTCGGCGAGACCGCCGAGGAGGATGTAGTTCGAGATGATGACGTCATCGCGCTCGGGCTGGTTGTTCCGGGCGTTTAGCTCAATCGACTGGGTGCCGGACGGCTCGTTGAGAGCAGCGGTGCTCGCTGCTGCCACCTGGTTGCTGATCCAGATGTCACGGTTGAGACCGTTCTCGACGTCGTCAAAGACCGGAAGCGCAAGGGGCGGTGCCAGGTCGAGGAGGCAGGGGCGGTTGATCGCGTAGTTGCGAATCCCGTTGGCGGTTGACGTACCGAATTGCGACACGTCGTTGTTACAGCCACCGAGGCCCGAGCACATGATGCGGCAGTCGCCGTTACCGTCGCAGTGCTGCGCGTTGAAGTTGTGGCCAAGCTCGTGGGCGGTGAGGCCCGTACGTGCGGCCAGGTTCGTCGTGAAGCGCGACTCGGAGAGGCCGTAGCCGATCTGCAGGCTGCAGATCGCGCCGAGGAAGGCGATGCCGATCGTGCCGCCGTTGACGTTACGGCCCGTGAAGAGGTGAGCCACGTCGCGGCGCACGCCGACGAAGTTGTTGGACCACTCGTTGTCGAACTGCCCCAGGAGGGTGCCAGCGTCGCTGGAGGTGTAGGGGTCGTTGCTGTTGGAGCGAATCACCAGGGCGGTGATTTGAACCTGAACGTCCACGTCGCGGATGTAGATGACATCGACGCGGTTCATGATGCGCTCGACGTCATCGATGGTCGCGGTGATGCTGCTGCCGTTGCGCTGGTAGAACTCGAAGTCCGCGTCCATGGCGATCTCGACGAGCTGGAGGCCCGTGCCGAGTGCGGCGGTCGTTCCGTTGAGCTGGGGCGTCGAGAACTGGGGCTGGTTAGCCGTTCCGCAGTTGCCCATGGGCACGTCGAGCTCGGAGACCCGTGCCACCGATTAGACGTCTGCGGGGTAGCCCTCGGCGGGCTGCACCTGCCACTCTCGGTCGCTGGAGTAGTCCGTCACGATGGCGCTGAGGCCCTCGGAGGTGATGGACGCGGTGACCATGGTGTCCTCAAGACCCTCGATGTGGCCGCGCCAAGTCTTGGGCGCCGGCGCCGGCATCTCGATGACCGAGCCGTCTGGGCGGGTCGCGAACAGCTTGAAGTCAGCCGCACGGACCGTAGCGGGCTCCAGGACGAGGTTGGTCACTTCCCCATCCAGCTGGATGGGGAAAGAGACGCGACCTTCCGGCGCAGCTGGAATTTCGAGTTGTTGGAGGCTACCCACCGGCGCAACAGCTTGGGGCGCCGCCAGGAGGGCGAGAGATGTCAGAATCGGAAGCATGAGATTGAGTTGAGGTCTCGGTGGTTGGCCCCGGAAGACCAGCGGTCTTGCGGGGACAGAAGTTTGCCCAGCGGTGAACCCCAAGGGGATTCCAGGCGCCAAGCCAGTTGTGTTAGAGGCAGTGAGAGTGAAGGTCCGGGCCTAGGCGTTATCCGTGGAAGGAGCCGTTTGGGCCCGGCATTCTCCCGAAGAAGAATGCGGCCTGTGGGCATCACCAGCGGGGCGATTCGCCTAAGCCTACGCTGCTGGGGGGAGAAAAGCCCACCGCGGGCGAGCCGATCAAGGCTCACTTTGGGCGGCCTTAGGGCCCCGGCGTCCCCCTAAGGGACGTACCGCAGGTCGGACAGGTTCCTTCTCTGTGCTCGATCGGGTGGTCCCCCTGCCCCAAGGCCGTAGAAACGGCTTCTGAGTCCCTCTCCGGGTCTATTCCTGGGCCCCCGAGGGGGTCGCCAGCCAACCTGTCAGCGCCCTCAGGAACCGTCTCATTTCGGTCTAGTGCTTCGGCGAACCCATTCGCGAGGATGCCCGCAGGAAGCGCAAAAACCCCGACGCCAAGGAGGGCCACCATGGCACCCAAGATCTTCCCTCCGCCGGTAACGGGAGAGACGTCCCCGTAGCCCACCGTCGTGAGGGTCGTGACACCCCACCACATGGTTTGCGGGATCGATTGGAAGCCGAGCTGATTCGGCCCCTCCACGTAGTACATCGCGGTGGAGCAGGCCACTAGCAGGACGACGGCCACAAAGAGGCCCACGCAGAGCTCATCGCGCTTGTCCCGGATCACGCGGGCGAAGAGTCGCAGCCGCGGCGAGTAGCGGCCCAACCGCAGGAGTCTCAGAATGCGAAGCGGGCGCAGGTCCAGGTACACGGGGATCACGAGCACGAGGAGGTCGAGCAGCATCATGGGCTGCAGCGCGAACCGAATGCGGCCGCTCACCGGCGCTTGGAAGTCGCGGTTCTCGACGCACGACCAGACCCGCATGACGTACTCCAGGCCAAAAAGGACCATGGAGGCGAGCTCGAAGAGCTCAAAGGCCCGTGGGGCCCGCTGGTAGATCGACGCGTCCGTCTGGAGGATCGCCGCGAGTACGTTGAGAACGATAAGCGCAATGAGCGCCTGGTCCACTAGTCGGCTCGTTCGGTCACCGAAACGGTCGACATCGAGAACAAAGTGCACTCGACGTCTGAGGGGCTTGGCAGGTTGCATCGCCCCATTCTGCACTTATCGAGTGCCTCGATTCCTGTCGCCCGGATCCGGATTTCCGTTCCGTCTGAAGAATGGTTCCTCGGCCGGTCGATTCTCCCCCCATGTGGATGAAGATCACGGCCGTAGTGGCCCTGGGGGGGGTGTTCGCCTTGGGTGCGGCACTCGTTTCTAAGTCGAAGTCGCCTACGCCGTACGCCGGGTCAAGCTCTGCACAGCCCGTCAACGACCCGGCGAAGTTCGCGGTTATCTCCCACGGCGAGTCGGTCAACCTGGTCGATCACGCGGACACGGCGGGTGGGTACACGGTCTTCCTCTTCGGCGCCGATTGGTGACCGAGCTGCCAACCGATGCAGGCTCAGTTGGAGTCTCTCTCAAACGCACGCGACGACGTCAAGGTCCGCAAGATCGATCTGCCGCGCGGTTCAAGTGACGTGGGCGCCCAGTTCCAGATCCGTAGCGTTCCGCACCTCGTTCTGTACGAAGGCACCGAAGAGGTGGCCTCGGGCAGCCAGTCCGTCGTGAAGCGACTCAACAGCCTCTAGTTCCATGGCTCCTTCAACGACCGCCACCTTGGCTCCCACTGAGCGGCCACGCCATCCGCGCTTCCGCGCCGAGCAAGTCGTGCGCGCCATGGTCGGCACACTCGTCGTGCTCGTGCTCGCTTACGGCTTCGCCTAGGATCCGTTCGCGACTCGGCCCGCGCGCGCCCGCCCCCGCGTGTCTGTTCCAACGGAGGACTTTTACGCGGGTCCGTTCCATTCGAGTGAGCACCTCGTTCGGAGACAGTTCACAATGCGGGCATGCTACGTCCCTGCCTTCGAATTGCAGCCGCACTCGTCATCGTGTGCCCCGCCGCCTTTGCGCGGCCCACGCCCCAAGACTCCGGTCCGCCCCCGACGCCCGTCGTAGCGGTTCGCGCGGAGGTGCGGGAGATGCAGGCTCGAGAGTCCGTGACCGGGAGCCTCAGGGCTGCCTTTGACGCGGTCTTGGCGGCGCGCGAGGAGGGCGCGGTCCTGAGCGTCGCGGTGCGCGCGGGTGGTTTTGTGCGCAAGGGCGACGCGCTCGTTTCCATCGACACAAGGCGGCTCTTGGCCCAGCGTGCAAGCGTCGAGGCTTCCCTCGCAGAGGCGCGGGCTGCGGCGGCGATCGCTGCGGCGGAGGCCGATGATGCGGATCAGGATCTCTTGGCCCTCGAAGCCGCGGCAAAGAAGGGAAGCCAATCCGTTTCCCCCCGAGAGCTGCGTCGAGCGCGGACGCTCGTCACCAGTCTGCGTGCGGGCGTTGACGCCGCAGAGAAGCGCGAGGAGGCCCTCGGGGCCGAGTTGGGGCTTTGGAATCTACGCATCGAGGACGCGACGCTGCGTGCGCCCTTCGACGGAACCGTTGTGGAGACCCACGTCGAAGTGGGTGAGTGGGTCTCGCCAGGGACGGACGTGGTGCGGCTTCTGTCCACGGGGCAGCTGGAGGTGTGGCTCGACGTGCCAGAGCGCTTCATGGGCTTGCTCGTGTTCGGCGAAGGGCCGGGCGGGACCGGTGAGATCGGAGTCCGGGCCGGGGCCGCCAAGGGGGAGGTCATCGCGACGAACGCGCGCAGCGTGCCGCGGGTGGACCCGGGAACTCGAACCTTCCCCTTGGTCGCGTCGATCGCTGGGGAGGCCGCGGCGAAGCTATCGCCGGGAATGAGCGCATCGGGATGGATCCCGGTGGGGGCGCGCACTTCGACGCTCATGGTGCCGAAGGACGCACTGGTTTATCGACCCGCCGGGGTGGCGGTCATGACCGTTGGCGGCCGTGACGAGGGCGGCGCTGCCATGGCGGGCGTCGCGCTGATGGTTCCGATCAAAATTCTCTTCGAGACCCGGCGCGAGGTCGCCGTCGAGATGAGCGAGGGTGGGCTCGCTCCTGGTGCCGCGGTGATCGTCGAGGGCAACGAGCGGCTGTTCCCGGGGACGCCGGTCAGCGCTCGGTTTGCGCCCCTCGCGGCAGACGGCCCCAAGGGGCCCGTGGGAACAGGCGGCGAGACCCAAGGGGCCGGTCGATGAACCTCGTTCGCCAAGCGGTCGCTCAGCCCATCACCGTCTCCGTTGGAATCCTTCTCGCGTTACTGGCTGGTCTGATCGCGACCCTTCGAGTGCCGATTCAGATGACGCCCGAGGTGGACTCGGTGGTCATCTCGATCAGTACGTTCTGGGAGGGGGCGTCCGCCCAAGAGATCGAGACCGACGTGGTCGAGCCCCAGGAGGAACGGCTCGGGAACCTCTCCGGTCTCGTGCAAATGACCTCCACGAGTCAGTCCGGCCAGGGGCAGCTGCGCCTCGAGTTCCGCACGGGCACGTCGATCGAGGACGCCCGCACCGAGGTGGACCTCAAGCTCGCCGAAGTGCCCGGCTACCCCGAAGGCGTGCTCCAGCCGCTTGTCGTCTCGGTGGACCCGGACTCCGTCGACTACATCGCGTGGGTCGGGCTCTCCTCCACTGACCCCGAATTCGATCCGACCTCGCTCAAGGACTTCGTGGACCGCCGAATCGTTCCACGGCTCGAGCGCATCGACGGAATCGCGGAGGTCGGCTTCCTTGGCGCCCAAGAGCGCGAGCTGCAGGTGCTTGTCGATCCGACAGAGCTTGCGAACCGCGGCGTGACCTACTCCGAGCTGCTGTCGAGGCTGCGCGAGGAGAACGGGAACTGGTCTGCCGGCAAGCTGCCCGAGGGCAAGAACGACATTCGGATCCGCGCGGTGGGACGCTTCGCCGAACCAGACGACGTCCTCGACGTAGTCCTGCGGGATACGGCGGCGGGGCCGGTGCTGGTGCGCGACGTAGCCACGGTGGCCGTCAGCTTCAAGGAGCGCACGGACTGGGTCCGGTCCCGCGGGCACCTGATGCCCTTCTTCAACTTCCAGCTGGAGACAGGGGAGAACCTCCTCGACTCGATGGCGGGGATCGACGCCGAGCTGGCTGCGCTCAACGCACCCGAGGGACTGCTTGATCTCGAGGCGAAGCGCCTCGGCCTGAACGGGACGCTGGAGCTCGTGAAGTCCTTTGACGCGACGACCTACGTGCGTCAGGCGATCGGGCTGGTGCGCGGGAACATCGTGATCGGCGGGGCGATCGCGACGCTGGTTCTGCTGCTCTTCCTGCGCTCCTTCCGCACGGTGGGCATCGTTGCACTCAGCATCCCGATCTCGATCATCGTGGCGGTCGTCGTGCTCGTCTTGCTGGGGCGCACGGTCAATATCGTGTCCTTGGCGGGCATGGCCTTCGCCGTGGGCATGGTGGTGGACAACGCGATCGTGGTGATCGAGAACATCTTTCGTCACCTAGAGATGGGTAAGGGCGTGCGCGAGGCCTCCATCGACGGTACGGAGGAGGTCGCGGGCGCCGTGCTCGCGTCGACCTTAACCACGGTCGTGGTGTTCGTGCCGATTCTGCTCATCGAGGACGCGGCGGGGCAGCTCTTCCGGGACATCGCGCTCGCGATCGTGGCGTCGGTGGGGCTCTCCCTCATCGTGTCGGTGTTGGTGATTCCGTCGGCGGCCGCGGCGCTTCTGAAGGCGCCTGAGCGAAAGGAGGTGGCGACAGCGTCGGCGGCTGAGGAGAGTGGGGGCCTGGCAGGCAAGATCTCTTCCCTGGTCGCTTGGCTGGGCAGCCACCCGGTGCGCAGGCTTGGTGCCATCGCGCTCTTCGCGGTGGTCACGATCTTTGGCATCCGGTGGCTCGCGCCGCCCCTTGACTACCTCCCGACGGGGAACCGGAACATCTCGTTTGGCATTCTCTTTCCGCCGCCTGCGTACAACCTCGATCAGCTCTCTGAGATTGGCGATCGCGTGGAGGACCGCATGCGTCCCTTCTGGGAGGCGGCGGACGACCAGTTCCAGGTGGAAGCCGTGGTGCGTGGCGCCCCCGATCCCGGGACCGACGAACGCCATGCCATCCAGACGTTTACGCCCGCCGGTATGGTGGAGATCACGCCGCCTGCCATCGAGAACTACTTCCTTGTGGGCATCGGTGGCCAGATGTTCCACGGGGCGATCGCCGAGGACGATACGAAGGCCGTCGATGCGGCGGCGCTTCTGCAGTGGGCCACCGGGGACGGCATCGCGCCGGACGTGTTCGCGTTCGCGCTCCAGCTGCCGCTCTTCCAGACCGGGGGCTCGACGGGCTCGGCGATCAGCATCGACCTGACGGCGCGCGAGCTCAGCGCGATCGTGCCTGCGGCGGGGGCGCTGATGGGGCAGCTCATGGGGGCGTTTGGCCCCTACGCGGTGCAGCCTGATCCGGCGAACTTCTCGCTCCCTTCGCCGGAGCTGCGTTTCCTGCCGGATGACGAGCGACTTCGGGAAGCCGGCCTTTCGCGCCGGGATCTCGGGCTCGCGGTGCAGGCCGGCGGTGATGGGCTCATCGTCCCGCGTCAGTTCGAATTGGGCGGCGAACTCAAGGACCTCAAGATCCTGTCGCCCGCATCGCGGGGGGAAGATCCGGTGCCTGCGCTCTTGGCGTCGCCGCTCGCCACGCCGAGCGGGCGGGTTGTGAACATCGGGAGCGTCGCATCGGTGGAGCGTGTGACCGCCGCCGATCGCATCAAACGCGTTGATCGCCAGCGCGCGATTTCGCTTGAGCTAACGCCGCCCACCGACATCCCCTTGGAAGAGGCGCTCGACACGGTTGATAGAGTGATTCAGGACCTGCGGGCGAGCGGTGCCATGGGCCAGGACATTGAGGTTCGCTACACCGGATCGGCGGGCAAGCTGGCGGACATCAAAGAGGCCCTCCTGGGGGACGGCAGCTTCATCGGGACGATCTCCAGCTCGCTCTTCCTGGCGCTCAGCATCGTCTACCTGCTGATGGTCGTCCTCTTCCAGAGCTTTCTCTATCCGGTGGTGATCTTGGTGAGCGTGCCGCTTGCGACGCTCGGAGGCTTCGCTGGCCTCGCGATCGTGCACGCATGGAGCGCGAATGATCGGTACATGCCGACACAGAACCTGGACGTGCTGACGATCCTGGGCTTTGTGATTCTCGCGGGGGTCGTGGTGAACAACGCGATCCTGATCGTGCACCAGGCGCTGCACTTCGTGCGCCGCGATGGCATGGACATTCCAAACGGCATCGCTGCGTCGGTTCGTAGCCGCGTGCGCCCGATCGCGATGGGAACGCTGACTTCGGTGGGGGGCATGTTGCCGCTGGTGCTGATGCCGGGTTCCGGCTCGGAGCTCTACCGCGGTCTTGGGGCGGTGGTGGTTGGCGGGCTTGTGGTGTCGACGATCTTTACGCTGATCCTGGTGCCGTTGCTTCTGTCGACGGCGATGCGCCTGTCGGAGAGTGGCAGTACGGTACCGTAGTCATTGTCATTTTTTTTTCTCTCCTCTTCTTTCCTCTTCCACTTAGGTGACAGGATGGGAAAGCTGGCTTTCCATGGAACATCCCTCCTAGCAAGGTAACTGCATTAGTCTCCTCCCCGTTAAAGCTCGACCCCCGTTCTGATTCCATTACACCTAAACAGACACCGAGTAATGAAAACATGTGATGCTTGGAATACTCCCAAGCAGTAATGGTACACGTGTTCGTTTATCTAATCTATGGAGATGTCTCTCTATTTTCGACTCGGGTTGAAATCTTTTTGGGAGGTAGATATCTGGGACTATGTTAATGTTGGTATTTTTATTTCCTTTTTTTGGGGGGAGAAGGATAAAATATACCTTCAACTGGTCCCTTTTTGGGTTGTTATTTGGAGGGGGG